>NZ_CP104145.1:0-300000 GCF_025200715.1 Rhizobium sullae
ATGGCCGGTAAACCGGCACGAAGCCGCCAAGAGGGAAAGATGGCGATAGCACAACGGGTAGAATCGGTGGTTGCTTCCAAGGAAGATGCTGGCAGCAAGATCACGCGCCATGCGGGCCTCCTGTCTCAACAATTGCAGCAACTTCGAATGCGCATGTATCCGCCGAAGTCGGAAAAGACGTTGCGGCAGTTCCTTACTAACGAAGTATCCAAGTTGACGTCGATACCAGATTCGACCTTGAAACTGATGTCCAGCGAAGGGCGCGGTCCGAGCCCGAGCAGGCTCGAAAACAATCATCGCGTCTATACGCTTCCACAGATCAATGAGTTGCGTGAACTCTTTGCAAAACAGAAGCCAGCTGATTCACTGCGCTTCCTTCCCCGCCGGCGGGAGGGAGAGCATCTGCAGGTCATAGCAATCGCGAACTTCAAGGGTGGGAGCGCCAAGACGACCACCTGTGTTCATCTTGCGCATTATCTTGCTCTTCATGGCTATCGGGTTCTCGCCCTTGACCTTGATCCGCAAGCTTCCCTTTCGGCCTTGTTTGGCGCTCAGCCTGAAGTCGATGTGGGAGCGAACGAGACGATCTACGCAGCCCTGAGGTACGACGAAAGCGCTCGGCGCCCAATACGCGACATTATCAGGAAGACCTACTTCGACGGTGTCGATCTCATCCCCGGCAATCTTGAGGTCATGGAGTATGAGCACGAGACACCTCGTGTTCTGGCGAACAAATCGAGTTCTGGGGCAATCTTCTTCGAGCGGCTCAAACTCGCTCTCGCTGAAGTCGAGGCGGACTACGATGTTGTCATCCTGGATACGCCCCCGTCGCTTGGGTTCCTGACCCTGAGTGCGATCTACGCTGCGACGAGCATGATTATCACGGTCCATCCAGCGATGCTGGACGTGGCCTCAATGAGCCAGTTTCTTCTCATGATGGGAGACCTGATCAGTGTTCTCAACGAAAGCGGAGCTCAGCTCGATCAGGACTTCATTCGTTATCTGATTACGCGACATGATCCGAATGACGCACCCCAGTCGCAGGTGGTTGCCATGATGCGCCACCTCTTCGGAACAGACGTGTTGCTTCCGACGGCAATCGAGAGCACCGCGGTCGAAGCCGCCGGGCTGGCCAAGCGATCGATCTATGAACTCGAAATGGGACAGATCGGACGTGATACCCACAAGCGAGCACGAGAGGCAGTCGACGCCGTGAACGAGGCCATTGTTCGCCTGATCAACACGAGCTGGGGGCGTGAATGAGCAAATCCCCCCGCAAATCTATTGTCGCAAGCTTCGGACTGCTTTCCGCGGAGCTGGAAAGTGATCAGGCCGCGGATCAGCAGCAGCCGTCAGTGTCCCCTGCGCCTTCTGCTGGCAATCGCGTCGGAGCTGGCGTGATCGGAGCGGCCCATCGAGCCATCGATGACATCCGGACGGAGCGAGATCGTTTGAAGGCTCTCCTTGAGGCGGGAGGCGGTTCGGTTCGAGATGTGGACCCATTGCTTATTGACCCCTCCCCCTACCCGGACAGGCTGCCTGACGACGACGCAGGCGACTTCGAGGCGTTCAAACGTTCGATCGAGACGGATGGACAGAAGGTGCCCATTCAGATCCGGAAACATCCGTTATCACCTGGCCGCTACCAGGTGGTCTATGGCCATCGGCGCTGGCTTGCTGCCATGCAACTTGGCCTGCCCGTCCGCGCGATCGAGGTCGAGATTTCCGATGTCGATCTTGTTGTCGCGCAGGGTATCGAAAATGCCAGCCGTCAGGACCTGACATGGATCGAGCGCGCCTTGTTTGCTTTCCGCATGGATGAAGCCGGAATCAAACCGCGGGATATCTACGCAGCGCTTTCTATCGAGGACGCGGAACTGGCTCGGATGCGAAGCGTTTATCGATCCGTCCCTGCTGATGTCATTGAAGCCATCGGACGGGCGCCAAAGATTGGGCGTCCACGCTGGCTTGATTTGGCCAAGACGGTTGCGGGCGACTCAGGAATGCTTGATGCCCTACGGGCGGCGCTGGTTAAGAAGGGGGATGCGGCTGAGACCTCCGATCAAAGATTTCAGCGTGTGTTGAACGCCATCAAGCCAGAATCGACCGGTCGCCGGGAGCCAAGCCCGATTACTGACAAGGGCGGGACTAAGCTCGGCGCCTTGCTGATGTCCTCGAAAGAGGTTCGAATTTCGGCCGAGGGTTCACTCGGGATCGAGTTTTTGAAGTTTGTTGAGGCGGAGATCCCAGCGCTTACGGAGCGCTTTGCCCGCCTAAGACACGAAAAACTCTGACAGCTGTCAGAGTTTTAGAGGCCAAGAAAGGAAACGCTGCAAAAGAAAAAGGCCCCCTAAACGTTGCCGTCGTGGAAGCCTCTCTCTCTGTGTGACAACTAGAGAATCGCATTTCCCCGAATCCCAGTCAAGAGTCTTTGGCACCGTAATTTGGTGAGCAGGTTTCTTTTGCCTCTTTGAAGGTGAAGAAAATGCAGATTGGAAGTGTGACGACGCCGTTCGGGCGGCGGCCGATGACGCTTGCCTTGGTGAGGCGGCAAATTGAGACGAGCGAGATCAAGCCAGGCAAGTCGGCCGACAAATGGAAGGTCTTTAGGGACGCCTCCGAAGCGAGGGAGTTGCTTGGATTGCAGGACCGCAGCCTAGCCGTCCTCGACGCACTCTTGAGCTTTTATCCAGACAACGAATTGCGCCAAGATGCGCAACTCATTGTTTTCCCATCCAACGCGCAATTGACACTTCGGGCGCACGGTATCGCCGGCGCTACGCTTAGGAGACATCTGGCTCTTCTCGTTGAGGCCGGACTTATCGTTCGTAAAGACAGCGCGAATGGGAAGCGCTACGCTCGGAAGGACAAGGCGGGTGCGATCGATAATGCATTCGGCTTTGATCTGTCACCGTTACTCATGAGAGCCGAGCAGCTCGCCATGATGGCGCAACAGGTCGTTGCCGATCGTTTAGCGCTCCGGCGGGCGAAGGAAAATTTGACAATTTGCCGCCGCGACGTCCGAAAGCTCATTTCGGCCGCGATCGAGGAAGGCGCCTCAGGGGACTGGGAGAACATCGAAGCGATCTACGTCGGCCTCGTGGGCAAGATTCCGCGCTCTCCGACGCTCAGCGATGTGAATTCAATCCTGGACGAGATGGAACTCCTGCAGGGGGAGATCATCAACGTTCTGGAAATGCAGCAAAAAGACGAAAATACTAGCACCAATGATGCTCACAATGAGCGTCACATACAGAATTCAAAAACCGAATCCACCTATGAACTTGAACCTAGCTCTGAAGATGAGCGGGGCGCGAAGTCGGTGGATGATGATCGGCCGAAGCGGGAGCCGGTCCGTAATTTTCCGCTTGGCATGGTGCTGCGAGCCTGCGCAGGCATCTCGATGTATGGGCCGAGCGGGGCCATCGGCAGTTGGCGCGACATGATGGCCGCCGCGATCGTCGTGCGGTCGATGCTGGGCGTCAGCCCGTCGGCCTATCAGGAGGCCTGCGAGGTGATGGGGCCGGAAAATGCTGCGACAGCGATCGCCTGCATCCTTGAGCGGAGTGGACATATCAATTCGCCGGGAGGCTATTTGCGAGACCTCACGCGCAAGGCGGAGCGGGGCGAATTTTCACTCGGACCGATGCTGATGGCACTCCTCAGTACTGCCGGCGACAGCGGACGCAGGGCAGGGTGAAAACGATGGTGGGAGATCGCCAGCAGGGTAAAAACCCTGACAGCTGTCAGGGTTTTAGTCGGCGGAACGGGTTGCCGTGATAATTCCCGATGCTGGCGCTGTTGAGCACTATGGGCGCCAGCGGTTTGTCGTTTGCAGTTTAGAATTGCGGGATTCTGACCAGACATTGGTACCTAATTGAGATTCGCTGAGGTGATCGACCGTGGCTAACATCTTGTAATGTGGCTCATAACCTTGCTTCGGAGCAGGGGCGGAGCGAATCGTACGACGAGTCGAAAGCCAGAGGGCGGCGTCGCTTCGTCGCGTACTGCTCCTAAACAAAAGCTTGATCGCGCCGCACGTCGTCGGCTGACTACACGAGTCGGCAAATGGGAGTTTGTGATGGACGAAGAACTGAGAAGTTATTGCCTGACATTGTTCGAGGCCTGTCTTGCACAAATTAAAAGTGGGAAGCCGGGACCGAGTATTCTGACTTCTCCCGAATTTGAGGCAACACTCGGTCTCCTCTGCCGAAAGCTGAAAGCGGTCGGTTTGGCCGCAAGTTTTTTGGGATGTTGGACCTTGAGCCCGCCGATGTTGCGTCTGTCCGTCGCGAACTTATTTCCTTATGCCCCAACCCGATCCGGGGCGGACGGCGCCAACTGTGAAGGTGGGTGAGTCTCAGTTTTCAGTTATTGAGGACGATTGCATCGCTGTCTCCGATACCTGGCAGCAGACCAATAGGCGTTCACCAATCTTCACGCGAAGGCTCGACCGCTAGGATCCAAGGCTGCTGTAGTCAGCGGGCGATAGCGTACAGCATTGAAATCTCGAGACGCCGATTTTGTACGTGCCAGTCAGGATGAGTGTCTACCAAGAATTATCAGTTCGCCATTAGAAGTGGTTCGATAGCTAAGGACGTTTCTGATGACAAAATATCAAGCCATTTCCACTGTTGAAACGCTTCTGAAGGAAACGATTTCATCTTTCCAGTCCGCTTTCAACATGTCCGAGCCGAGTTACGTCCACAATCTCAAGACAGGTAACAATCCTCGCAAATTCCGACCCGAGCATGACGAACTCGATCAGATTGTCACGTTCTTGATCTGTGAACGTTTCGATTTTGAAATAGATGAAGATCACCTTGGAAAAATTGCGAACTGCTACAATACCGAGGCGCCGCGTAGGCCAGCCAACCTTCGGCACAACCTAGTTTTGAGCCTGAAGAACGGACTGCTCACGTACAGCTTGCCAGGTGATAAATCTCCTACTGCGCCAAGGCGACCGGTGGCTTACCCGTTTCCAATCCGGGACCAACTGAGCTCGATGGGAGATGGCGTGCGGCGTTTGGAGAACTGCTTTGTCAGTCCAGGGACGACTTCGCCCGAACATATAGCGCTCTTCGCCGCGCTATTGCATACCGCCGTCAGCGCAACATCCAGCTTTTTTCCAGATATGGCGAAGTACGTTCAGCCTGAGAGCGACTCCCTCATCGCTCAGTTCGCAGCGGCCTTATAGGGCCACACCGGTCAATCACGCCTCATGTCTATCTCGAACACAAAAAGAAATTGCGGCGGCGGACAGCTTGCTGACCCTGCATCTCATCTCGCCTTACAGCAACCTGGTTGCTCGCCCGCTTCTACGGGTTGCATTGTTGTAGTAGCTGGACGCTTGCTGCACAGAACGATGCCGTGACTGCTCCATCGCCTCGGGGAGCGGAATGCCGCGATTGGCGGCTTCTGTGAGATAGCCTGAACGCAATCCATGCGCAGAAATCTCGCCAGCCGACAGCCCAGCCATCGCCGCTCGCTGCTTGATGATGGCATTGATAGACTGCGGATCGAGCGCCCGCCGCGAGATAGTCCCCCAGCGCCCGATCGCCCGGAACACGCTTCCGCTCTCGATCCTGGCAGCAACCATCCAGGCATTCAGCGCCTCGACAGGCCTACCGGTCAGAAATACGACGTCGTCCTGTTCGCCGGTCGTGGTCTTGGTGCGGCCGAGATGAATGGCGAGAGAGGGGAGGGGAGGGCCGCCTGGCACCTCGATCGGAGGCTCGACGGTCAGCTGTTCTCGGCGCAATCCGGCGATTTCGCTGCGCCGGCGGCCACCGGATGCAAAGGCGACCATCAGAATCGCCCGGTCGCGCAGATCCCGCAGGCTGTCGGTCGCGCAGGTCGACAGCAGTTTTGCCAAGACGTCGCCGGTGACCGCCTTGGCGCTCTTGCGCCGACGCGTCCGAGGGACGGCGCGCACGGCAAGGCGGATCGCCGATTTCACGGAAGGGGAGGCGAAGGTGCCGTCGAGACCACGCCATTTCGTTAGCGTCGACCAGTTCGCCAGCCGCCGGCGCACCGTTGCTGACGCGTGCGGTCCGACGGATTTGAGAAAGCCTTGGCGCCGGAGGTTTTCGTCGACGTCGGCCGGCATGCCGTGATCCGGATCGGTCTCGCGGCGTTGCGGGTCCCAGAGATGATGGGCGACGAATTTCAAAAGCAGCGCCTCGGGCGCCGGCCAGGGCAGGGATTTTCCAGTCACTGCCATCCCCCAGGCTTCGAGATAGGCGAGATCCGAGGTCAAGGCCCGCAGTGTGTTGTCGCCCATACCCTGGTTGACGAGATGGCGCAGCGTCTCGACATCCTGGTCGGTGAGCAGCTCGGCAAGCTCGTCGCGGCGCTCGAGCGGCAGCACCGCGGCGATCGTGTCGAGCTCTTCGGCGCGCCGCTCCACGGCGGTCAGTGATGTCTTGGGTTTGGCCACAAGCGCTCCAAATCGCTGTATTCGGCGGCCATGTCGGCCTTGCTTTGCTGCGATTCTTGCTGATTTGCGCCGTGAAATCAATCTACCATCGATAACCAGTACTTATCGATGGCCAGGATCGCATTTGGAATCCGCAGCTATGACGGAAGGTAGAGCCGATATCACTTCTGGTTAATGGCGGATTTACCATGATTGCAATGGCTTACGATCTTACGAAACGGCCATCCAGAGCCTGCTGCCGCCGATTTCGAACGCCGGCGTCGCGCCGGAGCGTCTCGACGAGCGCGCCCGCTCGCCGGTCGGTCAGGGATGGATCGAACGCACCCACTTCACTGATGCCTGTGCCTCGCTGTGGATCGATGGCGAACTCGTCCATCTCGAAGACCTCGTCCTCCACGACGCCACCCGCGATATCCGCACCCCAACCCACGAGCTGACCATCGCCCGCGACGTGCTGCGCACCCGCCGGCGCATCGCTGCGCAGTCGCCGGATTGGGCCTTGTCCGCAGAGGGTATCCGAACCTTGCGACAAACATCGGACATCAATTCGGCCGGCGCGGGCGAGGGGAAGACTGCCGTCGTCATTCGCCCCGCGGCGCCGATAAATCCGGAAGGGGAGGGGGAGGAGGGTGACGACGCCAAAGATCTGCCCGGCGTCGACTATGCCGCCATCGATGCGGTACTTGCCCGATCGGAGGCCGCGATCGAAAACGCAACGCGGCCCGGCCGCGCCAGCGGGGCAGACAGAGACGCACTGGTCTATGATCTCGACTGGGACGAGGATTCCAGGTTGGAGGAATGGCGCGGCGTGTTGCGACAAGCCCAAGAACTACCGGCGGTGCTGCAGGCGATTGTCGCCCTCGATGCCTGGAACGAGCTTGCTGTTCTACAGCACGCACCCTGGCTCGGCCGGCTGCTTTGCGCGTCGATCCTTCGCCAAGCCGGCATCACGTCAGGCGCCCATCTTGCCGCCATCAATCTCGGCCTGAAAACCATTCCCGTCGATCGGCGCCGGAACCGCGATCGCGAGACTCGGCTGCTCGCGATCGCCCACGGGTTTTTGGCGGCCGCCGAGCTCGGCTTGAAGGAACATGACCGTCTGGCCCTGGCCCGAACGTTGTTGGAGCGAAAACTCGATGGGCGGCGGACGTCTTCAAAGCTTCCAAAACTGGTCGAGTTGGTGATGGCGAAACCGTTGGTGTCGGCCGGGATGGTGGCGAAGACGCTCGACGTGACGCCGCAGGCGGCGCGGCGGATTGTTTTGGAGCTCGGCCTTCGCGAGATGACGGGGAGGGGGAGGTTTCGGGCGTGGGGCGTTGTTTAGAGTCCGTTCAAGAAAGCGGATATCGAGCGAGCCTTCTTGTCATTAGCTTGATCATAGCGGTCTGAATGAAGGCGAGGCTTGTGCCAGAGAAGCGCTCGAAATCCTTTGCCATTCGGCGGTTTATGCCGAGCCACGCCAACGTCCGCTCGACGATCCATCGCTTCGGGAGCACCTGAAAGCCGGCCTGATTGCGTTTGACGATTTCCATCGATCGCGGACTGGCCTCTTCGACTGTCGGGCCCTGATACCCGCCATCGCCGCAAATTTTCTCGATGAATGGAAAGCGGTTGACGAGCCTGTCGAAAACAAGTGCTGCTCCATCACGATCCTGAATACCTGCCGAATGAACCTCCGCTTTCAGAAGCATGCCCAGGGTATCAACCAGAATGTGCCGCTTGCGGCCCTTGATCTTCTTGCCTGCGTCGTATCCGATATCGAGACGGGCATCTGGGCCGGTCTTCACCGATTGGCTATCGATGATGGCAAATGACGGCTGTTCTTCGCGCCCCTCAAGCCGCCGCGTCCGGCAGTAGAGCGCGTCATGGATACGACGCCACGTCCCGTCCCGGCAGAACCGCTTGAAATAATGATAGACCGTGCTCTTCGGTGGAAAATCATGCGGCAGCAATGCCCATTGGCAGCCTGACTGCAGCAGATAGAAAATCGCGTCCATCACCGCCCGAAGCGACGTCTTGCGTCGGCGGCCCAGTCGAGGCTGCCTTGGCATAAAGGGTTCGATCAGGCCCCACTCACGGTCAGTCAGATCGCTTGCGTAGCGCATGCGGCTTCTGTCATGATGACGCCGGGTGAAGGGTGTCCAGGCCATTCGATCTCTCCGTATTTGTCGCAAAATACAAAGAATCTGATTGCCGCCCTTCACTCAACCCCACGACCGCCAGCCATTCTTGAACAGACACTTAGAACACTGCACTTTTCCCGGTCCCAGTATTTCGTTTAGAGGAAGCTGCTGACGGCACCTCTTGCGAATTCAGGCGTTCGACTGTTGTCGCGAGGAGCCAGCCGGGCGAAGTGAACTCGAATGCAAGCCGATCAAACATCTGCCATGCAAGTCTGATGTTTCTCCCGGTGATAGGTTCGATGAGCTCGAATACCGAATCCTCTTCGCGCGAGAAGAGGGTCGTTTTGAGACCGCGCAATGCTGCCGCGGCCACCAGCTCGTCTAGGTCATAGATGACGAAAACAATGATATCGCCCCACATAAATCGATAGGACGATTCCCTGTCTCGAATCGAGAGGATAAGAGGGCTGTACGGCGCCCAAGACCGGTTTGTCTTAACCTCGTTAAGTGGATAGGCGATTGGGTGCCCAAGGCTGAACCCATGGATGGTGGCGTTTAAGTCAACAGCCCCATCGGCTATCGCGACATACCAGAGACCGCGCTCTGGGGATTTGAAGGCGGCGCCTGTTCTGGCCGCCGCGATGATGGTGTCCTCCATCACATCGGCGTAACGTAATTCAGGAGAATGATGGGCTGTTCGGTAGATCTTTCCAAGCCCACGCAGGCAGGGTATTTCGTCGTTCTCAAAAAACTCCATCAACTGGCGAATGGAGTCGCGCTGTTGCCGCCCTCGTCCAGCTCACCAAGCTTGACTTCAATAAGAACGGGGTCCGGGCCAGCCATGAGGCAAACGTCCCCATGCCGGATCGTGTTTGTGAGGTCGGCGAGCAAAGCGGGGATACCCTGACGGAGCCACTTTTCAACCTCGTCCCATTCGCCAACAAATCCCGCCTTGCCTGAAAGAAAGCCAGCGTCCTGCTTAGCATTTGTATTATGCGTGTTGTAGAAAGCTTGCCTTAGCGCGAACTTGTCCATGAAAAGGAACGCAACCGCGTCCCCAAACGATCGCCATATGTACGTGAGATGGCGATAGGCCTCAACTTGCGTCATTAGCGAGATCGACCTATCCGAACCATCATGCTCGGCAGTCAGCCTCAGGATCGACTTGATCCGACGAATTTTCCGTTCGGCTCGCGTAATTTCCTTCACCAGCAACCGTTGTAGCAGCCAGAGCGGATGCAGCATCGTCGGCGACGTGTCACCCCAGCTCCCATGGCCGCCTGAAGGTTTCTTATGTCTTCAAGCAAGCCGTGGGCTCGTTCGAACGACATACGACGCTTTTTAATCATTGTCTCCAAGTACCATTGACCGGATTCGGTTGGGTCGCCGTCCTCTCTTGAGACCCAGCGCTATGTCGCCGTCAAGGGCACGGACTGCAGGTACCCTCGCAGGCAACGGAAAAACATGTTGCCCAAGGACGTTTCAATGTCCATCACGACCGTGACTTAAGTTGTCCCAGACTTGTGGCTCGCGCAGTAAAAATTGCCGGAGCAAAATAAACCGATTTCCGGGTTTTTTGAGCTTTCGGTAGACCTCGACTGTACGAGAAACTCGGTCTATCAATCTTCGATTGCATTCGAGATAGGTTCTTAGTGTCTGTTCAAGAATGGCTGGCGGTCGTGGGGTTGAGTGAAGGGCGGCAATCAGATTCTTTGTATTTTGCGACAAATACGGAGAGATCGAATGGCCTGGACACCCTTCACCCGGCGTCATCATGACAGAAGCCGCATGCGCTACGCAAGCGATCTGACTGACCGTGAGTGGGGCCTGATCGAACCCTTTATGCCAAGGCAGCCTCGACTGGGCCGCCGACGCAAGACGTCGCTTCGGGCGGTGATGGACGCGATTTTCTATCTGCTGCAGTCAGGCTGCCAATGGGCATTGCTGCCGCATGATTTTCCACCGAAGAGCACGGTCTATCATTATTTCAAGCGGTTCTGCCGGGACGGGACGTGGCGTCGTATCCATGACGCGCTCTACTGCCGGACGCGGCGGCTTGAGGGGCGCGAAGAACAGCCGTCATTTGCCATCATCGATAGCCAATCGGTGAAGACCGGCCCAGATGCCCGTCTCGATATCGGATACGACGCAGGCAAGAAGATCAAGGGCCGCAAGCGGCACATTCTGGTTGATACCCTGGGCATGCTTCTGAAAGCGGAGGTTCATTCGGCAGGTATTCAGGATCGTGATGGAGCAGCACTTGTTTTCGACAGGCTCGTCAACCGCTTTCCATTCATCGAGAAAATTTGCGGCGATGGCGGGTATCAGGGCCCGACAGTCGAAGAGGCCAGTCCGCGATCGATGGAAATCGTCAAACGCAATCAGGCCGGCTTTCAGGTGCTCCCGAAGCGATGGATCGTCGAGCGGACGTTGGCGTGGCTCGGCATAAACCGCCGAATGGCAAAGGATTTCGAGCGCTTCTCTGGCACAAGCCTCGCCTTCATTCAGACCGCTATGATCAAGCTAATGACAAGAAGGCTCGCTCGATATCCGCTTTCTTGAACGGACTCTTAGAGGGGGCGGGCTGTTGCAAATAAAGAATTGCGGCCGGGGAATACATAAAAACGAAATTGCAGGTATCGATAAGCTACGCAATCTCCCCGCATCTTGGTACGCATTTACCAACCTCGACATCTCCTTAAGTGCAGGGACGACGCGCGAGGTTGATGTGATCCTCATAACGAGCAAACGAGTGCTCATAATCGACCTGAAGAACTGGGGAACCGCGGCGATCACCGGGACAGACGGCAGATGGTATCTCGACGGCGTAGATCACGAGCCGTCACCGGTTCAAAAGGTCCTTGAGATCAAGCGCCATCTCTATCAACTTCTCAAGAAAGAATTAGGCAATCGACAGGAGACCCGTAAACTTCCCGTGCCTCGTATCGATGGCGTCGTTGCTCTGATCGGCAATAACGAGCGCTCAGGAATTCCTGCGACCGAGAGGGCATCGGTCTTCACCGCCGATGATTTAATAAAGCAGATAACCGATGACAGGCGGGATCGCGAGACTTTCGGCTCCATTGCCGGCGAAATTTTGTCGAGGCCTCTGACCGACCCGTTTTGGAAGGAGCACCTCACCAGATTCTTCAATGGCGGGAGCAAGTCTCCTCTGGAGCCTGGCCGCCGTAAGTTTGACCGGTACGTTCCCGAAGAGGTATCGGTCTTCAATCATCCTGGACAGATTTATAGGGAATTCGAAGCCAGAGAGGCTGGTACCCCCCCGAATCTGGGCACCTTGCGCCTCTGGGATTTTGCTAAGGTCACGGATACGAGGTTTCAGAACGCGGAAGCGCGTAGTGAGATCGTGGGCCGGGAACGTCGAGTGTATCACTGGCTTCGGGACCGGGCGGACAATTTAGAAAAGTTTCTACTTGCACCGCGCGTTGACGACACTTCTGGCGGCGTAGATTACTGGGAAGTATTTGACCGGCGGCGAAGGCTGAAAAGGCTGTCAGATTGGTCGGCGACAGAGAAGGATAATGTTACGGCAGCAGGAAGGACGGAGCTCGCACGCCAGTTGCTTTCGGCAGTCGCCGAGTTTCATCGGGTAGATGCCGCCCACCTTGACCTCGGAGGGCACAGCATTTGGCTAGAAATGCCAACAACGGTGAGGCTGTCGCATCTCTTCGCCGCCCGGCATCCGAGCGTCAAAACGCTAGGGGAGGCCCGGTACAACTTTCTGGCAAGCGTGACGCTTCCTGAGGACCTCCTTGGGGTAAAATCCGATGTATCGAGGCGGGACGTCTACCTCCTCGGCGTTGCGGTGCATCAGATTCTTTTCGGCCAAACTCCCGAGGGAGAGCCCCCGGAGTGGGACGCAGCGGTTGATCCAGATCTGGGGTTCCAGCATCTCCATGATTGGTTTGCTGAAATGCTCGACGTCGATCCGCAGAGGCGGTTCGCGAACGCGCGCAATGCGCTTGAGATGTTTAACAGGGCGACGACAGAGCATCCTACTCCTCAAGAAGTGCGAACCTCGCTCGAGAAATACCGCCTCGAGATACGATCGCAGCGAGCCCTCGCCGCAAAATTCCCGCTTGCCGACGATCTCCTAAGAGAAAGCGACAGAGTAGATGTATGGCGAAGCACGGTCGACGGCGAGGACGTCCTCGTAAAGTTATGGAAGCAGGCCGCTTGGGGCGATCTCGATAAAGAAGGAAAGCGTGTCCTCAGCTTTCTCGACGCGGCCTCCAATGCGAGGATCGATGCGCCTGCGGGGATATCTAAGATCCGAGGAGTGTACTGGCTCTCTGATGCCTTCGCTCTTGTTCAGGACTGGGCTGCGGGAAAAACGTTGGCGGAGCTGCTTGAACATCCTCCTGCCAATTGGTTGAAGCCGGAAGTGGCGATAGAGGCGGTGAGGAGGCTCGAGTCGGCTGTCTCCCGGCTGCACGAAGCCTCTCTCGCGCACGGTGATCTCAAGCCCGACAACATCGTCTTAACGGAGGGTAACGATTGGTTCCTCATCGACTTCTTTGACTTCTCGCCCACCGCGGACGGGGACCTGCAGAACGGGAACTATTCGGCAGGCGGAGATCGTTTTCAGCGAGATCGCTTTGCTGTGACGAAGCTTGCGGAAGAGATGCTCGCGGTTTGTAACCTCCCCGTAGAGATTGCCGTCGGCATAGCTAAGGCGATAGATACCTGCCGCACCAAAGAACCCCGCCTGACGACGCTCCTTCCGCTCGCGGAGGCTTTGGAGAGGGCGTTGGCAATAGCTACGGCGCCTTTAGGCGAACCCGGCGAAGCCGGAAGACAAATCATGATATCTGTGCGAAACGCCGAGGTGGGGCCCATTGAGCCTGACGAGGGCCGTTACTTCGTGAGAACCATGGGGCTAAACCAGACGGGGCCAGCGAAGGTGATCATCCGCGGCGCCTCCGAAGAACTTGAAGTAAAACTAGACGACAATGGGAAGCCGCGCGCGTGTTACCGTCGCACGTTAACCCTAACCCGTATTGCGATCATCAGCCGCTTCGAAAACTTCTCGTTTGAGGGGTCTGTTGCAATTCACACCTCAACTCACAACGACCTGTCCCAACTCGAACCTCTGATCTCTGAGCTTGTCTCGGACAAAGCCGTGACAGAATCGGGCTCGGCGGCACCCGATGATATTGAAGATGCGTCCGCACCCGCAATCCCCGAGGAAGAGGCTGAGGAAAGCTTAACCGAACTTGTGGCGGAGGAAGCCGCGAACGGCGACGTCGAACAAGTTGATGTCCCGCTTTTGTGGCGTGAACTAATCACAATCGAAAAGGAATTGACGACGGACGCCCGGGTCATTCTCGACAGCTCGTTTGATAGATCCACCCGAAGGCATGTCGCCGCTATCGAACTGGAAAGCGGAAGCTTCGATTTCGACCGAAACGACACCGTAGGCGTGCAGCGACAATCCAAAGGCGGATGGAGGCGTATCGGAGAGCTCGATCTATCACGCTCTACCGCGACAATCGCCGTAATCGAGCCACCCCAATTTTCGGGGCCGCCACACGGGTCATTTCTTGAAGAAGGGCAACGGCTTCGGTTCGTGAGCCATTTCGAAGCAGAATCGCTCAGGAGAAGATCGGGCGCCGTCGATCGGATATTGGCCAGGGAAGGGAGAGCAGGAAACCTTGTTTCTGTTTTTGATCCTCGATCTGCGGCTGAACCCTCCCGCATCGAGCATATGATAGACGAGGAGCAGCTCGCTTCCTACGAACTTAACGATGACCAGACACGGGCATTTCGCGCGATTGTGGCCGCTCGCCCGGTTGGATTGCTGCAAGGTCCGCCGGGAACGGGCAAGACTCGCTTCATAGCGGCGCTTGCGCATTATGCGATCACAAAAGGGCTCGCGCGGAACGTATTGCTTTCTAGCCAAGCGCACGAAGCGGTCAACACGGCAGCGGAAGCGCTTCTCAGGTTGTTTCGGAAGTCTGGAGGCGACCCGAGCATCCTCAGAGTGGCCATGAGCGAAGACCAAGTCTCGGATCAGATCAGAGAATTTCACACGCCTAAAGTGGAGCAATCCCTAAAAGATAGGTTCTCGGCCACTTTCAGTGAGAGGATGGCAATAGTCGGAAAATCCATCGGGGTCGACAGGGAGGCTGTCAACGACGTCCTTGTCTTCCAGCAACAGGTCCTGCCTATGGCCATGCGCCTAGAGGAGCTGTTGGTAGAAATTAACGACGCTGACGCACGCGTGACGGGTCTCAGGGGTTCGCTCGAGCTTGTGCTCGAAAAGCTCGGTCTTCCCTCGCAGCTTGCGGCAGAAGTCGGCTCACCATTTTCCGATTTTCAAGACGAAGCGCTCTATTACCTTATGGAAAAGCATTCCGGATCCGGTATCAGCGCGGACAAGATCAAGAAACTGCAGGCCGTCGCGGGAATAGGCCGGGATTTTGTTAGCAGCGCATCCCGATATCTGCGCAGTTTCGAACCTTTCCTGGCCGGAACGCGCCAGATAGTGGCAGGGACGTGCGTGGGTCTCGGCCGGACGTCCCTCGGTTTGACCAACACGTCATTTGACCTAGTCATCATCGATGAAGCAGCGAGATGCACTGCCAGCGAACTTCTCGTTCCACTTCAAGCAGCCCGCTGGGCGGTGCTTGTTGGCGATCAGGCCCAACTGGAGCCGCAACATCGCGCTGAAGTCGTGGACCGGGTAGCAAAGCGAACAAACATTTCAAAAAGAGAGATTAAGCGGAGCGATTTCGAAAGGGTGTTTGAGGCGACTTACGGGACGCATGCTGGAGCGCGGCTCGCTACCCAGTACAGAATGCTCGAGCCGATTGGTAAACTGGTGTCGGAGGCGTTTTACCCAGATTTGACTCTCAAAGCTGGCAGACATCACTCCGTGCTTCCTTCCGATGTGTTGCCGGAGCCCTTCGACAGGCCACTCACCTGGATCGACACCGCTGGAATGTCAGAAAGCGCGTTTGAAGGGAAAGTCGGCGAGTTCGGCCGCGTCAATCGCATGGAAGCCGACGCTATCGTCAAGACGCTTGAGGAGTGGCTAAGGCACACCGAGTTTAGCGATTGGCTAGTCGGGCAGCGAGAATATCCATTCGGTATCGGTGTGATCTGCATGTATGCCGCCCAGCGCGACCTCCTACGGAAAATCATGCTGAGGTCGGCGTTGGGCGAGCATCTGGATCGCCGCATTAAGATCGGCACTGTCGACAGTTACCAGGGGAAGGAGAACCCGATCGTCCTCTTGTCGCTCGTCCGCAATAACCGTGAAGGAAAAACTGCTGGGAATTCGCGCTTCATCAAGGAGGGTTTTCTGGCGACCCCCAATCGCATTAACGTGGCGGCAAGCCGTGCCATGGATAGGCTAGTGATAGTGGGCAGTCGCTCAGGATGGCGACACGGGGGGCCGGTCGCCCAAATGATCGGCAAGTTTGATATGGCGTTGGGACAAGGGCACGCGCGCCGGATCGACGCCGCCGACATGCTGACGCCAAGGGACAAGTTGCGGGCAGCCGTATCAAAAAGCGAGGCGACAGATGCTTGAGAAGCGCAGAATACTCAAGTTAAGGACCGATGATCTTGTTCCACCCGAGGAAGACCGTAAGGTCGAACTGCATACATTCGACGTCCTGTTGCCATGCCGCAGATATGACGTGAGCTACAAGGTCGCCGTCCTTGGCCAGATGAGTCCAACTCTCGAATTTCTCATGCGGTTAGTTAAATCTGTCGACGGAATTGGTGAGGACGAAGCCAGGCAGTTTTTCGGCTACAATCGCGTCGAGATGGAATTCGTTCTGGGCGAAGGAACGACGCCAGGTTACATCGAGCGCCGCGCGAATAGGCTTTGGTTGACGACCGCTGGAGAAGCACTTTTCTCGAACGGTGATGACGGCCCAGCTATCTATTCTGTCGAGAACCGCCGCAATAGTTTCGGATTTGACCAGCTAGCGATCGCGCCTCAGACCCATATGCATCTCGATCAACTGGAGATGAACCTTCCCGACCTCAGCCTCGACGTCTATAAAGGAGGGGGGAGGGCGTCGAAAGTTGTAGAGGACCGCTTTCACTATTTTTTCCGAGAACTCGCCGACCGTGAAGACCGCGACCGCCTTCAGCGCCGCGACCTCTACGCAATAGGATCTGCGATTCCCGGTGATCGTTTTCAAGTTCCAGTGCGGATCAAAGTGGTCGCTCAAGCTTCAAGTCCAAGCGTCGTCGAGGCGGATCTTACCTCATGGCGATCGGATCAGGAAATGTCTGATCGCCCCGAGATCGAACAGGCTATTGGACGGTTTCTCTCCGAGCTTCGGCTTCCCAAGCAGGAAGCTGTTGATGCCCACGCCTACAGACTCTTGACTGAACTTGCTCCTGACTTTTTCAAGGAATTTACGATCAGCAGCGGCCTATCTATCGGTCGATACTGGCGAGAGGCGGTTTCCCGCGCAGGCGAACCTCGAACGGATAGGCAGACGATCGCTTTGGTCGGATCACTTCTGACACAGGGAAACATTGAGCGGATCCTGCGAGTGGTGGATTATGGCCTTCGGCAAAGCGAGCCCCCGAAGATGGTCCTCTCTGTACCTCCGGTAACAAAACATTGGGGAGCGACGACCCTTCTTAGGGATCTGAATGCCCTTATAAGAATGAAACTCCGTCATTCTGATGGCGACGAGTCCAGTGAACCCGAGACATGCTGCGTTTGCACCGAAAAAGTACCAAAATACATTAGTTCTGCCTTCGACAACGCGGTTGCTGTCGCATACTGCAGTCTTCCCCCCAGTCTCGAGATTTATCTTATGCCGGGGTTGGCCGCGGTTGCACTCGTTCACGCGCCCATCGGTCCGGCAGGCATGGGTGCGCCGGCACCGCTTGGGTTCGCGACGTTTGATCCCGCGGTGATCCGTCGGATCGAGAATTTGATCGGTGATGAAGTCGCGCCACGCGTTACCGAAGACGCACGGCGTTCGGCTATCGAACGAGCAATTGCGCCTCGAGCGGCGTTGGAAGCGAAGGTAGATTGAAAGTCAACGGTTCGATGGTTCGTTTATCCCATCAAGACCGTCGATCAAAGACGAGCGACCATGTTACCTTGGAAATAGGTCGATCAGCTTGCGCAATCTCTGGTTTTAGCACCTTAAGGCGAGCATCATCCAGGGGAGCCGAATGTCGATCACTCGTGTCGTTGTGAAGAACTACCGCGCCTTGCGGCATGCAGACGTTACGTTCGGTGACGAGGTCAACGTGATCGTCGGGGATAATGAGGCGGGCAAATCCACCCTTCTCGAAGCAATTAACCTCGCTTTGCGGCGCCAACTGAACCGGAGGGCCGCCGACTATGAGCTCCATCCATTCCTGATCAATGCCGACGCGGTGACAGAGTTCGTGGCCAGCCACAAAGGCGGTGTCAAAGTACCTCCTCCGGAGGCGGTGATTGAGCTGTACCTTCAGGAAACGGCTAAAACGGTGGACCTGATCGGATCCATCAACAGTGAGCGGATAACTTGCCCCGGCATCACCATGGCTATCAAGCTCGACGAAAACTGTCTGGATCAATACCGGTCGTACATTAGCGACCCCAGTGTGCTAAACAGCATCCCGATGGAGTTCTACGAGATTGTCTGGACTTCCTTTGCGGGGACGCCGCTGTCACCCTCATCCATTCCCATCAAGTCGGCGCTTATCGACCCCAGCAACATTTCCAACTCCTATGCTGCCAATAAATATGTATTGGAGATTGTCCGCGATTATCTCACCAAGGAGCAATCCGTGGAGCTTGCGCTGGCCTATAGGACTATGCGCGACACGTTTCAGGGCGATGCGCGAATCACTGAGATCAACGCCGAACTGGCGTCCAAGCAGGGAGTGGTCTCTAGCAAAGTCCTTTCGGTAGCAATGGATACCACGACGCGTGCCAGCTGGGAGACTGAAGCAGAGGCCAGCTCCCTCAAGAGGAATGAGAAAACGGAAAGAAAACACATCGTAGAGCAAGGCGATGAAGACGACTGCGGTTCCTGCTGACACTTGCAAGACGTCCAGCGCGTTATGCCGGCACCTCCCCCGCTGTTCGTGCGGTGGAGTATCTGGCGCCGACAATCGCCGCGCAGGACGTCTTCTACAATCCGCCTTAAGTCATCGACCGCCGGGAGCCTGTCGGTCACCTTCCGCCCTTTCACCGCATAGAGAGTGAAGTGCCGTCATGTCCGGACAATCCTTGCCGACGCTGCCGATGTGGCGCGTCGATCACATCGAGCCCTCGCCCGAAATGTTGGCGTTACGCGCCAACGGTCCGATCCACCGCGTGCGCTTCCCGTCCGGACACGAAGGCTGGTGGGTGACAGGCTACGACGAGTCCAAGGCGGTACTGTCCGATCCGGCGTTTCGGCCCTCGGGGATGCCGCCGGCGGCATTCACCCCGGCTACGGTTATTCTCGGTTCGCCGGGGTGGCTGGGCTCGCACGAGGGCAGCGAGCATGCCCGGTTACGCACGATCGTGGCGCCGGCCTTCAGCAACCGCAGGGTGAAGCTGCTCGCGCAGCAGATCGACGCGATCGCCGCGCAGCTGTTCGAGACGTTGGCGGCCCAGCCCCAGCCCGCCGATCTGCGACATCACCTCTCCTTTCCGCTTCCGGCCATGGTCATCAGCGCGCTGATGGGCGTGCCCTATGAGAATCACGCCTTTTTCGCCGAGCTGTCCGACGAAGTGATGACGCACCAGCATGAAAGAGGCCCGCGTAACGCGGCGCTCCTGGCCTGGGAAGAATTGCGCACCTACATTCGCGGGAAGATGCGAGGCAGGCGCCAGGATCCGGGCGACAACCTGCTGACGGATCTGCTCGCGGCGGTCGACCAGGGCAAGGCGACCGAGGAAGAGGCGATCGGCCTGGCGGCGGGCATACTGGTGGCGGGGCACGAGAGCACCGTCGCACAGATAGAATTCGGCCTGCTGGCCATGTTCCGCCATCCGAATCAGCGCAAACGCCTGGTCGGCGATCCATCCCTCGTGGATAAGGCGGTGGAGGAAATCCTGCGCATGTACCCGCCGGGCGCGGGCTGGGACGGCATCATGCGCTATCCGAGGACCGACGTGACCATCGCGGGCGTGCTTATTCCCGCGGAGAGCAAGGTGCTAGTCGGTCTGCCGGCGACGTTGACCTGCCACTGCGAATTTCCTCCAGGATGGATTAGAGTCCGGCCTATTAAAGGACGGACGAATGAAGAAGCAGAGATTTACGGAAGAGCAGATTATCGGTGTGCTGAAGGAGCAGGAGGCAGGGGCGAAGGTGGCCGACCTCTGCCGCAAGCACGGGCTTTCGGAAGCGACGTTTTATAATTGGAAAGCCAAATATGGCGGCATGGAGGTCTCCGAGGCGAAGCGGCTGAAGGCACTCGAGGACGAGAATGCGAGGCTGAAGAAGCTGCTGGCCGAGCAGATGCTGGATGCAGCCGCACTCCGCGAGCTTCTTGCAAAAAAATGGTAGGGCCTGCCGCCCAGCGTGACGCTGTCACGCATCTGAAGGCCGTCATGGGTCTTTCGGAGCGGCGGGCCTGCCAGATCATATCCGCCGACCGCAAGACGATCCGTTACCGGTCAAGCCGGCCGCCGGAGGTCGATCTGCGAGCGAAGCTGCGTGACCTCGCCAATGAGCGACGGCGTTTCGGCTACCGGCGGCTGTTCGTCCTGCTGCGGCGGGACGGGGAGCCGTCCGGGGTCAATCGCATCTACCGGCTCTATCGCGAGGAAGGGCTTTCCGTTCGCAAGCGGAAAGCCAGGCGGCGTGCGGTCGGCACGCGTGCGCCAATCCTGGTTGAAGCGAAGGCCAATGCCCGCTGGTCGCTGGACTTCGTGCATGACCAGTTCGCCTGCGGCAGACGCTTCCGCGTCCTCAACATTGTCGATGACGTGACGCGCGAATGCCTGGCAGCGATCCCGGACACATCGATCTCCGGTCGCCGTGTTGCTCGGGAACTGACGACGCTGATCGAACGACGCGGCAAGCCTGACATGATTGTCTCCGACAACGGCACTGAACTCACCTCGAATGCCATTCTCGCCTGGTCGAAGGATCACAAGGTCGAATGGCACTACATCGTGCCGGGGAAGCCAATGCAGAACGGCTATGTCGAGAGTTTCAACGGTCGGATGCGCGACGAGTTGCTCAACGAGAGCCTGTTCTTCGGCCTCGATCATGCCCGCAGCGCCATCGCCGAATGGGCTGAGGACTACAACCATTTCCGGCCGCACTCGTCGCTCGGATATCAGACCCCGGCAGACTATGCCGGGACCATCGCCGCAACCGGCTCCAACGCTGCGCAAGATGAAAGCTTCGCGTTTCCGCCGGTTGCTCACACCGCGCCAATTGGCGTATCCAAAACTGCCGAGGCTCTAACCGCCGCTGGATGAAAGTTCAGTGGCAGGCCATTTCGTTCCAAATCCAGCAATGCGCTACACGCCCAAGTCTCCGTAAATTGCTATAGGTTCGCTTTGATATTTGTGCCCCATCCCTCGAGTTCCAAGAGCATATGCACGCAACACTAACCGCCGACACGTCGGTCTAAATAGCCTCCTGGAAACGCGGTCAGAGCGGGCATTGGCGTGCAGGGGTTCCAAAGTGGAAGCCCGACCAGGCGGGCGTCCAGCCGGACAATCAGCTTGCGAGCAATAAGGTCTGCAGTCGCACGCTCAATCTGCATCATGTTCGCCCCGCTCAGCTGTCCACAAACGCGGGCCTCTGGCACAGCTTGATCTGCAGCCAGTAGAATTTCGCGCGCCAAGCCTTTGACTCCCTGTTCACGCTCCACTGCGACGTTACGTGTGTCCTCGACTATAATCTCGTCACCGGTGTCGCGCATCGATAGCATGGGTGGCGTGAGGCCGCACCATGCGTCCCCCCAGGCATCCATACCTTGGATAACCGCTTGAACGCCGGGGCGGCGGTCTGCGTCAAGTGCGCGGAAATTACGGCCGGCATCATCGTCTTCACTGTCTTCGAAGTAGTAAACCTGATCAGCAAGATCGCGCTCAGAGAGCGGATAGACGTAGCGATAGGAAGCCGCCGGGCTGAGCGTCAGCCCATATTGGTCGGCTGCGCGATGATAGAGACTGAAGCGCTGGTAGCGCAATCTGACAGCGTGTCCCGGCTGCAGATGATGCAGCAGCGGCAACAAGCGGCCCATTTGAGCGTACCAGGCGTCGCTTTCGCGGGGGAAGCCCCACAGAATACTCCAAATGACCCGCACGCCAAATTGGCGACACCATTTCAGGAGTTGAACATTTTGCGCTGCCGTCGTTCCCTTGCCCATAAGCTTCAAAGCGCGGCTATCCAGGCTCTCGATACCTGGTTGGATGCAGCGGACACCGCCTGCAGCCAACGTCTCGACTTCATCGCGCTTCAAATTGGCTTTGACTTCAAAGAAGATGGCGAGCTTTTCGGTTAGGGCGACGAGGCGAGGCAATGCCTTTTCAACATAGTCATTCGCCAGAATGTTGTCCACGGCCTCGATGCGCGACGTGCCGTAGCGCTTGGACATGTCGATCATCTCCTCTGACGCTTGTGCGGCCGGCTTCTGGCGATACGTCATCAATGCGCCGTTCAAGCCGCAGAACGTGCAGGGGCTGCTGCGCTGCCACCAACAGCCGCGAGAGAACTCCATCGGCAGCCCGGGATGCACGCGGTCGGCATAGAGCGAACGCTGAAGCTCGGCAAAATAATCCGAGAAATCGGGCAGCGGCAGGGCATGCATATTCTCGACCACTGCGCGGGGCACCAAGTCGCCTGTCAGCGTGGCGGGATAGCCGGCCTGGCGATGTGCTGGGCCGAAAACGCCGAACGGCAGGTCGGCTGGTGGGATGTCGCGACCATGAGTGAGGATGTCGCGACAGAGCCCTCCGATCAGTGTGTCGGCCTCCCCCGACACGACGTAGTCGACCCACGGAAACCGCGCATGAGTAGTACGTCCCATCACGGATTCACAATTTGCACCTCCCATGAGGGTGATTAATCCTGGCGCGAGCTCGCTCAAGCGCCGCAGCAACGCGAGCGAGGGAACATGCTGATTGAATGTTGAGGTACAGCCCACCATAGCCGGCCGTTCCTTCAGTATCTTGCCGCATGTCCAATCGATGAAGCCGCCGATGAGCGAACGCAACTTGAGGAAATTAGCACGAAGCTCGGCCTCATTTTTATGTGGGCACCGATTGCGCCGGAAATACCGGTCGAGGAACAGGGCGTGGTTGGTTTCGAAGTCGGGAAATGCGACGCCTGCGAACAGCCAGTCAACAAGCGCTTCCTCCGGAGGGGAAGTCTCAAGTAAATTATAGTCGGCGAGGCCAGCGTATTCCAGAAACCAGATATTGGCATAAACTGTCCTCGATTTCAGGCCGGCCCGCGTCAGCGCCGACTGCAGCAGACCAAGCGCCAGCGACGGTCGTTCAACTGCTGACAAAGGCATGTTCACCAGCACGATCGGCATATCGGCGCTCATGTCGTTCCCTCGCCATTCCGCCAGGCAAAGCGCTCGTCGAGGTCCTCTTCGAGCAATCCTCTCATGTGCAGCTGGTCGAGCTCATCGGCAACTGCTATGGCGCTCGCTCCATCCGTTACGACCTGCGCAACCAATTCCGACGCAGTACAACGGCCATCTGCGATCAGATCGCCAAGGGAGGAGGCGGCGTTGTCGGGCACCTGATACTCAATGTGGCAAGATCGGAGGAGGAAGTGATGGCGCTTGGCCTCGTACTGCAAGTCCCCGCGGAAGCGGATCGGCCGGTTGGGAGGTGGGCTCTCGTGCATGTGGTCATCGATCATGCTCTGGACTTCGTCCCGGAACTCGTCTGACGTTCCGAAGAAACGTTCATCCACGATGCGATAACCGAGAGGCCAACGTCCGCTCGCCGGTACCGGCGTCACCAATTGCACACGCCGCCGCGGCATGTTTACGAGAAAGCCGGAAACGCAGGCGATCGTCGAGTGATCGCTCTCAGATTCCATGGTTGCATCGCCGTTTTTGACTGCGCTGAGTTTCTCCTTTCGCGCGCGGCCGGCGAAAGCTTTTGAACTTCGCATCTCCTTGCCCTGCAGGACGAGTTCAACGCCCATCAGCTCCTCGGGCGAAAATATCGCGTGGATCTGATTGAGTTGAGCCGTGCTCAGCACGGAAAAGCGATTGGTCACGCAGCGGTAGCGTTTGAACAGCTCGAGCACGCGCTTGGTGAGTGCCAGATCCTTGAGAGGCATTGCCGTCGTTGTTTGCGGCAATGTGCCGGTGATTTGATAATAGTCGAAGAGAAAGCGGTCGTAGTCGGGATTATCCATCGGATCTGTGGCGCAATAGCAGAAGCCAGTGCTTGCTGCCGAACCAAACATTTCCCTGGCGACGCCGACCACGCCGCGCCACAGGTGGGCATGCCCTTTGCTATATTCAAAAAAACCTTTGAACCGGCCCGCCGAGAGACCGCAAAACCAGCAGCCCCCGGTGCAGCCTTCGCTCAGCTCGAAAGCAATGACGGGGTGTGTAATTGACTGCGCCGAATCGCCCAACACGTCGTCGCAGCGGCGTATTTGGCGCTCGCGCCACGCATGGAAACGAGGGTAGGTCACCGACATATTGCCTTGGTCGCGCAGGATGTCGCGATGACGCACCATCTCATCCATATACTCACGCCAAGTTACCGCCAATGGCCACGACGCACACTCCGGCTTTCGATAAAATTTCCGGTAGTTCGAATGCCAGAGCGGCAGCATCTCCATTGGGTCGACTTCGATCCCGTAGCGTGCCGTTACGCTACGAGGGTTGTCGATGTTCTCCGAAAGCGCGCCCTTGAACGCCGCGTCGCCGGCGAGACATTCCAAGAAGCGCTTGATATGCGCCAACGTGCGGACCTCTCCAGTTGTCCGCCGGTCAAAGATCCGTCGATAGTGTTCCTTAGCAGAGTGCGCCACGAGGTTACCTCCCATTTCCACTTTCTCATAGGTCCGGGGGTGAATGCGCACCCCCGTGATCGTTTGGTTAGATGAGGACCGCAGCGACCACGACAATCGCTTCGGCAGCTTCAAAGACAGTCGTTGCCGCTTGTGCCGCCTCAACAGCGGTGGTGGCGGCCACGATCGTCTGGACTGCTTTGATAGAGGTCACAACGTCCGAACGGCGCTTGCCGGCACCTCCATCGGTCTGCTTGTCAGTTAAGCCACCCGGGCTTCTGGCCTTTATGAAACTTTTGGCCTCATCGATCGTGAAATCGTAGCCGTGCGCCTTTCCGCTCGCCACCAGTGATGCAAGACCGGTAGCATTCTTTTTCACATATTCGAGCAGGCTGACGTCTGTCCCCAGATCGCCAACGAAACGCTTAAGTTCAGTATCAGACATCTTTAATCTCCTTCACGTATTCTAGCAGGCTGACGTCTTTCCCCAGATCGCCAACAAAACGCTTAAGTTCAGTTTTGGACATCTTTAATCTCCAGATCGCCTCGAGCTCAGAAAGCCTTGGCCGTGCGTGAAGCATGATACGTCTTCGGCGTCGCTCCGACATCGACATCCTCGTCGCGGATGCCGGCGAGCACGTCCGCCGTTTATCAGATTGCGGCATAACAAACCTCCTGACGGTTTAATTAAGATATGACGGTACTAAGCCGTCATATGGCCGAATTATGATCTTTTCGGCAGGAACGTCAACGGCCATTAAGCTGCCGCGCCAACAAAATTACCGGCTCCATCGGAGCAAGGCCTTTCGCGACGGCTTCGGCGGCGGAGACAATTTTGGTAGTGGACTTGCCAATTCCGCCCTTTCCATAGAATTCGATCTGACGCAGAGCTGCCATGCTTGGGGTTCCTTCATGTGTTCGAAGCAATGCGGTTATCCCGCACCGCGGATGCGGCCGCCCTTCCGCTGCCTCGCAATAGCTCTCAAGATTCGTGCCAAGTCGGCCGATTGAGCTGACCAACAATTATTCGCTGCTATTTCAGCGATGTGGGCGGAAAATATGGGATTGGGCGAAGACGATTGCGTGTCGCGCAAGCTGACAAAGGCGACGACGATGTCGTAGGTTGATTGTCATCAACAACCGACCCCACCGGAAAACACTGGCAGGCCAGTGCTATCGCGCTAAACCACTCCCTGGGATACGATCCCACTTACCCAATAGCGCTGTCTCCGGTGGGATCATCGATCAAGCGCCGCGGCGAGCGATCCCATTCACCAGGACGAGGTAACCTCGTCCCGCATCTGGTACCCTGCATAATGTTGCCGTCTGGCGCGCGCGCCTGCTCCGCCATCGGCCAAAAATGTTTGAGCGGCCTCTCCCCACTCAAGGGACCACGACGTCGAGCAAATGACGCTTGCCGTTTCATAAATGTATCCGGCCCTGCGCGCCTGGAGTGCTGTTGCAGCTGGTCATGATGACAGGTCCGCACGCTCCGTTCGGAATAAAGAGTTCGGGCACGAAGCCTTTTTTCACAGGATTTACGGCATGTTGATCGACCGTTTCGTCCATCACTATGCCAGAGCGTTGTAATTGAGCGAAGAGCGTCAGGCGAAAGCAGGATCTCCGAAGGACGATTGTCCGGCATGCAGGAAAAGTCCGAACACAGCGATTCCCTGCTTGATGATGCCAAGGCCTTGCGCAGGGAGGCGGACGATCCCGTTGGTGTGGGTGACCTCAGCGAGGCTCTCGCCGTGCGCCTGCGACCTGAATAATCATGACGCTTGCATGAACGAAGGTGACACCCCTGCAGCACGGTCTTGTTCAGCGATAGCTCGGCGACAGTTCGCTTCAGCTTGACGTTCGCCCTTCCAAAATGGCGTTGACGCTTCACTTGCGAGGGCATCAGACCGGTATATTTTGTGCTAATTTAGAAGGTCGCGTTAGAAGCTTCTACTTTGCGACAGACATCGGCGATCAGCCTCCCCCTCTATCAAACTTCGGGACAATGCGATCTCCGCTTAATTTTTTCCTGCGCGGGTCGTAAGTCGACAAATGCAGTTCCAGATGACCCGATTAACCGAAATTCTCCACGCCAACCTACGACATCGTCGTCGCCTTTGTCAGCTTGCGCGACACGCAATCGTCTTCGCCCAATCCCATATTTTCCGCCCACATCGCTGAAATAGCAGCGAATAATTGTTGGTCAGCTCAATCGGCCGGCTTGGCACGAATCTTGAGAGCTATTGCGAGGCAGCGGAACGGCCGCCGCATCCGCGGTGCGGGATAACCGCATTGCTTCGAACTCATGAAGGAACCCCAAGCATGGCAGCTCTGCGTCAGATCGCATTCTATGGAAAGGGCGGAATTGGCAAGTCCACTACCAAAATTGTCTCCGCCGCCGAAGCCGTCACGAAAGGCCTTGCTCCGATAGAGCCGGTAATTTTGTTGGCGCGGCAGCTTAATGGCTGTTGACGCTCCTACCTAATGACGTTAGAAATGCATCATGACGGATTATTTCCGTTATATAATAATAGACCGTCAGGAGGTTTGTTGTGACGCAGTCTGTTAAACGTCGGAAGCGCAAGGTCAAGGGGTCTGACCTCTTTGTGCGGGGGCTTGAGGAGCAGGGGGTCAAATGCATCTTCGGCATCCCCGGCGAGGAAGTCCTCGACATCATGGAATCCATTCGCAAGTCGAAGACGAAGATAAAGTTCGTGCCGACCCACACCGAGTGGGCCGCGGCCCTCATGGCTGCGAACTATGGCCGCCTGACTGGCAAGACCGGCGTCTGCCTCGCCACTTGCGGTCCGGGCGTGCTCAACTTCCCCAACGGGGCTGGCTATGCCTTTCTCGGCGGGATGCCGCTTCTGATGATTGGCGGCCAGAAGGCGATCAAGAGCCGCCCCCAGGCAGGTTTTCAGAGGGTCGACGCCGTCGCGGTGATGAAGCCCGTGACCAAGCTCGCAATACAAATCGCATCGGCGCAGTTGATCCCGTCGATGGTCAGGGAGTCCTTCCGCGTCACCCAGGAGGGAAAGCAGGGGCCAGTGTATCTTGAGCTTCCGGAAGATATTGCGGCCGAAAAATGCGAGGAGGAGGAGGTCTGATGATTGCGCCGACGCCCCATCACCGCAGCCAAACGTCCGCTTCTGATGTTCGGGGCAGTCGCCTCGCGTCCCCGCTCTACACCGGATTCGCGCAGTTTACGATTCGCACAGGCAGCAATCGAAAGGAATTGACATGACAAGGCAACGAAAGAACACTCGCAGCCCTGAGGGCGAAAAGCGCATGGTCAAGGGGTCCGACCTCCTGCACCAGTTCGAACGGCCGATAGCAAGCGATGCGACCCTCAATCAAATCGCCGCCCGCATCACCGAAGCCAAAAGTCCGCTTCTGATATTCGGGGCAGCCGCCTCGCGTGCCGCCGCCTCTAATCTCGGCTTGGCAGCGGATATGGCGCAGTTTGTGATCCGCACCGGCATTCCGTTCCTTACCACTCAAATGGGCAAGGGCACCGTATCCGAGAGCTCCCACCTCTATATGGGCACGCCGGCGCTATCCGAAGGCGAGGATGTGCATGAGGTCATCGACAAGGCCGACCTGATCCTCCCGATCGGCCACGACACGACCGAAAAGCCACCGTTCATCATGCGCAAGGGCGGCCAGGAGGTCATTCACATCGCAGAACAGGCGCCACCAGTCGAGCCGGTCTACTTCCTTCAATTCCAGCTCATCGGCGAGATCGGCCATTCGCTGAAGGCGCTGGCCGATCGCCTCGAGGGCAAGCTGCCAAACGCGCAGGCGCTTCTTTACCTACGCGAGCCCATTCTCGAGCGCACCGCCGCGCGGGCGACGGAGGACAGCTTCGCGCTACAGCGTTTGGTCAACGATATAAGCGAGGTGATGACGCCGCATGACAGCATCCTGGTGCTGGACAACGGCCAGTACAAGATCTCGGTCGCTCGCAACTACCAGACCAATGCCCCCAATACGCTGCTGCTCGACAATGCTCTTGCAACGATGGGAGCAGGACTGCCGTCGGGGATAACGGCCGCGATGCTCAATCCCTGGCAACGCGTCATGGCGCTCTGCGGCGACGGCGGCTTCCAGATGACCAGCCAGGAACTGGAGACGGCCGTCCGCCTCAAGCTCAACCTGGTCATCGTCATCCTGAATAACAAGGACTACGGCATGATCAGCTGTAAGCAGGCCTCCAAGGGTTACAAGAATTTCGGCACCAAATTCGACAATCCGGATTTCGTGAAATTGGCCGAATCCTATCACGCCAAGGGCACGCGCGTCGAAACGCCGGACGATCTGGTGCCGGCGCTGGAAGCCGCTTTCGAAGGCGGCGGCGTCCATGTTGTCGAAGTGGCGATCGTTTATTCGGATTACAAGCGAGGGCTTACCGATAAGCCGCGCTCGCGCAAAGCGAAACCAACGAAGCGCCTGAGCGACCTAGGATAAACCGCCTCGGGCGACAGGCACTGCCGTCCGAGAAAGCAACCAGTGAGGACCAAAACATGAAGCCCCTTACGTTCCAGACCCCGTCCAAAATCCTTATCGAGGCAGGCGCGTCCAGCAAGATCGGCGGGCTCCTCAAGGGCTACAAGGCCACCCATGTGCTGCTCGTCACCGATGAGAAGGTGCGGGCGGCCGGGCTGACGCGCAATGCGGAAGCGGCGATTGCCGAAGCCGGCATCGCGCGCACCGTGTTCGACGGCGTGGTCGTCGACGCGCCATCGCATGTCATCGAAGCGGCAGCAGAAATCTGCCGCGAGTGCGGCGTCGACGCTGTCGTGGCGATCGGCGGCGGCAGCGCGCTGGATACGGCAAAGCTCGTCGCCTATCTCGCCAAAACCCCGGACAAGCTTGATGATATCTATGGTGTCGACCTTGCCACCGGCGATCGGCTGCCGCTGCTGCTGGTTCCGACCACGGCGGGCACCGGATCGGAAGTGACGCCGATCTCCATCGTTAAGACGCCGAACAACGAGAAGAAGGCGGTGATCTCGCCGCTCCTCATCCCGGACTGGGTGATCCTCGATCCCCAACTGACGCTCGGCCTGCCGCCGCACCTCACCGCCCAGACGGGCATCGACGCCATGGCGCACGCGATCGAGGCCTATACCGGCAAGATCAAGAAGAACCCGACCTCCGACCAGTTCGCGCTGAAGGCGCTGGCGCTGTTGTCGGCCAATCTCAGGAAAGTCTACACGGACGGCTCGGACCTCGAAGCGCGCTCGGAAATGCTGCTCGGCTCCATGCTGGCCGGCATGGCGTTTGCCAACTCGCCGGTTGCCGCGGTGCACGCGCTCGCCTATCCGATCGGCGAGATCTTCGATGTCGGGCACGGCCTCTCCATTGCGCTGGTCCTGCCCTACGTGTTGGAATTCAACCGGCCGGCGGCCGAAGCGCTCTATGCCGAGCTCTCCGACGTTATCCAGCCCGGCTATCGCCGGCAGTCCGATGCGGCGGACGCGGCGGCCTTCATCGCCGAGATCGAGGCGATCTGCCGAGACTGCGGGGTGCCCGGCTCGCTTTCGGCGGTTGGAATCGGCGAAGGCGATCTTTCCAAGCTGGCGAAGGGTGCGATGAAGCACGCGGAGCGCCTACTGGTTAACAATCCGCGCGAGCTCGACGACGATCAGGCCCGGGCGATCTATGCCAAAGCACTTGCGGGAGCGAGCAGGCCATGACCGAGCTCGGACGACCAACCGGAATTCTCGCAGATGCTGCTGCGCATGTCGGAAATGTGGCGCAGCAACATCGAGCAGGCAGGGGAGGTTGAAAAATTGTGGTTCAAATCGATGATGCCCTTCCTCACCACGCGCGCGGCTGACAGCAGCCTGTTTGCCGCCGCGCAGGGCGGCGAGATCTCAAAAACCATCAAGCGCATGGTGGAAGCCCCGCGCCTTGCCGACATGTGGAACCTCGACCAGGTCTACGCTCTGATGGCGGCCTGGATGGACGTGGGCGAGCGCATGGCGGCCTATCACGCCATAGCCTCCGTGCCGTGGAGCAAGGCCTATGAACGCTACAGCGCAACGCTCGCCGACACGAAGGAAGAAGACGCCAAGGATTTCGGCTGGCGCAAGGCCTTCAACAAGTGGAGGTGCATTGCGAACGAGGAAATGATCAGCAACCTGCGCTCTAAGGATTTCCTCACCGCGCAGCGCGAATTGCTGCTCGCCGCGCTGGACCTGCGCACCTGCCAGCAGCAAATGACCGACAGCGTCGCCAAGCTGTTAGGCGTTCCGAGCCAGCACGACTTCGACGAGCTGACGCGGCAGTTCACGGAACTCAGGCGGGAGCTGCGCGCCAGCATCAGGGCACAGCGCGATGAAGTCGAAGGTGCACGCGGTTTCGCCACACAACCAGGAAAGGGATGAGCGATGACCGAACCCCGCGAAACCGCCTTCACCAGCTTCCTGAAGGATTTCGCCGAGAATGTCGGCAAATTTCACAAGGGGGCGAACGTGCTCGCCGGCATCCGCGACGAGGATGTCGATGTCGGAGCAACCCCGAAGACGCTCGTCATGCGCCGCGACAAGGTGGAGCTGTTTCGCTACGAGCCGACGGCCAAGCGCACCGTCGAGACGCCGGTCCTCATCGTCTATAGCCTGGTCGGCCGCTACACTATCGCGGACCTCCAGTCCGACCGCTCGCTGGTGCGTAGCCTGCTCGCCGAGGGCACCGACCTTTGGCTGATCGACTGGGGCAAGCCCGGCCGCACCGAGCGCTGGCTGATGATGGACGACTATGTCGACGACTATATCCACCAGGCGGTGCACCGGATCTGCCGCGAGACGGGCCATGACAAGGTAACGCTGCTCGGCATCTGCCAAGGCGGCGTCTTCGCCACCTGCTATGCGGCACTCCATCCGGAGAAGGTCAAGAACCTAATCCTGACCATCACGCCGATCGACTTCCACGCCGATATCGATGACCCGGCGGCGATTCAAGGCCTCCTCAACATCTGGATTCGTTCGCTTGCGCCCGAGGATATCGACCGCATGGTCAATGCGCTGGGCGGCGTCATCCCCGGCGAATTCATGAGCTCGATCTTCTCGCTCATGAGACCGATGCACTCGCTGACCAAGTACAATGTCGGCCTCTTCGACATCGTCGACGACAAGGACCGGCTGATGAACTTCCTGCGCATGGAGAAATGGCTGGCCGACCGGCCGGATCACCCGGGCGAAGCCGGCCGACGATGGCTGAAGGAGCTCTATCAGGAGAACCGCCTGGCCGAGGGCAGGTTCGAGCTGTCGGGCCGCATCGTCGACCTCCGCGCGATCGACATGCCCGTGCTCAACATCTACGCGCGGGACGACCATATCATTCCGCCGGCCTGCTCCAAGGCCCTCGGCGGCAAGATCGGCAGCACCGACTATACGGAGATTCCGCATCCGAGCGGGCATGTCGGCCTGTTCGTCTCGAGCGAGTCGCAGGGGAAGCCCGCCAAAACCATAGCCGAATGGCTCCAGGCACGGGACGGGTAGGGGATAGCTATAAGCAAACAAGATTTTCTCCCCCGCCGAAGCCGTCACGATCACCCGTTGGGGCGGCAGTCGCCTTTTCCGCTTCGAGGCGCGATGTCTCCAATAGAATACAAAATCCCCTCCGAAAAAGCTCGGAGACTGATGAAACTGCTTGGAGAACAAGATGCACTGGATTTCCAGATTATTTGCAACGGGTGCCGTTTTTACGTTGGCGTCCATACCTCTCGACGGCTTCACTGAGTCTGTCGATGCCAACCTCGCAATCAACAGGCCGGACGAGGCGTCTTGGCGTTTCCTCGCTTATGTCGCTGGTCCCGTCGCGGCGACGCCTGGCAAGGTTTTGTTCGAAACATGGGCTTCGAACGAAGATACATTCACTCCGCACCCGGTTTTTCCGGGCGCCAAAGGTGACCCGTCCTGTGGACAGTCGGGTGGAGCGGCGGAAATCGCCACTCCCCTGGCCGGTCCAAAAATACTGAGTCTTCCAGCCCTCCAGCAGTTGGCTCCGCTGGGCCTCGTCCCGCATGGGTCGCCCGACGGGAGCGAAGAAGTTCGCCGCAACCATGCGACTTTCGATTACATCGTTTGCAACCAGCTCTTTACCAAGGCCGGTCTGCGATCCTTCTATAATGCCGGCCGGCCGATCTCAGCTCCTGTCGGCGCCATGGAAGTCAAGGCAAATTGGGTACCCGCCGATGAGGTCGATAGCGCCGATTATTATGTCAGCGAGGCACCTGACGGGAAGAAATACGCGCTAATCGCCATGCATATCATCAGTAAGGTGCTGCCCAACTGGACCTGGGCAACGTTCGAGCACCAGAACAATCCAGGCCGTTGCGATTATACCGGATGCCATGATGCCTATGGTGCGGTTGTCGCCGACGTGGACGCGAATGAGGTCCTTGATCGGCCCTACAGCGCCTGTGCAAAGAACGACGCACTGAAAGCGATGCTGCGCTCTGCGGGCCTTTCGGCTGTGTGGGAACATTACTGCCTGAAGGGCAGCCAGACCGACTTCGTCTCGGCAACCGGCGTGCCGACGCATCTTGGCAATTCGGTAACGGAGGCTGGATTCGCCGACACTTCGTCCTGCATCACCTGCCATGCGCGTGCCGCCGTCAACGCAAAGGGAATAAAGACGACGCCAGCAGGATTCGTCGATCCGCCGATCCCGGCGCTCTGTCCCAATCCATCCGGTCCCTGCAGTCCCAATGGCGCGCCGGATCCGAATTGGTTCTGGACCAATCCCGGCAAGTTCGACCAGGCAGCCGTTGCCATGCAGACGGATTTCATCTGGTCAATTGCCCGCTTTGCAATCGGTGACTAACACCGACCCGCCAGGACGCTGCCCGAGAAAGCGAACCGCCGAAAGTTGCCCGGCGATGAAAATCTGCGCCTGACCGTCTATCTTCGCCATCGGCGCCTGGTGCGGCATCGTCCCTGCAGCGGCCGTTGCCCACGATATCGTCCACCCGCTCGATCTGGAAGTCGACGAGATCTATAGCCTCGCCTGCCCCGGCACCGCCCCCACATTATCGAGCCGGTCCGGTTCATACGACAAATACCTGCGTGCTGGGCTCCCTAAACCTTGACGGGCGCAGAAAACAGAATAAAAGCGTCATGTACAAGAAATGTCGTCGCGAGGCCACTTATGCCGCACTCTGAGAATCCAGCCTTTCACATGCCAACATCGGAGCGCATTGGGCGCTATCGCAAAGAAATCTGCGGTCGCCTAATGGAGTGGGGCGCAGCTCCTGAATATCCAATTGCATTCACCAGCACCCTTCGCTCGTTCTCCTTGGGCGAGGTTGCCGAGATTCTCGGCGTGTCGGGCAGTTATCTGCGCCAGTTGTCAATTGATGGGCTGGGGCCAACACCGGAGACAGGGACCGCAGGTCGACGCTCCTATACGCTTCCACAGATCAACGAACTCCGTGCTCATCTCGCTTCGACCCGTCCGAAAGAGGCTTCGAAGTTTTCGCCGCGCAGGCGGGATGGTGAGAAACTGCAGATCATCTCAGTAGCCGCCGGCTCCGCCGGCTCCGCAAGCACCACCACATCGTTCTATCTGGCTCAGGGCCTTGCACTTCAAGGATTCCGCGTTCTCGCTATAGATCTCGATGCGAGGGGCTCATTGTCGAAAATGTTCGGCTATTTACCGACTGGCTATCCCGTCCTTAACGCAAGCATGTCTGCCGTTTTAAGCTATGATGACGTTCGTCGGGTCAGTATGGGCTCTGTAATTCTAAAAACCAATTTTGATGGTCTTCATTTCGTACCGGGTACTTTCGAGCTCGGCGATTTCGAAGAGGAAAGTTCGCGGCGCTACCGCAGCAAGTGGGGATACCCAGATGCTAGCATCAGAATGGTGGATGCGCTCAAGGAAGTCGAAGACCTTTACGACGTCGTCGTTATCCACTGTGGAGATGGAAGCTTTCTGACCGCGGGTGCGTATGAAGCAGCGACCGGCGTGCTGATGACGGTCCGCCCTGAAAGGCCTGAGATCTCGCAAATGACCCTGTCCCTCGGCCATTTCGAGCATTTAGTCTCCTTGATCGAACAGGCTGAAAGGCCCGTAGCGTATGACTTTATTAAATTCTTGGTGACAAGGCACGATCCGCGTGACCTCTCACAGCAAGAGGCAGTCGCACGACTGCGGGACTCCCTGGGGAATACGCTGTTGACTGCGACCGTCTGGGAATCGGGCGCGATTCTGCAAGCTTGGCTGAAACACCAATCGTTATATGAGCTGTCAGTGGGAGAGGTAGGCCGGTCGGCGTACGAGCAAGCGATGGAAACGCTGAATTCCACCAATGCGGAGGTAATGGACATAGTATATAAGGTTTGGGGCCGTCCCCCGATGTATGTGTCGAGGGCTTCGCGGACTGCAGGTAAGGCGAGCTCCTAATCCAGGGGACTTAGCAAGTGAGCCCACGCACGCAGCGCCTACGCTTCATGTTGTACGAACCGGCTGAGCTCTTGAAGGCGGTCAACGCCATGGCGGAGGCGGAGACTACGAAGCAGAAATTCTTTGAGGAAATGGTTATATCATCGACGCGGCCACGCCGCGTGCGTCTGGTGATTGTCGCCGGTCTCAAGGAAATCGGGATCCCTGGTCGCAGATTCCGCCGACAAGAATGGCGCCAGGCGTCCCATGGTCTAAAACAGCGTCCGCGAGCCGCTCGGCCGGGTTATGATCGACATGATTGGGATTACGACAACCAGGAGCGTGAACGAGCTGAAAGCTCGCAAATTTGATCTAGACCTAATCCGCGTAACGCCATATCGGCTCGCAGTTCATGGAAGGCCGCCCCAAATACCGCTACCGCCGAACCAATGTTGTTTCCGAACATACCCGATCGCGTGGATCGGGTTGAGTCGCCTAACCCGACCGCGACTATGACAATCTCAACTCCGCCGGCCTTATATTTCTTCTGCAGCTGTATCAGGACGGGTATCGCCGATGGTGCGCGACAGGTGGCTCACAATTCGACGGCGCACACTTTCCCCGCTGGAAATTCGCGAGGCAGTCGAACGCTTCGAGCAGTCGTCCCGCAGCCCAGGCAAGTATTGTGGCAGATATAGAACGCGATGGAACAAAAATAAGGCTGTGTAATACTTGGAACTACCTAGGAGAAGCATGTCTTTTCTCTTTCATCGCATTAGCGACATTGCGAATAATATCTATATTTGCCTGATATTTCTGTATTTTGTAATATCCTTCATTTAGACAATTGAAATAAAGAGTCTCAAGATATCGGTAGCTTCTGAACCTCAGGAAATCGTTGTACAGTTCATCTGGATCTGCCGAGAGGATATATTTTATTGTCCGCGCGGTCATGTGATGATTAGGCTCCACCACGATCCGGTTTAGATCCTTGATTGACTTAACGGCGGCAAAATTTAGCTCGGATTCTATGTTAGGACGATCGCCCGTGTATCGGGCAAAATACAGGAAAAATGTTTTGTTCTCTAACTGCTGCTTGCGCATGAGGTCGACCAACTTGTTTTGGTGAGTGCCAGTGATCTTCACATCGTCGATAAACAGAAGACAACGACCTTCAAAATGTTGCGAGTTGAAGTAGAACCGATCACCAGCAATCAATGATTTTCGATCTTCTCCTGAAAGAAGTCCGTAATCGTCCATGTAACTGATCTTTCGCGGGACAGTCGCATATTCCACATCAACGATGTGGTTGTTGAGGCGGTCTAGCAAATGCATCGTCATTACATTTGCTGCATTCGGAACGAAATTGAATGGCGACGGAATCATCAGGCAGCGGCTGTTCAGTATTGTGGATGCGTGTTTTTCGAAGAACGCGCTGCAATCTGGTGGCCCATCTCGCGAGCGGCCTCGTCGCAACCAAACTTCAGACGCGAATATTGCTCCGGTCGAAAGGGTGCATCCTCGATTGATTGAAATTCATGAAGCGCAAACTCCTCAAACTGCGTCATAAACAGCCTCTTGAATGTCCTCAGATCTTCCCACCAGGGCGCCGCGCATTCCAGAGCTGCGCGCACCTTGCAGATCGCAGATGGCGTCATCGCCCACATGCAGGATGTTGTCGGCCGCAACGCCGCACGACTTGATGATTTTGTTGAAAAATGCCTCGTTTGGCTTTGCATATCCAAGCAGGTCGGAATAAATTCCGAACCGAAATACACATCCAAAGGTGCTCTCAAGAAAGTTGTGCATCGTCGTGCCGCTAATAAAACTCGAGTTGCTACCAATTGATAGCGTAAACCCGTCGTCTGCCAACGAATGGACTAACCTCACCGTCGTGTCTAAAACGACTGGCTTGCAATTCTCAAAAACGTGCTCAAACGCCATTGCGATTAAGCCTGGATCTTTTTGAACATTACAGCGCATCATAAGCAGACGAATATTTTCGGACAGGGATGGGGCGTACCCCGTTTCGATCGCGTGTTGGTTAACCCATTTCTTGACCTCCGCGTATGCATTCCTCACAGCTGCTTCTTCCGTATCAAAACAGGTGGCGAGAAACTTGGTTCTCATCGTCGCATGACTTGGGTTCGCCGTTACGAGAGTGTTCCAAACGTCAAAAGAAATATGACTGATCGACGTGGCTCCCCCGGATCTGCGATCCCTCAAACGATGTGTAACTGTGGTTGGTCCCGCAGCCGTTTCGGCTGCGGCGTGTGGGCGGGTCCGAAACGGATCGTCGGGATGCGCCACTTCCAACTGGGCGGGCAGCCCAATCCGATCCGCCGTACAAGCCGTTCCCTGGATCGGCAACATGGCGACGAATGCACTCCGACGCCGACTTCCTTTCAGGGCGCGCTTTTTCATTTTCGGCATAAAATCTCCATGACGTAGTTTGGGCCAAATGGCGCTTTAAATCCGTCACGGAATTTAAACCGGTCGCCCTCGTCAGTCAACAGTCTGCGTATAATGCCGCGGCAACAATTCAACTCGCTACTAGCGGCCGGGGTGAACCGAGCATCGGCGTACAGAGCTTCGAACCCGATGCTCAAGAAGCAAACCAATCGAATCCAAGGCGAGGAGTTGACGGCGAGTGTGGCCAATCCACTGCGCCGCCACGAGGTAAACCGCATCAATTTTGACTTGATCAACGGCCTTCCAAATCAGACGACGCAGTCCTGCGCCAACGCCGCGGGAGCTGCCGCCGCCATGCACCCCAGTCGATTTGCCGTGTTCGGCTACGCACATGTTCCAGCCTTAGAATAAACCAACGTCTGATCGAGGAGGAGGCGCTTCGCTGCCGGACCTGTCAGCTCGCGGCCGTGGCCAACACGCTGATTGCGGAAAGGCTAACTCCCGATCGGGCTCGATCATTTCGCTTTACGGGACGATGAGCTAGCGTTGGCCCAGGAGGCCGGCCGGCTGCGGCGTTTTGCGGGTATTCGGCACACTCCTGCGCAACGGTGATCGGCTGCGGCGCGTCAGCTATTCATGGTGTAGGCGACGGCTATGTCGTCGATCTCTCCGGTCAAGGCCGGGAGCAGGTTAAACTTGCGGCAGGCAAGTTGATGGGGCTGTCACAGATTCCGTCAGCCGCAGTTATGAGTCGTTTCATTGCTAACCTTTTGGCAGTCCGAAAGGCGTCCCGGTCGGAGGCTAGTCCACGCCTGCCCGCAGAGCCGAGGAAGCTTGCCTCGATGCGCCCCACTGAGATGAGCAACAAAAAACTCGATGCGGCTGGCGAAAGGCCTGCTCGATGGACCGGCGGGTCTGTCGGCGCGAAAAACGGTGATTGGCCATTGACCAACAAAGTCAGTTTACCTATAAACGCATTTATAACGTCATGCGGCACTAAATCCGTCATGGATGTATAGCGTGTCGATTGGCAATTCACCTGACCCGAAGAGCGAACAGCGTATGATCAAGGATTCCGACCTCCTCGTCCGGGGGCTCGAGGAGCAGGGGGTCAAATGCATCTTCGGGTAAACTCGATGCGGCTGGCGAAAGGCCTGCTTGATGGACCGGTGGGTCTGTCGGCGCGAAAAACGGCGTTTGGCCATTGACCAAGAAAACCACCTTGGCTATAGACGCTTTTATAACGTCATGTGGTATTGTTTCCGTCAGAGAGGTTCCATCTTGTCCATTAGTAATTCATCTGGCGCAAAGAGCGAACAGCGCAAGGGCAAGGGTTCCGACCGAGTTGTCGCGGTCCTTGAGAGAATGGGCGCCGAGCGCATCTACGGCGTCCCCGGCGAGGAAATCCTCGACATCATGGAGTCGCTGCGCAAGTCGAAGAAGATCAAGTTCGTGCCGACCCGTACCGAGTGGGGTGCGGCCCTCATGGCCGCCACCGAGGGCCGGCTCACCGGCCGCCCAGGCGTCAGCCTCGCCACCTGCGGCCCGGGCGCACTTAACTTCCCCAACGGCGCTGAGTATGCGCATCTCGGCGGATTTCCGCTGGTGATGATCGCCGGCCAGAAGCCGATCAACAGCAGCCTCCATGGGCACTTTCAGGTCAGCCCCCTCGTCTCCGTGATGGAGGGGCTCACCAAGTACGCAGTGCAGATCGGGTCGGTGCAAATGATCCGGCCAGTCTTCAGTGAGGCGTTCCGCATCGCTCAAGAGGAAAAGCAAGGCCCAGTGTCTGTTGTAATACCGGAAGACATTGCGGCCGAAGAATGTGAGGAGGATGAACTGTGATTACCAAGACCTTCGATCGCGCGGTTGAAATGATCGTTGCGGCCAAGCGTCCGCTGATCATGTTTGGCGGGGCGGCAAGCCGCCTCGACCAGCACTCGAACGCCCAATTCCGCGACTTCGTGCAACGCACCCGCATTCCCTTCTTCACCTCGCAAATGGGCAAGGGCGTCGTGGCGGAGGACTCCGACCTCTATATGGGCACGGCGGCGCTTTCCAAAGGTGACCATGTCCACGAGGCCGTCGACAAGGCCGACTGGATCATCGCGATCGGCCACGACACGTGCGAAAAGCCTCCGTTCATCATGTCTGAGGGCGGCCCGAAGGTCATTCACATCGCACATCAGCCTGCGACCTTCACACAGGCCTATTGGCCGCAGCTCGAAGTCATCGGCGAGATCGGCGCTTCAGTCGCGGCGCTGGCGGATCGCCTCGAGGGCAAGCTGCTCAATGCCGGCGCGCTACTGCCGCTGCGCGAGGAGATCCTCTCCCTGATTGGCGAGGGTGCCGATGATAAAAGTTGGCCGGTCACGCTGGATCGCATAGTGCACGTTGTTCGCAAGGTCATGCCGGAAGTCAGCATTGTTACGCTCGACAATGGCCTTTACAAGATCCCGTTCGCCCGGAAGTATCGGACCAATCACCCCAATACGCTGCTGCTCGACAACACGCTCGCGACCATGGGCGCCGGCGTGCCCTCAGCGATCGTGGCGGCGATGCTGAATCCCGGGCACCGCGCGATGGCGGTCTGCGGCGACGGCGGCTTTCAGATGACCGGCCAGGAACTGATGACGGCCGTCGAACAAAAGCTAAACCTCGTCGTCCTGATCTTGGACAACGGCGGCTGGGGCATGATCGAAGCGAAGCAAACCGCCAAAGGTTTCCCGAATTACGGTGTCAACTTCCTCAATCCGGATTTCGTGAAACTGGCCGAAGCCTGTGGCGCCAAGGGCACGCGGGTCGAAACGCTGGACGATCTGGTGCCGGCGCTGGAAGCCGCTTTCGAAGGCGGCGGGGTGCATGTGGTCGCAGTGCCGGTCGATGATTCAAAGTACAAGCGACTGCTCGGCGAACTTCGCTCGCCCAAGGCGAAACCGCCGAGCGCCTGATTGACCCGAAATAAACCGCCTCGGGGAGTGCCGGGGCGGTCGACAGCAAGGATCGGCTTTTCAGAGGGGGCGGGCGGGCAGGCCCTGCCGCCCGAGAGAGCCAAACAAAAGGACCAAACACATGGCCTTCACTTTCCAGACCACGCCCAACATCCGTTTCGGGGCAGGCGCGTCCAGCGAGATCGCCGACCTTCTCAAGGGCTACAAGGCCGCCCATGTGCTGCTCGTCACCGGCAACAACGTACGCGCGGCCGGGCTGACGCGCAAAGCGGAAGCGGCGATTGCCGAAGCCGGCATCGCGCTCACCGTGTTCGACGGCGTGCTCGCCGACGCGCCGTCGCATGTCATCGAAGCGGCGGCAGAAATTTGCCGCGAGTGCGGCGTCGACGTTGTCGTGGCGATCGGCGGCGGCAGCGCGATGGATACGGCAAAGCTCGTCGCCTATCTCGCCAAAACTTCGGACAAGCTTGATGATATCTATGGTGTCGGCCGTGCCACCGGCGATCGGCTGCCGCTGCTGCTGGTTCCGACCACGGCGGGCACCGGATCGGAAGTGACGTTGACCTCCATCGTTAAGACGCCGACCAACGAGAAGAAGGCGGTGATCTCGCCGCGCCTCCTCCCGGACTGGGCGATCCTCGATCCCGTACTGACGCTCGGCCTGCCGCCGCACCTCACCGCCCAGACGGGCATCGACGCCATGGCGCACGCAATCGAGGCCTATACCGGCAAGATCAAGAAGAACCCGATCTCCGACCAGCTCGCGTTGAAGGCGCTGGCGCTGCTGTCGGCCAATCTGAGGAAAGTCTACACGGACGGCTCTAACCTCGAAGCGCGCTCGGAAATGCTGCTCGGCTCCATGCTGGCCGGCATGGCGTTTGCCAACTCGCCGGTTGCCGCGGTGCACGCGCTCGCCTATCCGATCGGCGAGGTCTTCGATGTGGGGCACGGCCTCTCCATTGCGCTGGTCCTGCCTTACGTGTTGGAATTCAACCGCCCGGCGGCCGAAGCGCTCTATGCCGAGCTCTCCGACGTTATCCAGCCCGGCTATCGCCGCCAGTCCGATGCGGTGGACGCTGCGGCCTTCATCGCCGAGATCGAGGCGATCTGCCGAGACTGCGGGGTGCCCGGCTCGCTTTCGGCGGTTGGAATCGGCGAAGGCGATCTTTCCAAGCTGGCGGAGGGTGCGATGAAGCACGAGGAGCGCCTACTGGTCAACAATCCGCGCGAGCTCGACTACGACCAGGTTCGGGAGATCTATGCCAAAGCGCTTGCGGGAGTGAGCCGACCATGACCCCAAGCTCGGGCGACCAACCGGAATCTCCACATTCAACTTACGACATCATCGTGACCTTTGTCGGCTTCGCGACACCCATTCCTCTTCGCCTAATCCCGTATTCCCGCCCACGTAGCTGAAATAGCAGGAAATAATTGTTCGTCGGCTCAATCCGCCGGCCTGGCACGAATCTTGAGAGCTTTTGGGAGGCAGCGGAACGGCCGCCGTATCCACATTGCGGGTTAACCGCATTGCTTCGAACACATGAAGGAACGCCAAAGCATGGTAGCACCGCATCAGAGCGCATCCTATGGAAACGGTCGAATTGACAAATTCACCAAGATTGTCTCCGCCGCCGAAGCCGTCGCGACCATCCGTCCGGGCGATACAGTTGCTTTTTCCGGCTTCGTCGGCATCGGCACGCCGGAGGCGGTGATCTGCGCCCTTGGGAAGCGTTTCCTCGAAACGGGCGAGCCGAGCAATCTCACTCTCGTCTTTGCCGCCGCCCCAGGCAACGGCAAAGACAAGGGCCTCAACCGACTGGCGCATGACGGGCTCGTGAAACGCCTCATCGGCGGGCATTTCAAGCTGGTGCCGAAGCTGGCCCAACTGGCGGCCAGCGGCAAGTGCGAGGCCTACAATCTGCCGCTCGGGATCATTTCCCATCTCTTCCGCGAGATCGCTGGGGGCGAGCCCGGGCTGATCTCGAAAGTCGGACTTCGGACCTTCGTCGACCCGCGCATCGACGGCGGCAAGCTCAATTCCAAAACGACGGAAAACCTCGTCAAGCTCACGGAAATCAACGGCAAGGAGTGGCTCTTCTACAAGACCTTCCCCATCCACGTCGCCATCCTGCGCGGCACGACGGCCGATTCATCCGGCAATGTCACGATGGAGAAGGAGGCGCTGACGCTCGACAACCTGACGATCGCCACCGCCGCCAAGAACCGCGGGGGTATTGTCATCGCGCAGGTCGAGCGGATCGCCGCCGCCGGCTCGCTCAGCCCTCGCGAGGTTAAAATCCCCGGCCATCTGGTCGACTGTGTCGTCGTCGCCGAGCCGGAGCATCACATGCAGACCTATGCGACCCAATACAACGGCGCCTTCTCCGGCGAATTCCGCGCGCCGGCGGACAGCGCCGCCTCCATGGAACTGAACGAACGCAAGATCATCGCGCGGCGCGGCGCCTTAGAACTGCGGATGGGCGATGTCGTCAATCTCGGCATCGGCATGCCGGAAGGGGTTGCGGCGGTCGCGACGGAAGAGGGGATCATCGACAAGATCACGCTCACTACCGAATCCGGCACCATCGGCGGCACCCCACAGAGCGGGCTGGACTTCGGCGCGGCCAAAAACCCCGAATCGATCATCGACCAGAACCAGATGTTCGATCTCATCGATGGCGGCGGGCTGGACCTCGCCGTTCTCGGCTTCGCGCAGGTCGATGCGCAAGCCAATGTCAATGTCAGTCGGTTCGGTGATGTCCTCGCCGGCGCCGGCGGCTTCATCAACATTTCGCAGAACACCCGCCGTCTCGTCTTCTGCGGCACATTTACCAAGGACCTCCGCACCGAGATCCGGGACTGCAAGCTCGTCATCCTGCAGGAAGGGCAGGCGAAGTTCATCGAAAAGGTCGAGCAGATCACCTTCTCGGGCGAATATGCCCGCGAGACCCCCCAGACCGTGCTGTTTGTCACCGAGCGCTGCGTCTTCTCGCTGATCCCTGAGGGGCTGGAACTAATCGAAGTCGCGCCGGGGATCGATATCGAGCGCGACATCCTCGCCCATATGGAGTTCCGGCCGATCATCCGCCAGCCGCGCGAAATGGCGGCTGTGATCTTCGCCGACGGTCCGATGAATCTCGACCAGCTGCTGCTCGAACGCCTGCTTTCAGAGGGCATAGAGTTCGATGCAGAGCGCAGCACGAGGCCGCCAGCTATGGGCTAGACGCCCGCAACCTTGTAACCCCATCGTTTGAGGAGAAGCCCACCATGCCTACATCGCAGACCCCGGATATCCAAACGTTGACCAACCAGATCAACGAGATGCTCGCCAAGTTCAACATGCCGGGCGTCGATCCGGCAGCACTTGTTAGGGAGCAGGCCAGGAATATCGAGGCCTTCGCGCAGGCCACGCAGGTTGCCAACAAGGGCGCCTACGGCGTCGTCGAAAAGCAGCTGGAATTGTTCCGCGCGGCTTCCTCACAGCTCCTGATGATGTTTGAGGATGCGGCCCTTGCCCCCAAGGAGCGCGGCGAACTGGCGAAACAGGCTTACGAGGTGGCGCTGATCGGCTCGCGCGAGATCACCAGCATGGCGGTCAAGGCCAGCGAGAACGCTTTCGCCATCACCCGCAAGCGGATGACCGAGATTTTCGAGCAGTTCCGCAAGGCCGCGACAATCGGAAAGGATACGTGAGGCCGGACCTGCCGAACGGAAAGCATAATTCGTGCGTGACAATCTTCCACCCGTCGAGGTGATGGGGAGCTGCGAATAACGTCCTAGGAGGGACAACGACAATGAACGGAAACAAGCAGGCGGCGGGCGTCTATTCAGTTCCGAAGCAATGGGCCGAGCGCGCGTTCATCGATGCGCAGCGCTACGAGGCGATGTACGCGGCCTCGATCGCCAACCCGGAAGAGTTCTGGGGCGAACACGGCAAGCGCATCCACTGGATCAAGCCTTACAGTACCGTCAAGAACACTTCGTTTGAATCGGGCAAGGTCTCGATCAGGTGGTTCGAGGACGGCACCACCAACGTCTCCTATAATTGCATCGACCGGCATCTGACCGAGCGGGGCGACAAGTTCGCCATCATCTCGGTGGGGGACGACCCGAAGGATGACGCCCGCATTACCTATCGCGAACTGTACGCCCATGTCATGAAATGGGCGAATGTTTTGCGGTCGCAGGGCATCGGGAAGGGCGACAAGGTCACCGTATACCTGCCGATGATCCCCGAGCTCACCTATGCGATGCTCGCCTGCACGCGCATCGGCGCGATCCATTCGACGCTCTCCACCAATTGCCCGCCCAAAGTCCTGGCAAGCTGCATCGCCGATGCGGCGAGCACCGTCGTGGTCACCGCCGACTCGGGCACGCGCGGTGGGCGCAAGTTGGAGCTGAAGGTCAAATTGGACGCTGCGCTGGACAAGCTTCCCGAGGTGGTGACAAGCGTCATCGTGGTCAAGCACACCGGCGCGCCGGTCAGCATGCTGAAAGGTCGCGACCACTATTATGACGAACTCGCCGAGACCGTCCCCGATCAATGCCCGCCAGAGGAGATGAAGGCGGAAGACCCGCTGTTCGTCCTCTATACGTCAGGTTCCACCGGCAAACCGAAGGGCGTGGTGCATACCACAGGCGGCTATCTCGTCTATACCGCCATGACGCACCAATATGTCTTCGACTACCGCGACGGCGACATCCACTGGTGCACTGCCGAAATCAGCTGGATCACCGGCCACAGCTACACTGTCTACGGGCCGCTCGCCAACGGTGCGACGACCCTCATCTTCGAGGGCACCCCAACCTACCCGAGCATGTCGCGATACTGGGACATCATCGACAAGCACAAGGTCAGCCTGTTCTACACCGCCCCCGCGGCGATCCGCTCCTTGATGGGATCGGGCGAGGATGCGGTGAAATCGAATTCGCTCGCCTCGCTCCGCCTCCTCGGTTCAGTCGGCGAGCCGATCGACCCGAAAACCTGGGAATGGTATCACCGCGTCGTCGGCGGCGGGCGCTGCCCGATCGTCGACACCTGGTTTCAGACCGAGACCGGCGGCATCCTGATGACGCCGCTTCCCGGCGCCACCGAGCTGAAGCCAGGCTCCGTCGGCACCCCCTTCTTCGGCGTCAGGCCTGAGCTGGTCGATGCGGCGGGCAACGTGCTCGATGGCGTTGCAAACGGAAACCTGGTTATCGCTGACAGCTGGCCGGGCCAGATGCGCACGCTTTACCGCGACCACGAGCGCTTCGAGCAGGAATATTTCTCCATCTATCCAGACAAATATTTTACCGGCGACGGCGCCCGGCGCGATGCAGGCGGCCATTACTCGATCACGGGCCGCATCGACGACGTCATCAACGTCTCCGGCCACCGCATCGGCACGGCGGAAGTCGAATCCGCCCTGGTCGCCCACGCTAGCGTTTCGGAAGCCGCGGTGGTCGGCTATCCGCACGAGATCAAGGGGCAGGGCATCTACGCTTACGTAACCCTTATCGACGGCGAGGCTGCCTCTGACGAGCTGCGCAAGGAACTCGTTTCCTGGGTGCGCAAGGAGATAGGCCCGATCTTCACGATCGACAAGGTCCAGTTCGCGCAGGGCCTGCCGAAAACAACCTCGGGGAAAATCATTCGCCGCATCCTGCGCAAGATCGCTGAGGACAAATGCACCGAGTTCGGTGACACCTCGACGCTCTCTAACCCCGCCGTGGTCGATCACCTGATAGACAACCGGCTGAACCGGAAGGCTGCCTGACGACACCATGAAGACGTGGGTTCCGGCGCGTTACCGCACCGGAGCCGACGGGACGATCAAGGGAAGGACAATTTGTGGCCAGACGTACGAGGGAGGGAACGATGAGATTGATCATCCTTGGACCGCCGGGGGCGGGCAAGGGAACACAGGCAGCGCGCCTCGCCGAGCGGCTGGGCGTGCCACAACTGTCGACGGGAGATATGCTGCGCGCCGCGGTCACCAAGGGCTCGCCGGTTGGCCTTGCTGCGCGCGACCTCATAGCGCGGGGCGAATTGGTTGGCGACGACATCGTCGTCAATTGCGTCCTGGAACGCATCGCCGAGCCGGGCGCTGCGTCCGGCTTCATCCTCGACGGCTTTCCCCGCACGCTGGGACAGGCGCGGGCCCTCGACGAAGCGCTCGAAAAGGCACACCTCGGTCTGGATGCGGTGCTCGAACTGAAGGTCGACGAATCCGTGCTGCTAGACCGCATTATCTATCGGGCGCGCGAGGCCAAGGCCGCAGGCCTGCCGGTGCGCGCCGACGACAATCCGGAAGCGCTGAAAGTCAGGCTCGAGTCCTACCGGACGCAGACGCAGCCGCTCGCGGATCACTACCGCCCCGCCGGGCTCCTACGCACCGTTAATGGGCTGAGGCCCGTCGATGAGGTTACGTCCAGCCTTTTTGCGGAATTGCGGCTCCAACCGAGAACGGCCGACCCGGGCTCTCTTGGGTGACTTTCGATGAGCGACGCAAATCGTCTTTAAAAACCTACGGCTGGCGTTTTAGCCTCCCTGCATTTCTTGTCAGAAGCCCGAGCCAAGTAAAGTTGTCTGTCATTAATAACACCCACCAGGAAACCCAGCAGGCGACATTGAACTGGTAACTGGGTTATCTGTCCGATACCCGGAAGGTAGTGTGCGGAAGGTTCTGCAAATTCTCTGAAGGAGGCGGTCATGGCAGTCTGGTGATGTTCAACGTCACCTGATTCCCTGGAAGGAACGCCACCATGACCAAGAGTGAAGGTAAGACAGCCAGCGCCGCCGTCAAAGACATTTTGCTTTCGAACCCCGACGGGCTGCGCGAGGTGATCCGCACAGTGATGCAGGAGGTACTGGAAGCGGAGATGGACGAGACACTGGGGGCTGCAAAAGGCGAGCGCACACCGGACCGGCTAGGCTACCGCTCGGGCCACTATGGCCGCACGCTGATCACGCGGGTGGGCAAGCTTGAACTGCGGGTGCCGCAGGATCGCTCTGGGCACTTCTCCACCGAACTGTTCGAGCGCTATCAGCGCTCCGAGCGGGCGCTGGTGGCGACCTTGGCGGAGATGTATGTGCAGGGGGTGTCAACCAGGAAGGTCAAGGCGATTACCGAGGAGCTCTGCGGCCACGCCTTCTCGGCATCATCGATCTCGGCGATCAACAAGCGGCTGGACGAGAGCCTGAAGGCCTTTGCCGAACGCCCGCTGCAAGAGCCCTTTCCCTACCTGATCCTCGATGCCCGTTACGAGAAGGTGCGCGAGGCCGGTGTCGTGATGAGCCAGGCGGTGCTGATCGCCGTTGGCATCGACTGGGACGGACGGCGGCAGATTCTGTCCGTCGAGATGGCCGGCCGCGAGAGCCGCTCGGCCTGGAAGGACTTCCTCGTCAGGCTGAAAGGACGCGGCTTGAAGGGCGTCGAACTGGTGGTCTCCGACGATCATGCCGGTCTCGTCGCAGCGATCGGCGAGGTGATCCCGGAGGCTGCCTGGCAGCGCTGCTACGTGCATTTCCTCAGAAACGCCCTCGATCACCTGCCGCGCAAACATGGCGACGACTGCCTACAGGAGCTTCGATGGCTCTACGATCGGCGCGATCTCGATGAGGCGAAAGCCGATCTCGCCGCCTGGCTCGCCAAATGGTCGGTCCGCTACCCGCGGCTGACCACCTGGGTTGAGGAAACCATCGAGCAGACGCTGACCTTCTTTCGACTGCCGCGCCAGCATCACAAGCACTTGAAATCGACCAATATGCTGGAACGCCTCAATGAAGAAATCCGGCGCAGAACCTACGTCGTGCGCATCTTTCCCAATACCGAGAGCTGTCTACGCCTCGTGCGAGCGCTCGCCGTCGAAACCCACGAAAACTGGATGGAGGCCAACCGCTACATCAATATGGACGACCTGCGCGAGCACAAGAAACTCGCACTCCGTCAAGCCGCATGACCAGTCTCATGACCGCCCAATTTTGCAGAACTTGACGCACACAACCACCCGGAAACTGAAATGCACCGGGGCGGCACGACGGACAGCGTGGCGCCGGGCCAGGGCTCTGGCCCACCCGGGATGCCCGGCCGACGGCATGAGAGGCGTTGTCGCGCCCGCGGCGCCATCTAACCGCACGCCGAGCCAGCAGGAAGTTGCTTGGATGGCCCAGGATGAGGCGATCCGGCAGGGAGTTGATCTGCGCGCTCATAGCTCCCAACGTTCTCTTTCTCCATGGGGAGTGTCGAATTGGTTTCTCTTTCCCTGTGGCCACAACGCCTCAGTAGTAAGATTGACAGAGCGGCACCCGCCAAGCCGCCCGCTTTCCTCAGTCCGCAATGAATAGCTAACCCGCTGTTTAGGAGGTTAAATTCGAGGTGTGCACCTATGCGGGCGTCTTTCGATTTCATCCTTAGCAATGTCGGGAGTAAGCGATGCAGATAGTCTAACTACCATGGCGAGTACCGCCTCTCATCAGACGTAGAACACGGACAAGACGCCTCCGACTGCATCGGTGGGCGCACTCATGCGACACCTGAACGGGAAGCGGAGCCGATGCTCAGAAGACTCGTTGCAGCATGCCGGATTGTTTCTCTTTGCGTCGCCGTGGCGTTTGCCGCCAAAAGCGGCGTCGGCAACCTCGATCGCGGGGACACCAGACTTCTAATTTCGGAATGCAAGTTGCATGCATTACTGCGCACCCAATGCGCCTACGTGTTGGCTACAGCATTTCATGAGACTGGAGGCCTTATGATGCCGGTGCGAGAGACTTTCGCGACATCTGACGATCAGGCGATTGCCTGTCTTGACAGTGCATGGGCAAAGGGCAAACTGCCTTGGGTCACCTCCCCATATTGGCGTCAAGGCTGGTTTGGAAGAGGATACTCCCAACTCACGCACGAGAACAACTACCGCACGGTCAGCATCAAGCTCGGCATCGATCTCGTGTCCTTTCCAGCAAAAGCACTGATACCAGAAATTGCGGCGAAGGTGCTTGTCATGGGCTTGAAGGAAGGCTGGTTTACCGGCAAGAAACTCTCTGATTACATTAACCTTGGCACAACCAACTTCATCGGCGCTCGCCATGTTATCAATGGAACGGATCATGCGGGTAAGATCGCGAAATATGCCGTCGCGTACGACGCGACACTTGAGCAAGGCGGCTATAGTGTGATGTAAACTACAGCAAAGGTCGCCGCTCCATAGCAGGAACTAACTACGGAAAGGAAATCGCTGGTCCCATTCCAGCGTAGTCGGGGCCAGGGCAATGACCTCGTTGATATGATCAGCTTCAGGCGGCAATGATGAAGAACAAAGAATGACCAGTATTTAGACCCGTGCTCCCAAGCCCGCGCGAATGTCTCAACGCAGCCTTGATAGAGCAGCCGTCGAAACCGCGGCTTACCGAAGTGGTTCACAATTTCGTATGCGGCGGTTGGGAGCATTAATCGACAGGACCAAAACCGTTCAGGTGTTCCATAAGTACCTAAGTGTTGTAGCCGCAAAGTTGAAGTGTCCTGTTTCTGCAAAGTTGGAATGTCACTCTCCCCGGGTTTTGATGACGTGGGAGATTGCGGATGGGACTGATAGCGATGAGCGCGCGCGACCTGCAACGGATCGAGCGCCGGCCGGGCGACGATGGTGTCGGCGGCGCATGCGCAGCAGAGATGCACAGGCGCTGCCAATGACGGTCAAATAGAAGTGATCTGGCCACGATCCATGCGATAAACCATATCGAGGCCCTTACCGGCGTGCCGAAGATCGGCGCCAGAAAGAAGGATGGAAAGACCAAGCGGCCGCAGGGATGCGACGACCTCGGAAATGCGCTTGGAAAGCGCGGGGGCGACGCCTTCGAATGGCTCGTCTAGCATTAACAGCTGGGTGCCAGTCATGCGTGCGCGACCGATGGCCACGAGTTTCTGCTGGCCGCCTGAAAGCTGGAGGGCACGGCGATGGCGGAAGTCTGCTGCCTCCGGAATGAGCGCATAGACATCGTCGAGCCGCTTCTGCGCATCTGTGACGCCAGCTGCCCATGCCGGAATAAGCAGGTTTTCCTCAACAGTCAGTTCGGGAATAAGGCGCCGGTCTTCCGGCGCGAAGCCCATCTGGTGGCGCACGCGCAGATGCGGCGCCTCACGAGAAATGTCCTTCTTCTCATAATGGATCGAACCTGCCCGGAGTGGCAAGAGCCCCATTATCGCACGCATCAGCGTGGTCTTACCGGCACCATTGCGGCCGACGATTCCGACCATCGAGTGGGCTTCGACCTTCATGGAAACGTCACGCAGAATAGGAACCCCGCCGATGGAGACGTTGATTGACTTCACCTCAAGCATGGTTGTCCTCCTTGGGAACGCGATGTTCTTCACCAATGATGAGTTCACGCACTTGTCGGTCGCTGAGGACCGTTTCCGGAGGTCCATCAATCAGTACCCGGCCTTCGAAGAAAGCGAGCACGCGGTCGGAGTAGCGGCGAACGATCTCCATGTCGTGCTCGACGAAGAGCACGCTGACGCCTGCGACACGGGTCGCGTCAATAATGCGGTCCATGACCGAGAACTTTTCTTCGCTGGCGACGCCGCTCGTCGGCTCGTCCAGGAAAAGAACCTTCGGCTTGCCAACCATGGCAATTGCAATGTCGAGAAGCTTGCGGATGCCTTCGGGCATCGTGCCGGCAATCGAGTTGCGGAACGCTCCAAGTCCGAACACCTCGAGCGTCTCGTCAGCATGGATCGCGAGCTCATCGTCGGAAAGAATCGAAAAGCCCTTGGCGCCAACGCTACCCGTTGCGCTGTAAGCAAACATCAGGTTCTCAATCGCTGTCAGCGAGTTGAACAATTGCGGAATCTGAAAGGACCGGGCAACGCCGCGCCGAGTGATCTGACGAGGTGAAAGCCCGACGATTTCCTGTCCCTCGAGCAGGATCGAACCGGAGTCCGGGCCCAGATAGCCCGTAATCATATTGATAAACGTCGTCTTGCCGGCGCCGTTTGTGCCGATTAGCCCCGAAATCGTTCCAGACATGATGTCGACATTCACGTCGTTTGCGGCAGTTACCGCGCCGAACCGCTTGACGAGGCTCTTTGCTTCAATAATCAGTTTCATGCTTTTTCTCCTGCCTCGACGGTTGCCTTTCGCTTACCAAAACGGACGCCGCCAAGTCCTGTCGGCAGAAACAGGATCATCGAGAGGATTATGACTCCAAGTACCAGTTGCCAAGTGTTGGGCGCATGCTGGTAGGCGAACGTCCTGACAAATTCGAGTGCGAGCGCGGCGATGAAGGGCGTGAAGATGTTCCCGGTACCGGCAAGGACCGCGATCACCACGAATTCGCCCGAGGTTGCCCAGAACGCCATTTCCGGATCCACATGCGCGACGAGAATGCCGCTCATGGAGCCACCTACGGCGGCTAGAATTGCCGCAAGGATGTAGGAGAGATAGATCGTCTTGCTTGCAGACGCGCCGAGATACTCGACGCGAATCTCGTTATCCTTGATGCCAGGCAGCAGGCGACCGAGCGCCGTCTTGCCGAAGTACCAGACGGTTATCACCGCTGTGAAACAGATCAGGACGAGGATAACCAGGCCGTTGAAACGCGCAGTACCGCTCAGCGGCAGGCCGAACAAGGTCACGCCTCGGATGTTGAAGCCGTCCGTGCCGCCAAGTTCCACCGACTTCACCAGAAGACCGTAGAGAAGCATCGACAGGGCGAGCGTCAGCATCGCGAAGAAGATGTCGCGGTAACGCGACAGAAGGAGACCGGCGACTGCAGCAGTCGCCGCGGCGATGACGACCGGGGCGATGAGCAAGAGAACCGCTTCGTTGATTTTCCAGAGATTGACCATCAGGCCGACGCAATAGCCGCCGATCGCGTAGTAAAGTCCTTGGCCGAACGAGACCAGCCCGGCGCGCATCATCAGCACAAGGCCGAGTACCGCGAGCCCCTTGGCAAGGCCGATCGAGATGACGAAGTTCCAGGTGGGTAGCGCCCAGGCTGCGACGATAAGGATAAGTGCCGCGCCGACGGCGACCGGCACAAAGGTTTGGGCTTTGTTCATCATATCTTGCGCAACTCCACACCGGAAAACAGCCCCTGCGGACGCATGGCGAGAACGATAGCCATCACTGCATAGATGCTGAACACTTCGACTTCGGGCCAGTAGTGGACCGCAAGTGAGCGGACGAAGCCGACGATCAGGGCACCGACAATGGTGCCAGGAATCGATCCAAGCCCCCCGATCACCACCGCTGCGAACATCATGACGACCACTTCGACGCCCAGGCCCGGCGCCACGGAGATGGTCGGCGCTGTGAAGGCGCCGCCGAGTGCGGCGAGGATCGAGCCGGCCACAAAGGCCGACACTTTCCAACGGCTGACATTGATGCCCATCGCCTGCGATACTTCCGGATCATGAATGACGGCGCGCAGCATCTTCCCCTTGGCAGTGAATTGCAGAAACCACGTGAGGAAACCACCACTGACGATCGCCACGACGACGATAATGAGGTTGTAGGTCGGATACACAAGGGGGCCGAGATAGACGTTGCCGAAAGCCCACACCGGGTCGGAGGCTATCCATGGATCGACACCCCAGATGAGCTTCACCACGTCTTCCAGAATGAGGAAGAGCGCGTAGGTTACCAGCAGCAGCACGATGGGATCGCGCCCCGTGAAGAAGCGCAGGACGCCCCGTTCGATGACGAGGCCGACAATCGTACCGGCGATCAGCGCCGCGACAATCATGACCGGAATGCTTCCAGCGGGCGGCAGGCCCTGGGCGAACCACCAACCCAGCAAAGTCACCGACATGTAGGCGCCGATGGCATAGAACGTGCCATGGGCCATGTTTAGGATCTTCATCACGCCGTAGATCAGCGTCAGGCCGACTGCGATGATGAAGAGCCATGCGGAATACAGAATGCCGTCAATAATAGCGCCTACAAACGCGTTCATGTCACACACCATTTCGAAACAAGGGGCGGGATTCATCTTTCGGTGCCAGCGTGGCGGGCGACGGGTGAAAACCGCTTAAAAGGGATTGCGACGCCAAACGCGCCGGGAAACCCCCGCGTGCGATGCCGCGGTGAATAGATCACTTGAGCTTATTCTTGATCCACTCATGGCTGGTCATGCCTTCCGGTGGGTTCACCCTTTCTGGGGCGTAACGGATCACATCGACGAAGGTCAGCTTGCCATCGACGGTTTTGGTGCGGCCATAGACCATTTCCTGCACAGCCTGGTTGCCCTTGCCCAACGACATCTTCACTTCGCCCGAGGGACCCTGGAAGGTGGCGCCCTTGAGAGCAGCGGCGATCTCCTCGGTAGTCGGCGTCTTCGCGGTGTCGCCCCCCTGTGCCTTCTCATAAGCGAACTTCGCCGCAAAAAGCGTCTGCACCATGTGGTAGGACGGATAGCTGGGGGGCGTGGCGGACTTGGCGTTGTAAGCGGCCTTGAACCAGTCGTTATAAGCGTTCTCCGGTGCAAAGATACCGTTTGGACCGCGGGCGCCGATGATGGTGCCATCTGGGATTTGTTTGGCCTGGCGATGGATCGCCGTTTCGCCTGCCGTCAGAACGACAGTGGCGTTTTTGAATAGGTCGCGCGGCGCTCCCTGAAGCACGAGACCCTCAAGGTCGCCACCCCAGAAGCTCGAATGAATGATATCGGGTTTGCTGCCGAGAATTGCGGAAATTTCGGTATTGTACTGACCGGCACCGAGCTTCGGCATCTGCGAGGTCGTCAGCGTCACTTCGGGGCGAAGGCTCTTCAGTGTGCCCTCGAAGTCGTTCCAGGCGTCCCGACCCCAGGCGTAGTTCTGGTTGATGCCGGCGTAGGTGTTGAATTTCTTGACTGTCTCGTTGACGTAGAGTGCGGCACCGGCGTTGTCCATCGTCGCGGTTGCAACGGGGCGGAATACATATTCGTAGTCAGCTTCCTCGAAGATGCGCGGCGTGCCGCAATCGAAGAGAAGTGTCATGGTCTTCAGTTCTTCGGCAACAGGCGCGACCGCAAGACAATCGCCCGAGGACGTGTAGCCTACGATCATGTCTACGCCCTGCTGTTCGACTAGGTTGCGTAGTTCGGAAACCTGCTTGGTGGTGCCACCGGCCTCGTCGATGACGACGAGTTCGATCGGACGGCCGCCGAAGCCGACCTTGTCATACGGCGCCGGGAGCTTGCCACCGGCATTGACCTGCTCGGCGAAGACTTCGGCGGCAATCTTTGCGGGTATGCCGAAGGGACCTGCCGGTGCGCCGGACAGGAACGTCACGACACCAATCGTGAAGGGCTTTGACTCCTGAGCCAAAAGGCCAGCGGGGGCGGTGGCGGACAGAAAGATCGCTGCAATGGTCAGAGACCGCGACTTTTTCATAGATTTCCTCCTCTACGGCAATTGCCGGATCTGATGCAAAGACACATGCCCTTGCGGTGTAGGCCGAAGCGTCCTCTCACGCTGCGGTGGCGCAACATAGTTCGGTATATTGAACTTAGTTCAATACTGTGTATAGTAAAAATTGCAACCAGGGTCAAGATGGTGGAACAACTGTCCAGCCAACAAGCGAGTACAAGCCGCGGCGCAAACTGTTCCGAAAGGGAAAAAGAACCGTAAGGCGCACGAAGAATCACTGAATATGAGGACGGCTTCTCGTGAATTCCCCAAGAGCTCGGTTCTGGCAAAGCTTTCATCAACAAGTCGACGTGGAGAAGACTTTCGTTAGCCTGCTTATGCAGCTATTCTCGCCTGGAGAGGGAAAGCGCGACATCGACCACAGTCGATAGTTCACATGTCATACTGCATCGAGTTGACGGTGAGCCCAGCTGCACGATTTTTGCGGCCATTCAGTTCGAGGCTGTGACGGATCGCTTTGCAGTCAAAAGAACAGACGCGCTACTGCTCACACGGAGCCCAACCCAGTCGGCCTCCTTGGTTGGAATGAATTTCCGCGCTTTCCAAATGCTACGCTATCCTTCGTCACGGAAGCGTGATGAGCTGTTATGTCCCAATTGTTCAGAAAGAGTGGCGGCTGATCTGCACATCGTCTCTCCGAGCAACTCGATAAGCGCCGGAGTTGTTTCGCTTTCCAGAAGGCTGATGGCAATGCCGGCAACCGCGCATCTCGTATGATCTCGCACAGCGCTGCCGATGCAAATCATCCCTTCGCGAACCTGACCGTTATCGATCGAAAAACCGCGCGTACGGATGTCAGCCAGCTCCTGCCTTAGCAAGGCAAGATTTTTGACGCTTCTGGAGGTGATGGGCGGAGGAAACTTTGCGCTGAACAGCGCCTCGAGTTTATCTTCCGGCATTTCGGAAAGCAGCATTTTGCCGGTCGCAGTAAAGGTGGCAGGGAGACGCATTCCAATCCGGAAAGTATGCCCCAGGGGCTGGTCGGAATTTCGGCAATCAATATAGACGACCTCGTCACGGTCAAGAGTTGTCAATGTGACCGTGTAGGGAGACAGTGTGGTATCGGAAGCGAAATAATTTCGGAAAATCGAGACGATGTCCATCTCGGACAAAAAGCCGTGCGCCCAGCGCATAGGATGGGGGCCGAGGCGGTAAGTGCCGTCCTGTTTGCGAACGAGCAAGCCAAGCTCTACCATGACGCCAAGTAGCCCGTGCGCCGTACTCTTCGGCAACGACATCGCCCGTGTGATGTCGGCGGCCGACATTGCGTCGCCAGATTTGGTGACAAGATCGAGGATCGAAACCGCGCGCCTGAGCGCCGGAACAGAATCGACCGATTTGCCGATCGCAGTGTCTTCCACTGCGGCGCGTCTTGTACTTGACACGGTACCTCCTATCAGGCTAGTTCAATATAACGATAATGGTTCATCAAATTGAACTCTATGCTCGGACGAGGTCATGGTCAATCTAAAAAAAACGGAATTCCTGCGTGATCGATGCCTAATAAATGGCAAGTGGGTTGCCGGCTCTCAGACCAATATCACCGTAAAGAACCCCGCAACGGGGGAGATTGTCGGCACCGTTCCTTCACTGGACGCGGCAGATGTTGAGCAGGCGGTCGTAGCGGCCGAAATGGCGTTCCGTACGTGGAGTGCGCTTGCAGCGAAGGAAAGAGCTGCCGTCCTGCTCCGCTGGTTCTATCTGATAATAGAAAACGCGGACGATCTGGCCGCGCTGATAACGGCTGAACAGGGCAAACCCTTGTCCGAAGCCAAGGGGGAAATACTTTACGCCGCCTCCTTTATCGAATGGTTTGCCGAGGAGGCAAAGAGGGTCTATGGGGACATCATACCCGCACCAACCGCCGACAAGCGCATCCTGGTTTTCAAGCAGCCGATCGGTGTCTGCGCAGCAATCACGCCGTGGAACTTCCCGGCAGCAATGATCACACGCAAGGCGGCGCCTGCGCTGGCTGCCGGTTGCACCATGGTGGTTAAGCCGGCTGAGCAGACACCCCTCACGGCGCTGGCTCTCGGCGTACTAGCCGAACAGGCGGGTATTCCCGCCGGCGTTTTCCAGATTGTGACAGGAAAATCACGCGAGATCGGCAAGGTGCTGACGGAAAACGACATAGTCAAAAAGCTGTCTTTCACCGGATCGACCGAGGTGGGGCGAATTCTCATGGCGCAGTCTGCGCCGACGATAAAGAAACTGTCCATGGAGCTCGGCGGCAACGCACCCTTCATCGTTTTCGACGACGCCGACCTCGATGCCGCCGTCGACGGTGCTGTCGCTTCGAAATACCGTAATGCTGGTCAGACCTGTGTCTGCACAAACCGTATCTACGTGCAGTCGGGTGTTTACGATGTCTTCGCTGAAAAGCTTGCAGCGAAGGTTTCTGCACTGAAAGTCGGTGAAGGCACGCTGGTGGATGTAACAATTGGACCGCTGATTGATGCTGAGGCCATCGCCAAGATCGAGGACCATATTAGCGATGCGATCGGGAAGGGCGCGAAAGTGGTCGTAGGTGGCAAGCGACACAGCCTCGGCGGGACATTCTTCGAACCGACTGTCCTGACAGGAGCGACACAGGCGATGAAGATCGCCCGCGAGGAAACCTTCGGGCCACTCGCGCCTCTCTTCCGCTTTGAGACAGAGGAAGAGGCGGTCGCTATGGCCAACGATACGGAATTCGGATTGGCTGCCTATTTCTATACTGAAAACATCCGCCGAACATGGCGAGTGGCCGAAGCGCTGGAATACGGCATGGTGGGTCACAACACCGGTCAGATCTCGAACGAGGCAGCGCCATTTGGCGGCGTCAAGCAGTCCGGCCTCGGACGAGAAGGCTCCCGCTACGGAATCGATGACTATCTGGAAATCAAATATCTGTGCTCGGCCATCGCTTAAGCGGCTGACGATAAGGGAGGAGTTAATGACGATCAATCCATTCGAGTTTCGAACTGTCCCATCCATGGAGATGGCGTGGGGCGGAGCTAAGCGATTAGGTGGACTCATCGCTGAGCGTTTTGCTGCGCGCAAGGTGCTTTTGGTCACCGATGCGGGCCTTGTGAAGGCTGGGTTGATTGCGCCCATTGCCGCCAGTCTGGAGGCGGCTGGTTTCAGTGTGGCTATTTTTGACAGGGTTGTGCCCGATCCACCGGAAAGCGTTTTGTATGGTTGTGTCAAGGAGGCGCGGCAAGTCGCAGCCGATATTGTGATTGGTCTCGGTGGTGGCTCGTCCTTGGACATAGCAAAGCTCGCGGCGGTGCTGCTGTCGTCGGCACAACCGCTCGCCGAAATGTATGGCATCGGCAAAGTTCAGGGGGCGCGTGTTCCACTGGTTCTCGTTCCGACAACTGCGGGCACAGGTTCGGAAGTCACCAACATTTCCATCATCACCACCGGCGAGACGACCAAGATGGGAGTCGTGTCGCCGCAACTCTATGCGGATTTCGTGCTCCTGGATGCGGAACTGACCGTTGGTTTGCCGCAGGTTCACACCGCAGCAAGCGGCATCGATGCGATGGTGCATGCTATCGAAGCCTATACAAGTAAGCATAAGAAAAACCCGCTTTCGGACGCGCTTGGGCGTGAGGCGTTGCGGCTTCTCGGCAGCAATCTAATCGCTGCCTGCAAGGAGCCGACAAATCGGGATGCTCGCGAAGGCATGCTTCTCGGTGCAATGCTTGCGGGCCAGGCTTTCTCCAATTCCCCGGTGGCTGCGGTCCACGCGTTGGCCTATCCGCTCGGTGGACATTATCACATTACGCATGGTCTTTCGAACGCTCTGATGCTCGGTCCAGTCCTTCGCTACAATGCACAGGAGGCTGCCCCGCTTTACGCCGAGCTTGCCGATGTGCTTGGCGTCACGGGAAGCGGCGACGCCACTGCCCGTTCGGAATACTTTGTTGCCCATATGCAGGTGCTGATGGATGAAAGCGGCGCGCCGCGACGGCTTCGCGATGTCGGTGTAACCGACAACAGTCTCGCCATGCTCGCCGCAGACGCAATGAAACAAACCCGCCTTCTCGTCAACAATCCAGTCGAAGTCCGGGAAGAAGACGCGCTTGCCCTTTATCGGGAAGCCTTCTGAAGCTTTCGCAGAAATTCACCGTTCAAATCACCGCGGGAGGATCCAACGTGACGGATATCAGACTTTACATGCTTCAGTCCGGCACCCTGAAATGCAAGGTGCACAACATCAAAATGAATCAAGGAAATGGCGCTGACTACGAAATCCCGGTTCCCTTTTACCTCATCACCCATCCCGACGGTCACACGATCATCGACGGTGGCAACGCCATTGAAGTGGCAACGGACCCCCGCGGCCATTGGGGCGGTATTTGCGACGTGTACTGGCCCGTTCTTGACAAGGACAAAGGCTGCGTCGATCAGGTCAAAGCTCTCGGCTTCGATCCGGCCGAGGTTAGATATGTCGTGCAGTCCCACCTGCATCTCGACCATACCGGCGCGATCGGCCGCTTTCCGAATGCCACGCATATCGTGCAGAGGGCCGAATATGAATATGCCTTCACGCCCGACTGGTTTGCCGATGGCGGCTATATCCGCAAGGATTTCGATCGCCCGGGTCTGAAATGGCAGTTTTTGAACGGCACTCAAGACGATTTTTATGATGTTTATGGCGACGGAACGCTGACGACGATCTTCAGTCCTGGCCATGCGATGGGCCATCAATCCTTTCTCGTCCGCCTTCCCAGCAGCGAACCGCTGCTTCTGACGATCGATGCCGCCTACACACTCGACCATTGGGAAGAAAAGGCGCTGCCGGGCTTCCTCGCATCGACGGTGGATACTGTTCGCTCTGTACAGAAGCTGCGCACAATCGCGGAAAGGACGGGGGCAAACGTCGTCACCGGTCACGACCCGGATGCGTGGTCGAGCTTCAAGAAGGCACCAGAGTATTACTCTTGAGAAGTCGCCGCGGTCTGGCCGCGACATGATCCCACAGGGGCGAATAAGCCCTTAGAAGCTGAGAAGTTTTGACCTGGATCAATGTGAAATCCAGTGACTAGGATACGGCTTTGGAAGGCTGAGGCCACCGCTTTGTTTCGTTGGTAATCCGACCAAGGAGAAGTAAATGCGTCTGAAAATACTCATCACTATTGCCATGATGGCCGGCCCTGCATTGGCGTACGAGCCATTAGTTGAAAAGCGGGAATTTACCCTGAAAAACTTCGTAACACGTGGAGGCAGGACGGTTCCCGAAATGCGGCTGGGGTATGAAACTTATGGCACGCTGAACGACGCCAAGGATAATGCCATCCTGATTCCGCATTATTTCAGCGGAAACAGTCACGCGGCGGGAAAATACAAGGAGGCGGATGTAAGCGCCGGCTATTGGGATGCGATCATAGGGTCCGGCAAGCCCGTTGATACGGATAAATACTTTGTTGTGTCGGTCGACACACCCGTCAATCTCGGTGCCAACGATCCGAATGTCATCACCACCGGCCCGGCGACGACCAATCCCAAAACAGGAAAGCCTTGGGGTATGGATTTCCCGATCATGACAATCGGCGATTTCGTTGATACGCAGAAAGGGCTGATGGAGCAACTGGGGATTGGGAAATGGCATGCTGTCATGGGCGCCTCTATGGGAGGGCTGCAAAGCTATGAATGGGCAGCACGCTATCCCGACAAGTTGGAGCGGGTGATTCCGGTCATTTCCTCTGGTTGGGCAGACGCGAACCTTATCGCGTGGCTGGACGTATGGGCGTCACCGATCAAACTGGATCCAAACTGGAACGGTGGAGATTATTACACAGGCCAGCCGCCGAATGCAGGGCTGGCTCAAGCGATGAAGACTTTAACACTGCAGGCAAATTCGGCAGAATGGACCGACGGTACATTTGGGCGTGACTGGGCCAGCGAAGGTGCGGATCCCGGGCAGAGTTGGGCGAATGATTATAAGGTTGTCACGAAGCTGAACGAGGCGGGCGCAGCACGAGTAGCCCAGTCAGATGCGAACCATTTCCTTTATCTCGCGCGCGCCAATCAGCTGTTCGTCGCTGGACAGCCCAAAGACAGCCTCTACAAAGGGCTTCTGAATATCGACGTGCCCGTGATGCTGATCTATACCGACGAAGACCTGATTTTTCCCGGAAATGCAGTGCGGGAGACAGGAACGATTATTAAATCCGACGGTACGCCGGTCGAATTTGTCGAACTGGAAGGTACGCGAGGACATTTGGATGGCTTGTTGAGCATTGCTCAGGCGGGAGAGCGAATTCGAGCATTCCTTGAGGCCAAATAGGAGCGGGCGGGCCCTCCCTTTGCTTAAGGCGAGGCCGCAGAGGCTGCCGTGCTCGAGGCGGTGTTCGGCCACACCCACCGTCCTCGGAGTCCCTAAACAGAATATAGCGGCCTCCGGCAAGTCCAAGATAGCCGAGGCGGTCCGGTATGCTTTTACTCGCCGCGACGCGTCATCGAGAACGATGAGCGGCGCGTTTCCGCCAAGCCCGGCGCTGAGTTTCACGATCTCGTTGGCCCTAGAGGTTGGGGAGATTCCAAGGCCTGACCGCGGCGACGATGCCGATCGGCTGCTTGATTGCGATGTTCCGCTTGTCCGGCTGGCGTCGCCGTTAACGCGCTGGCTTCCGCGCCAACCATTCGACATAGGACGCGCCACAGAGGACCCCGCCTTTCGCCTCGGCCAACGGCTTTCCCATCTCCATGGTCAAGACCGGGGCGTGGTCGTCGTCATTGGCGACCTTCAGGTTGTAGAGCTTGCGAAAAACGGGGGTACATTGCTTGCCGGTCTTCTTCGCTTACTCCTTCAGCGCTTGGTAAGCGGCGTCCATGACGCGGCCCCTCCTCGGCACGTCTCATGCCTGGCAGGGCGACGATCACCTCACCGTTCGAGGGATTGGTGACGTTGAAGGTCTTGCCGCGGAGTCCGTGAGCTTCAAAAGCGGCGTATAGAAAATCGTCATGGATCAAGCCTCCGCAGCGCACTCGCGAAATGTCTCTTAAAGAATGCCCAGCGTTTCCCGCAAGCTCGTTATCTTCGGTCGGCGCAAGGGAGCGGATGACGTTGCCCTAGACGCGGCCGGTGAGCAGCATCAGCCCTTGGACGGTGCCTTTCTCGCGGACCTGACTGATAAATTCGCCAGCGTCGCTGTTGCGAGTAATCGAACACATGGCTAATGAAATCCCGCACTGATTTTGACCTGCCACGGGATTCCAAACGTGCCCGTTTCTTTCCTATGCGAACGCATTTTCAATGCAGCGTTCAAGACGCTTCCTTGAATCGAGCGTGCCTATAACCGGCAAATTGCGCCTGAACGAAAGTGCCGAGATGAACCACGAGAAAAAATATATCAACATCGCGGAAGCTGCACGTCGAGCCGGCGTTTCTCCATCGACACTTCGGCTTTGGGAGAAGGAGAACCTCATCGTACCGTCTCGTTCGGAAAAAGGCCACCGGCGGTACGACGCTGACCAGGTTACGCAGTTAAATGAAATCGCATCGCATAGAAAAAGCAGACGACTGACCATCCCGGGGATCCGCGAATATCTCGGGAAGTCTTCGCCAGAAGCGGCCACGCCTCGGGACGCGATTGATGCCATTCCGGAAATGAAGGAACTGGAGCAGCTCGAACACGAAAACACCCGGTTGAAACAGAGGGTCGTAGCGCTGGAACGCAAGATTTCGGCGGTTCGCGAAATCCTCGAAGTAGAGGAGTCTTCGCCAGAAGCGACCACGCCTCGCGATGGGAGTGATGCCGTTCCGGAGTGAAGAAGCTGAAGCAGCTCGAAGACGAAAATGCACATTTGAACGGAGGGTCGCAGATCTGACGCTGGACTGCGAGATGTTGCGGTTGTTATTAGTTGAAAGCTCTTAAGGCTTCACTGACGACGCGGAGGGTCTTGGCGCGGGCAGCGGTATCCGGCCAGTCCCGAGGCTGGGCCAGGCACGAGTCTTTGCGGATGTACCGGAACGGCCGCTCGACCTTGCCCTTAGTGTTGGCGCGGGCCTTCGGATGGAACCGTAGGGGCGTGCCAAGCCGATGAGCGCGCGATTGTAGACGATGGCTTCCGTCTGGCAGCGGACCTTACCACCTCGGTCTCCGGTCGTCGTGTTGCTAGACTGAGGATGCTCCTCAATAATCGCGACAGTGCAACCTAATACTGCGCCGGCTGGAGACCAAAATGCGGTTCCTCTGACGGTTTGGCGACAACAAGGTCATACTCCTGCCGGCTGTTGACCTTGTCTAGCAACAACTCTCTTTCGGTCCTTATCGCCTCTACTCGTGCCGAAGGATTCTGCACAATCGTTAGTTGGGCTTGACTGCGCTCTGCCGCGTCAAAGCTGATCCGATATATGTGATATCGTTCACCAAGATTGTTGGCGGCGATCCACTCGTTGTCCGAAAATCGCACGCTGCCGGACTTCGTCTCGATGAACCGGCTGACCAAATCGATCCGATCCAGATCCTTCTGAAATTCGGTGCAATCCTCTTCACTACCAAAGGTGAGATAATCGCACCCGAAAGCTTTCGAGCCTTGCAGGTGAGCAACGAGCAGAGGCCAGCGGCCGTCGGCGCGTTCAAATGCTGCTGTCCAATGCACCGCATCAGCGGCACGGTTCGGGTCAGAACCATTTGGGCTTGCAACGTGGCCTGTAGGCCCTGCGATCCGTAGCGTTCGGCGAGGGAAGATCGCGCGCTCCCGCGATGGATTGTTCTGCAGCTGACGCTGACGAACGGTTAGCTCCACGTCTGAAGCGTCAGCTTCACTTGATAAGCTGTTCCGGTCGCCACCCTGCGGAGGGCTTCGCGGCTGCAAAATATGCCGGCGAGGAAAGACTACCAGCGGTGGATATCATCAGGTGCTTTAACTCATCGAGGCGAGGGCTGAGCACTATCTACTCGCAATCCGCTCTCCAGTGCTCGAATGTTGACCTGAAAATATTTCGAGCCCGATGCTGCCTCGCCAAGTTCCGTTGCGGCGGCCTTGAGGTGCGGGGCGAGTTCGGCCATCCGGGCCGCCGTCATGCGGACGGCGGGACCAGCAATCGAAAGACAGCCCACCACCGGTCCGGAAAGGCGATAACGAACGGGAACGGCCATGGCTGCCATTCCGGCCAGGTAGCTATCGACCGCGACCGCGTATCCGAGGGTGCGCGCTTCGGCAAGTTGATCTAGCAACAGTTTGAGACTTCTTGGTGCGTTCGGTCCGGCGCTGTCGGCTTTCCTGATCAGGCCCTGCTCGCTGACGCGCGCCAGCGCATCTTCGTCACTCATGGTCGAAAGCCATGCCTTGCCGCCGGAAGAGCTCGCCAAGTGGACGACGACGCCCTGTTCCTGGCCGGGGTCGTAACGAAGACCCCGTGTTGCGCCCTGCGCAACGGCAACCCAGATGAGCTTGCCGCTATCGACAACCGAAAGCCGGATCAATTCTCCGCTGAAGGCGGCAAGGGCGTCGAGGATAGGCTGGGCGACGTCTGTCACTCCGGCGCGTCCGAGGAAGCCAAGTCCCATCGCCGGCATGCGGATCGTCAGGACGTAGTCGCCCTGCGTCTGCAGCTGACGAACGTAACCGAGCCTCGCGAGCTCCTGCAGCGTGCGATGTACTCCACTGGCAGGCTGCTCGGTGTGTGCCGCTATCGCCGAGACCGGCAAGCCGGTCGGATGATCCGCCAGAAGTTCGACGATCGCCAGTGATTTCTCCAGGACGCTGCTCATGAATGCCCTCTGTCTTCCGATTTGAAGTCTTGTGATAGAGTCAGCGGGGAGAGGTCAACCGCAACCGACTGGCCGGAAGCACCCGCCCTGGCGATGGCATCGAGCACGAGGATATTGGCCGTCGCATCCTGTGCCGATACCAAAGGCATTCCACCCATTCTTACCAGGTCGACGAAATGCTCAAGCTGCGCCACATAGGTGCCTGCCGGGGCAAACGGCAGATGCTGTGATGTCAGCGTCTCGGTCCAGTCCGGCGTGCCCCTGGGTTTCCACAACTTGAGATCCGGAAGGGACAACCCCGCCCGGCTTCCGGCATAATAATGTGCGGGCACGTCATAGGCGGGGAAGCGAGCCGGGTTTTCGTTGGCAGTCAAATCCCAGGACCATGGCCCGACGGCGGCGTCGGAAATGCACAATGTCGCCAGCCCGCCTCCTGCGAATGTCAGGCAGACCGCGGCCGTGTCCTCTACCTCGAAACCCCGCCTGCTGTTGCTTGTGATCGATTGCACGGTGGAGATCTCACCGAAGAAATACCGAAGCTGGTCGATTTCGTGCACCAGATTGATCAACAGCGGCCCTCCAACACCTGGTTTCCGGCGCCATTCGGCTTGGAAATAAGGCGCGGGTTTTGCGAGAGAACTCGTAACCGTCGCCATGACCAGATCGCCGATATCGCCGGCCTCTATCGCGGCACGGGCCGTGCGGACGATCGGGTTGTGACGGCGGTGGTGCCCGACCAGCAGCGGAACGCCGGTCGCAGCCACGATGGACACAAGTTTCAGGGCGGATACGAGGCTTTCGGCGACCGGTTTCTCGAGAAGGACGGGTAATCCGGCGGTTAACAGAGCCTCGGATACCGGCAGATGCAGCTCGTTGGGTGTCGCGACGATTGCCGCATCGGCGAGCTTCGCGGCGATCAGCGCGTTGGTATCCGGAAAATAAGGCACGCCATTGGTGTCGGCCAACGACCGCGCGTCTGCGGTGGGGTCGACTATTCCCGCCAACTTGACGCCTGGCGTCGAACGAATTGTATCGATGTGCGTACGCCCGATGGCGCCGGCACCGATTACGGCAACGGCGATTGAACTTGGCATGCTCTCCTCCACTCATGCATATCGGCTTATAAAAAACGAATTGCTGCTTCAAGATAAGGTTAGGCTCGGTGCGATTGTGCGTTCGGCCGCCCTTTCATCTATCACTCGGTTGCGCGACGAGTGCGCTGTGCAGGGCATGCCAACTCGCTTCATCAGGTGCGAAAAGAATGCCGCCCTCCGTATCTGTCGGACGGAAGGGCAATCCGTCGAGGCGCGCTGAATACCCACCGGCCTCGCGGTGCATCAACCAGCCCGCCGCCTGGTCCCAGGGTGTCAATTTGCTGAACAGCGCGAAATCGTAGTGGCCTTTCAGCAGAAGTCGGTGGTGATGGGCCGCGCAGCGGTAATCGGCCGCCCCGGCGGTTGCCGCGAGGCCGGCGAGGACGCGAGATCGATGGGGCTCCTTGAAGAACATCCAGGATGCCAAGCCCACCATATCCGAAACGTCACGTCCGGGCGCGGTATGATGGGTCTCCTGCGTCCCGTCCGGATATTCCGTCCAGGCGCCTTCACCTCTCAAAGCCATTGAAACTTCATTTGAAATGGGATCGAAGATTACCCCTCCGCTGATTTCCCGTTCGTCGGCAATGGCGACCATCATGCCAAAGACGGAAAGGCCGGAGGTGAAGTTCTTTGTCCCGTCGATCGGGTCGATAACGATCATACGGCCGCTCTGATATCGGGAAAACATCAGTTCCGGAGCCGTCCCGCAATCTTCCTCGCCGATGATAAGCGCGCCCGGAAATGCCGTGGCAAACGAAGAACGGATCGCCTCTTCCGCCAGTTCATCGACTTCGCTGACAAGATCGAGACGCGAGCTTTTCTGCCGCACAACGTTGGTTTGGCCGAAGCGAGGCAAGACGATGCCTGCTGAGACATTCCGTAGCACGTCTGCGACGGTGGCGAGATCCCTGCGTGTCAGTGTCATCGATCAACCTCCGTTCATCTCACCAGTCACGGCGTTCGAGTCTGCCTGCCAGCTTGATGGGTCGATCATCGCAAACATGAGAATAAAATGGAAGCAGATTTAGTTCTTGAACGTCATCCCATCTTATGACAAGTGTCAATCGCCCGCTGCCTGAGGAGCGCAGCGCCAGGCCCGAATGCCCGCCGGACAGCATGTCCGTTGCGGCCGTTCGGTAGAGAGCACGGAGGAATATTGCGGATGACACAGGTCTTGCTCGTAGGTGGAACAGGATTCATCGGCCGCCGCTGCGCGGCGATGCTTGCGGCGCAAGGTGTCACGGCGCGCATCCTCGACCTCCCGTCCGGGCTGGCGCGCATGGACCAGCCGTCAGCCTTCGAGTTGGTCGAGGGCGATGTGACAGACCCGGAATCGATCTCCCGGGCTTCCGAAGATTGCGATGGCATCATCCATCTCGCAGGCATCATGACCCTTGATTGTGCCCGCAACCCGGTGAAGGCGCTGGACCTGAACATCAAGGGCAGCCCCAATGTTTTCGAGGCGGCGCGGCAGCGTTCCATCCCCGTCGCCTACCTGAGTTCGGCCGGCGTATTCGGCCCATCGAGCGCAGTCCATCCCGAGCCGCTGACGCTTTATGGAGTTACCAAGCTTGCGGTAGAGTGCATCGCACGCGTCTATGCGGCCGACCACGGGGTGCCAAGCCTCGGACTGCGCCCTTATGTCGTTTACGGCCCGGGTGAAAGCAGCGGTATTGCCGCGGGACCTTCAATCGCGATTGCAGCCTCCCTGAGGCGAGAGCCTGCGACCATCCGGTTCTCCGGACGGGTCGGCTTTGTCCATGTGGATGATGTGGCGCGGCTTCTGGCGGCGGCAACGACGCGGCCGATGCACGGCGCAACCGTGCTGACCATGTCCGGCGACACCCGTGACATGGCGGAATTCACCTCGGCACTCGAGCAGAGAACCGGTTGGAGCCGAATTTCAGTCGAGGGTCCGCCGCTCCGCATACCTGCGGAGCTGGCGTCCGATCCGGTGCCTGCGTGGCTCGGCGAACACAGGGCAACGACCATCGAGGCGGGCATCGATGCATCGATTTCGGCACTCACCGCGCCAGTCGAGGCCTGAGAACAATCATTGGGCGGCTACCGCTCCGGCAGTCTTTTGAGGAGGAGAAGTCAATGAAAGTAAAGTTCAGATGTCTGGTCGGCAGCGCCGCACTGGCCTCAATCATGGCCGCAAGCGGCACCGCGCGGGCGGAGGATCCGATCCGCATCGGTTTCGTCATGCCAAAACAGGGCGCGCAGGCCGAGCATGGCAAATTCCATTACCAGGGCACGATGCAGGCTCTGAAGGAGATCAACAGCACCGTGCGTGGCCGCCAGATCGAAGTGATCTGGCTTGACGAACCGACCCCGCAGGATGCTCAGCAGAATACCCAGCGACTGATCGACGAACAGAAGGTCGTTGCGGTTGTCGGCGGCGGCAACAGTGCGACCGCGCTGGCGATCAGCGCCGTCGCGCAGCAGAACAAGGTGCCCTTCATTGCGACAAATGCAGCGGCGACCGACCTGACAGGGGCCAAATGCCACCGCTATGCGTTTCGCGTACAGCTCCCGGTGGTTCCTCAGGTTCGCGCAATTGTCGGCGAACTGAACAACCGCGGCAAGAACTGGTATTACATGGCCGCGTCCTATGCCTTCGGAAAGGACATCGTGAAGTCCTTCCAGAAGGAAGGTGAGAAAGTCGGCGCGAAGACCGTTGCCTTGGACGAGGCGCCGATCAATACGCCGGACTATACATCCTACATCCTGAAAATCCGCGCGGCCCGGCCCGATGTCGTCATTGGCGGCCTTGGTGGTTCCGACATCTCGACCTTCCTCAAGCAGTGGAACGAGATGGGCATGAAGGAACGCGCGCCATTTGCGCAGATCGGCGTGGCCGATACGGATATCTGGGGCATTGGCGCGAGCGCGGCTTCGGGCATCTATTCGAAGATCTGGTACTACGACAATCCTTCCAACCCGCCGGAAGACAAGGCATTCGCCGAAGAATATGCCAAGCAGAACGGCGGCCATCCGGCACCGGATCGTGCATGGATGGGCTGGTACGCCATGCGGACGCTGCTTCAGGCTCTCGACAAGGCGGAATCCACGAAACCTGCTGACGTCGTCAAGGCGCTGGAAGCCTGGAGGGATGAGAAGCGCGGCATCTCGTTCCGCTCCTGGGACCACCAGATGCTGAACCCGATCGTTATCGCCGAAGCCAAGAAGAACATCACCAAGGACTACGAATTCCTCAACGTGCTGCAGACCGTTCCGGGCACGGACGCGCTCTACGGCTCCCGCGAGGAAATCGGATGCAACATGGGCGATCTCTGACGATTTCGCCGCCGATGTGACGAGGCGGCGGCATCGACCCTGCCATGCCCTTCCCGATAGGGGCCGGTGTTTAGGGGTACAGCATCGCCGCCGCCCACCACTTCATCAATCTCTGCTTCCACCTTCCAGCCTCGCCTTGCCGGCCGGGCTCCAAGGAGCGTGTCATGCTGGAACTTATTCTGTCCCAAGTCGCCAACGGGCTTGTCCTGGGATTTCTCTACGTGCTGATTGCCCTCGGCCTGTCGATCATCTTCGGCATGCTCGGCATCGTGAATTTTGCCCACGGGGCCATCTTTGCCCTGGGCGCATATTTTTCGATCACCCTCGTTCCGATTTTCGGCTGGTGGGGGCTCGTCCTCGTTCCGGTCCTGAGCGCACTTGTTGGGGTGTTGTTCGAGGTCGCGCTCATCCGCAGGCTCTACGGTAAGGAACCGCTTTTCGGGTTGATCGTGACATTCGGCCTGGCACTGCTGATCGAGGCGCTGATCAAGTATTTCTGGGGCCCAAGCGGGCGTCCTTTCGCGCCACCGGAATTCCTGCGCGGCTTCATCGAAATCGGCCCGATTCTGCTCACCAAGTATCGAATGGCCGTTATCGTCTGCACGATCGCCATACTGCTTGCGCTCTGGTACCTGCTGGTTCGTACGCCGTTCGGCCGCATCATCCGCGCCGGCAGCGAGGACCGTGAAATGGTCGGCATGCTCGGCATCAATGTGCCACGCGTGTTTGTCGGTGTCGTTGCCCTGAGCTGCTGCCTTGCCGGAACCGCCGGCATGCTGGCTGCGCCGCTTTGGAGCGTCGCTCCGGCCATGGCTGCGAGCGCCATCATGCCTGCTTTTGTCATCGTCACCATCGGTGGCCTCGGCTCCTACACGGGGGCGATCGTCGCAGGCCTGATGGTCGGCGTCGTCACGGCCCTGACCATCCAGTTCTGGCCCGCTGCGGCCGGCGCGGCAATGTATGCGCTGATGGCGCTGATCCTGCTGGTGCGCCCGCGCGGCCTCTTCGGCGAACGCTAGGAAACGTCCAATGAAGTCCCGTTCCTTCCTTTTTCATCCGGTTCTGATCGCGGCTGTCGTCTTCGTCGCATTGACGTTCGCGAGTTATCCGCTCGGGATCCCGGTCAGCCGTATCACTCAGATTGTCATCTACACGCTTTACGGCATGGGCGTCGCGCTGCTGGTCAGCTATTCCGGTCTCGTCCCTTTCGGCGCCTCTGTCTTCTTCGGGTGTGCCGGTTATGCGGTGGCGCTCGGCCTCCAGTACTTCGGCGGTAACGAAATCACCGGCCTTCTCATCGCAGTCGTTGTTTCGGCGGTCATCGGGTTCGGCATCGGCGCGGTCATCCTTCGCAGAAGCGGATTGTATTTCTCGCTGCTGACGCTTGCCTGCTCCCAGATCGCCTACGAGATCGCCTTCAACTGGACAGAAGTGACCGGTGGCGAAAACGGCATCCAGAATGTGCCGCGTCCGCTTTTCGGCTCGCCGCTCTCCTTTCATATCTTCGTGGTTCTCACGGTGCTGGTGGCGATTTTCATTCTTTGGCGGCTCGTTCATGCGCCGTTCGGCCGCACACTCCAAGCTATCCGCGACAACGAACAGCGCGCCGCGAGCCTCGGCTGCGATGTTCAGCGGGTGAAGCTGAAGGCCTTCGTCATCTCGGCCGTATTCGTCGGTTACGCCGGTGCGCTACTCACATTGATGATCCGCGGCGCCTATGCCAACAGCCTTAACTGGCAACATGCCGGCGATGCGCTGCTGATGACCATCCTGGGTGGCATGAACCATTTTCTGGGGACGCTCTGGGGTGCGATTGCCTTCATTCTTTTGCAGGACCAGTTGTCGGCACTGACAGAGAACTGGTGGCTGATCTTCGCGCCGATCATCATCCTCATGGCGCTGCTTTCACCCGAAGGCATCCAGGGTTTCGCACGCAGGACGATGCGGCGATCCGGCTGGACACTGGTTCGCGATACGATCCCGGCACGGCCGGCACGGATAGAGCCTTTCGTCAGCACCGCCGTCGAGGGCGATCCGTCCAAGCCGGTCATGTCGGTCAGAAAGGTCTCCAAGCGTTTCGGATCGATCGTCACCGCGCGCGGGATCGACCTGGATGTCATGCCCCGCTCGGTGCACAGCTTCATTGGCCCGAACGGCGCCGGAAAGACCACCTTCTTCAATATCCTGACAGGCATCCTTCAGGCGGACGAAGGCGAGATTCTCTTCGAGGGGCGCAATATCAACGGTCTGCCGATGCACAAGCGTGTTCGCCTCGGTATCGCCCGCTCTTTCCAGATCCTCAGCGTCTTTCGTGAATTGTCGGTCTTCGAGAACGTCCGTTTTGCGGTGCAGGCACAAAGCCAGATCCGCAATGGCCTCTGGCGCGACGCTCACGATTTCGCCGATGTCAACGGTCGTGCATGGAGCTTGCTGCAGGTCGTTGGCCTGGAGGACCGTGCTGCCGAGAAGTGCTCCAATCTTTCGCACGGCGAACAGCGGCTGTTGGAGATTGCGATCACGTTGGCCTCCGATGCCAAGATACTGCTGCTCGACGAGCCGCTCGCGGGTCTGGCGGAAGCCGATCGCAAGATCGTCGGCCAGCTTATCCACCGGCTTGGAAAGACGCACGCCGTGCTGTTGATCGAACACGATATCGACAGGGTCCTGGAAATATCGGATCGGCTGACAGTGCTGCATCAGGGACACCTCATTGCCGACGGCAAGCCGCGTGAAGTGGCACGCGATCCCGGTGTCATCGAAGCCTATATGGGCACGGCGCGAGACGATGCCGCTGCGGTGGTTATCGAGCAGCCGGATCCGGCGCAACCGGCAAAACCGGTTCTCCTGAAGCTCGAAAACGTCAACGCCGGTTATGACGGAAGCCAGGTGCTCGACGGCCTGAATTTCGAAGTCCGCCAGGGAGAGGTCGTCGCGCTTCTGGGGCGTAACGGCGTCGGCAAAAGCACGATGCTCAAGGCCATCATGTCGACCGTCGACGTGACGGGCGGAAAGATCACGCTCGATGGCCGCGATATTACCCGGAGGCCATCCTTCGAGATCAACAGGCTCGGCCTTTCCATTGTTCCGGAAGGTCGCCGGCTCTTCCAGCACCTTACCGTCATGGAAAACCTCCTGCTCGCCCGCCGCGAGGGTGGCATCAGCGTCGAGGAGGTATTCGAGCTGTTCCCGAAGCTCAAGATCCTCCAGAAGCAGAAGGCTCAGGGGCTTTCCGGTGGCGAGCGGCAGATGGTTGCCGTTGCCCGGGCACTGATGGTTCCGAGCAAGGTCATTCTTCTCGACGAGCCCTTTGAAGGTCTGGCGCCAGCCATCGTTCAGGACATCATGGAAGCAGTGGTCAAACTGCGCGACCGTGCCAGCCTGGTGATTGTCGAGCACCACGCCGAGAGCATCCTCTCGATCACCGACCGGGCCTACATCATGGTCAATGGACAGGTCGCCTACGAAGGCAGCGCCTATGACCTCGCAAACGATACCGCAACCCAGGCCCGCCTTCTGGGCGTGGCCGGCGAACACTGACAGGAAAGGACACTTTCTATGACCCAGCCATTTTACATCAGCGGTGCAACACGCATCTACCCGATTATCGGTGACCCCATTGCTCAGGTGAAATCGCCGGCGGGCATGACGGCGGCCTTCGTTGAGGCTGGCCTGAACGCTGTGGTCGTGCCGATCCAGACCTCGGTGGACGACGTCGATGATTTCATTCGCACCGCCGGCCGCACCAAGAATATCGACGGCATTATCGTGACGATCCCACACAAGTTCGTATCGCTGACGCATTGCGCCACAGCAACGGAGCGTGCGCGCATTGTCGGTTCGATCAACGTTCTCAGCCGCAACGCGGACGGTACATGGCATGGCGAGATGTTCGATGGGCTTGGAATGCTCGGCGGTATCCGCTCGCAGGGCGGCGACCCGGTCGGCAAGAAGACACTTCTGGTCGGCGCAGGCGGGGCTGGCCGAGCAATTGCCCAGGCGCTTCTGGATGCGGACGTTTCCGAACTCGCCATATTCGACGTGGACGCCAAGCGCCGTGAGGAGCTGATCACACGCCTGCAGGAGTTCTACGGTGATCGTGTCAAGGCAGGATCCAGCGATCCGACCGGTTTCGAGCTGGTGGTCAACGCAACGCCGATGGGCATGCGGCCTGAGGATCCATTCCCGGTCCAGGTCGAAAAGCTTTCGCCTGAAGCGTTTGCCGCATGTGTCATCACCGCGCCGGCCGTTTCCCCCTGGATCGAAGCCGCGCGGAAGAAGGGATGCCGGACGAGTGTTGGCATCGACATGTACAAGGCGGAGCAGAACCTGATGCTCAAATTCTTCCTGCAGGCGCTCGGCAATGCCTCAACGGCGTCAGCCTGATGGAGAAGACCATGACTGCGGCACGGACGGTGCTGGTAACCGGCGCAAGCGGCGGCATCGGTCGCGGGGTCTGTGAAGCGCTCGCCGAGGAGGCGCGGTTGACCGGGCATTCGCTGCGGCTTGCGGTTCATGGAAGCCGCGAAAGCATGGCTCTTTCAGCCCTGGTCTCGGATCTCACGTCGGCTGACGGTGAAGGCGAGATCGAGGCGAGGGCATTCGTTGCGGACCTGACGGATGCCGGTGCCTGCAACAATCTGATCGGCCAGGTGATTGACTGGGCCGGGCGACTGGATTCGATCGTGTCGAATGCGGGGCAATCTCGGCCGGGCAAGCTGGCGAACCTGCCCGATGAAGACTGGCAGGCGACGCTGGACCTGAACCTGCGCGCCACATGGCTTCTCGCACGCGCCGCTTATCCCGCCTTGACCGAAACGCGAGGCACGATCACTGCGGTAGCCTCCATGTCTGGATTGTCGCCGCATCCCGGCTACGGTGCGTATTCGACAGCCAAGGCCGGTTTGGTCATGCTTTGTCGGCAGTTGGCTCAGGAATGGGCCGGCGATGGGATCAGGGTCAACGCCGTATGTCCCGGTATGATCAGAACGCCGCTGACGGAAACGGTCTATCAGGATGAAGACACCCGCCGAAAACGTGAAAGCCTCGTGCCGCTCGGCCGTATTGGAACGCCGCGGGATATCGGCGATGCTGTAGCTTTCCTGACCAGCGACAAGGCGAGCTATATCACCGGGGTCGCGTTGCGCATTGATGGTGGCCTTTCCGAAGGAATGCTCAACCTCATCCCCGGCCGTCCGGACAAAGTCCGTTGATGACGGCTGGGGCTGTCGCAGCATTATATCGACTGATAGCTCTTGGTTGATTTGAAGTTGAACAGTATTCCAGTTTGTAATGAAATTCCACTCATGTTGGTTGTATATCGAACTCGAGCGGGAAGGCCATGGCCTGCCGAGCCGGGAGGAGAGGTAAGATAGATGACGAGACTATACGCGCTAGCCTTCTTGACTGTTGCGGATGTCGGGCCTGTCGAGGCTATCCGCATCGCGGGCGAGGCCGGATTTGACCGTGTCGGCCTTCGGATATTGCCAGCCGCTGCATCGGGAGAGGGGCCATATCCGCTTCTCACCGACAAGGCGTTGTTGGCCGAAGCACGCAGGGCGATTGCGGATAGCGGTATCCGGGTCGGAGACGTGGAGATCGTTCGACTGAAACCGCAGACAAAAGCCGATGAATTCGTGCCGTTCCTTGAATGTGCGGCAGCGCTTGGCGCGTCGAACATCCTCGTGGCAGGGGACGACCCGGAACAGGCGCGGCTGACGGAAAACTTTGCCGCCTTTGCTGCGCTCGCATCGAAATATCGGTTGACGGCAGATCTCGAATTCATGCCGTGGACCGCCGTACAAGATGCCACCCAGGCGATTGCCGTCGTCGAGGCCGCCGCAGAGCCGAACGGTGGCGTTCTGGCCGATGCTCTTCATTGGGACCGGTCCGGGAGAAAAGCGAGCGATCTTGACGCCATTCCGACGCGCTGTGTCAATTATATACAGCTCTGCGACGCGGCAAAGGACTACGATCCGAGCGACGAAGCTCTTATCCGTGTGGCGAGGGGAGAGCGCATGATGCCCGGCGCCGGAGGAATTGATCTCGTATCCTTCATCCGCTCGATGCCGGCAGAAGCGCCTATCAGCGTCGAGGTTGCCTCCCGTGAACTTGCAGCGCTCCACACGCCCGCGCAACGGGCTGCCATGGCGTTGAAGACCGCGCGCGATGTGGTTGCCCGCGCAGGGCATGGCCGATAGCGGCCGCGATTTTTGTCGACCCGCCGTCTGTCGAGGAAAACGGTGGTTCATGGAACGCAAAACTGCAGGAGGAGACAGTGCGTGTCATCAAATCCGTTGCGAACGGCGACAGCGGCAAATTCACATTTGGGCGGCTATCCGCTTCGGGAGCGGTCGTTCCGGCGACATTCTGTCCATTGCTTGCGACAGCAGCGTCCGGTGCCCCGCGGCACGCGGCTGCCATCTGATAAGGGCTGAGGAGCCGAACATGCCAGATGTCGATCATGTCGCGAACGGCAGGCCCGCCGAGGGCCGACAGCGCCTTCGATGCGATGTCCTGGTCATCGGGTCGGGAGCCGGCGGTTTATCGGCGGCAGTCACGGCCGCCCACCTGGGTATGAAGGTCGTGGTGCTGGAAAAAGCAGACGTCTTCGGCGGTACCACTGCTTATTCGGGCGGATGGCTCTGGGTGCCGAATGCGCCGCATGCGATAGCGGCCGGCAGGGGTGAGGATGTGGATGGCCCTAAGACCTATCTGCGCCACATCCTCGGCAATGCCTATGACAGCGGGATGATCGAGGGATACCTGGAGGCCGCGCCCCGTATGCTGGATTTCTTCGAGCGCGAAACAGAAGTCCATTTCAATCCGGGAAGCGGCGTGCCTGACTTCTATGGCAATGTGCCGGGGGCGGCGACCGGGTGGCGCTCGGTCGTTGCGGCACCTTATGACGGCCGCCTGCTCGGCGGCTTGCTCGGCCGCCTGCGCCGGCCCATTGCCGAGACAACTTTGATGGGCATGGGAATAGCGGCTGGCCAGGACATGCGCATGTTCCTTTCGGCCACCCGCTCGCTGTCGGCCTTCACCTATGTTTCGCGTCGCCTTGTGAAGCATTTCCGCGACCTCCTTTTTCATGGCCAGCCGGTGCAGCTCATGAATGGCAATGCTCTTGTTGCCCGGCTACTGCGATCCGCGGTCGATGCGGGTGTGGAGCTTCGAACCGGCGCGGCGGTGTGCGAATTGCTGCGGGATGGACAGCGCGTTGTCGGCGCTGCCTTCACGAGCGGAGAAATCCGACACGATATCGTCGCGGGACATGGCGTGGTGCTGGCGACCGGTGGCTTCCCGCATGACGAACGCCGTCTTCGGGAGCAGTTGCCGCACGTCCGATCCGGAACGCCGCACCGGTCCGCAGCACCTGAGACCAATAGCGGCGATGGCATCCGGCTTGCGGAGGCGGCGGGTGGACACGTGTCCGGCCGGATGGCGCAGGCTGCGGCCTATGCACCGGTATCGCTGGTGCCGCGCACCGACGGAAGCGTCGGCCGCTTTCCGCATCTGGTCGAGCGCGGCAAGCCCGGCATCATAGCAGTAATGGCCTCCGGTCGTCGGTTCGTCGATGAGGGCGGCCCCTATTATGATTACGTCAGGGAGATGATTGCCGCGACGCCCGAAGGTGAGCCGGCCGTTTCGTGGCTGATCTGCGATCATCGTTTCATCCGCCGCTACGGCCTGGGCGCAGTCAAGCCTTTCCCGATACCGATGGGACGCTGGCTGAGAAATGGCTATCTCACGCGGGCCGCGACTGTACCGAAGCTGGCGAGCCGCTGCGGTATTGATCCGACCGGCCTTCAGCGCACCATCGACGATTTCAACAGGCATGCCGCGCGCGGCGACGACCCCGCCTTTCATCGCGGGACAACGCCCTACCAACGCGTTCAGGGCGACCCGGACCACAAGCCCAATCCGTGCCTTGCTCCGATCGTCGACGGACCGTTCTACGCTGTGCGCATTGTTCCCGGCAGCCTCGGCACTTTCTCCGGCATCGTTACCGATGTCGATGCGCGGGTTCTGGACGGGGAGGGGCAGCCGATCCCGGGCCTCTATGCGGCGGGCAACGACATGAACAGCATCATGGGCGGCTATTATCCGAGTGGCGGCATCACGCTTGGTCCGGCCATGACATTCGGATTTCTGGCTGCCGAAAGCATCGCGCGCGATGCGGCGGAACATCAAGATCATGGGAGCAAGGAAAATGCGGTCTGAATTCGGGCAGGATACCGAAGAGGTCGATCTGCTGGTTTGCGGAGCAGGGGCGGGCGGCATGACGGCGGCACTGGTTGCGGCGCTGGAAGGATTGAGCGTTGTTCTGTGCGAGAAAACCGGGCAGGTCGGTGGCACAACATCGACATCTGGCGGGACTGCCTGGGTTCCCGGTACGCATCTTTCCGAGCGAGCCGGTGTTCCGGACAGGGTAGAGGATGCGCGAGAATTTCTTCAGGCGGTCGTCGCAAATCGAGGCGGTATCCGGCTGCGCGAGGCATTTCTTGCGTCCGGTCGCCAGGCAATCGAGGAGCTCGACAGACGGACTGATGTGAAATTCGCCGCGGCGGCCGCTCATCCCGATTATCTTGATGGACCGGGGTCGGCTTATGGTGGCCGCGCGCTCGCTCCGTTGACCTTTGACGGCAGGCTGCTCAGTCGCGAGGATTTTGCACGCGTGCGTCCGCCGCGTCCGGAATTCATGGGCCTTGGTGGCATGATGGTCGGACGCGCGGAACTTGGGTCGCTTCTGGCGCCGTTCAAATCGATCGGCAATCTGCGCGAGGCGCTTTCCATCGTCGGACGATATGCCCGCGATCGTGCGACTTACCGGCGCGGCACGCGGCTCTTGATGGGAAACGCGCTGGTGGGGCGGTTACTGCACAGCTTGCGCAAGGCCAAAGTACCCATTCTCTTCAACGCGGGCATCCGGGAACTGCTTGTCGAACACGGCCAGGTCGTCGGTGCCGTCATTGACGGGCCTTCGGGCGTTCGTCGCATTCGCGCTCGCAAGGGTGTTGTCCTGGCGACTGGCGGCGTCTGCTGGAATAAGAGGATCCGGGAAAGGCTGTTTCCGAAGGGCGCGCGCGATTACGCGCTCGCTCCGGAAAGCAATACCGGCGATGGCGCGGATGTCGCCACGGCCGTCGGCGCTCGTTTCGAGGATGGGGGCGACAGCCCGGCGCTGTGGATGCCATGCTCATCCTACCGGCGGCCGGACGGGCGACTTGCGGTCTGGCCTCACATCATTCTCGACCGTGCCAAGCCTGGCCTGCTGGCCGTCAATTCCGCGGGCCGGCGCTTCGTCAACGAGGCCGACTCCTATCATGATTTCTCGATGGGCCAGATCGCCAGCGGTTCGATACCCGCCTTTCTTGTCTGCGATGCAACGTTCATGCAGCGTTATGGCCTCGGATTGGTCTTGCCGGGAGCGCGCAACCTCTCCGCCATGGTGAAGGCTGGTTACGTGATCGAGGCTGCGACCCTTGCCGCACTTGCCGGCAGGATCGGTTGCGATGCCTTGGCTCTCAAGGAGACCATCGATACCTACAATGGATTTGCCGCAAGCGGTGTGGACGAAGCGTTCGGGCGCGGGTCATCGATCGTCAACCGTTTCAACGGCGATGCGCAGGCCGGCGGCAATCCCTGCCTCGCGCCCGTCGGGAAGGCTCCCTTCTATGCGGTCGCCGTTCAGCCCTCCGATCTCGCGTCGAGCGCCGGGCTCTCTGGTGACGAATACGGGCGCGTTCTCGATGAGGCTGGCGAACCGATCGAGGGTCTCTACGCTTGCGGCAACGATCTCGCATCGATCTTTCGCGGAACATATCCCGGTCCCGGAACCACTATCGGGCCGGCTATCGTCTTCGGTTGGCGTGTCGCCAAGCACGCTTCCGGTAATACCAAGGACCTCTCGGGAACAAAACCCGGCATCGTGACGAATGAAAGGACCAGCCATGCAACGTTATGAGATAGCGACACTGTCCACGACGATGGGAGCGGCCGGAAAGGCAGCGCCTGCCATCGAAGCCTTTGCGAGTGAAGGAAAGGGTCGTCTGCTCGGCATCTTCTTTGCCGATATCGGTGCGTTGAACCGCGTGCTTGTGCTGCGCGGTTTCGATACGCCGGCCGACTACGATGCGGAACGTGACCGCACGCTGCGCGCGTCCAATCCCTTCGGTTCGGCCGAATGGCTGACGGCACTCAGCCTGGAAGGCTACGAACCGTTTCCCTTTCTCCCGCCGGTCGAGACCGGCACTTTCGGGCCTGCCTACGAATTCCGCACCTATATCCTTAAGACGGGCGGACTGGAGCCGACAATCCGTGCCTGGGAGGCGGCGGTTCCGCCACGCAGCGAACTGTCCAAACTGACCATCTGCCTCTATGGCATCGATGGCCGGCCGCGCATGACGCATATCTGGCCCTATGCATCCGTCAACGACCGCGGCCAGATCCGCGCGGATTCCGTCGCCAAGGGCATATGGCCACCGAAAGGCGGCCCGGACTGGCTGACCACCGACATGCATTCCACCATCGCCTACCCAACGGCAAACTCTCCATTGAAGTAACCGCCATTGGATCCGTCGCTCCGGCTTGGCTTCTTGGCGGGGCGATTTGAAACTGCTGACTATGCTGATGTTTGAGAATGAACTATCACACACTAACCATGCAAATACAGTTAGTCGCTGAGGGTCTGATGTGGCTTATGGTGGTAACTGTTCCATGCGATCGTCGCCTGGAGCGGAATTCGGTGGATTGGGATATGCAGATCAGTTCCATAAATCTGCTTATGCGATATGTTATAACATAACGTTGGATATAGCAACTCGAACGCGGCCCTCCTCATTCGAGCAGCTGGTGGATACACCGGCATGGACATCTGCTGCGCTCAGTGCTCGAAGCCCACGTCGATGTGATCAACCCCGCGAACAATGACGACTGTCTCAACGTCATGGTGGCTGCGTACCACAAGGAATGGATCAAGCTCGCGGATGATGGCGTAAAGGGCCCGGTGACATCATAGCTCGATTTTTTGGCCACCAAACCGAACATTTAGGGAACGGCGCGTAGCGGGGTCGAGGCGCTGGCTCTGTCCTGCGCGACGACGCGGCTGATGGTTGCGCGATGGACGCGGAATATTCTGGCAATGTCGGCGGCACTTCTGCCGGCGTCAAGCATGGCTCGGACCTCGATCTTCTGATCGGACGTGAGCTTGGGTTGACGACCACCAACGCGGCCATGCGCGCGGGCATTCTTCAGGCCGGCCTGGGTACGCTCTTTGACCATGGCGCGCTCAAATTCTGCAAAGGAGCCAAGCATTTGCATCATCATTCGGCCGGCCGGGCCGGCAGTCTCGATCGCTTCGGTCAGAGAGCGGAACGCGGCGCCAGCTTTGTCGAGCTGTTCCAGGACATGAAGCAGATCCTTGAGGGAGCGCGACAGTCGATCGAGCTTCCAGACCACCAGGACGTCGCCGGCGCGCACCTGGTCGAGAAGCCGATGGAGTTCCGGCCTGTCCCAACGACCACCCGAGGCCTTCTCCTCGAACACACGTTCGCACCCGGCGGCCTTGAGAGCCGCGACCTGGGCGGCGGTGTCCTGGTCGTCTGCTTTGGAGACCCTCGCATAGCCCAGAATCATCGCACAAACCTGTTGCCTTGACGTTTAATTTGGCAACAGGTTTTCGCCCATGCCAAACCCTTGATTTTTGGTGAGCCGCCGGAACGTAGCCGCCGATAGCACACTGCTTTACGCTGCAAGAGCGGGCTCGAACGCAATGCGCTGCTCCATGTCCGGATCGAACTCGCCATATGGATTGACGTGGCCATAGATCATCGGCGTCAACCCTCGCCAATCTTCCTCCGTCATCCGGCCCGCCCAAGCCGGCTCCGAGAGGATCTGCTGCAACATCAGGATATTCACATAGACCAGACAGTTCTGCAGCAAATGCAGGCCCAGCACCGAGAGCTCCTGATCCTCCAGGCGGTTGCTCGATATCTCACCGCCCTTGCCGAAAAAGATAAAGCCGTTGGCGCTGTTCCAGTTCTCGACCACGTTCAATCCTTCGTGGATCTCACGACGGAACGCTTCCTCGGCCAGATAGCGGCACAGGAATATGGTTTTGACGGCGCGTCCGAGCTCGGACAACGCATCATAGGTCGGGTGCTTGACGGCCGCCCGGGCAAACCGGCGCAGGATCGCCTCCGGCTCGGCGGTCCGGCTGCGGAGCGCGGCCGTGTATTTGATCATCTGATCGTACTGCTTCTCGATCAGCTCCCAATCTATTGTCTTGGTCAGGGTCGCTTCAGTCTTCTGATTGTCAAAATCTCGCGCTTTGAGTTTGGGCCCGATCACAGCCTTCCATCGACCCATCTGGGTCTCAGCGCGACTGCGCTTGTTTAGCCGGTGGATTTCTGCCATGCCATCCGCCCTTTGGTCTGCATTTCTGCAATATGGCGATCGCGGACAGATGGAACCAGCACCGATTGAGGGCTGGCAACGGCAGTCTTGGGAGGTGGGATAATGACCTCCACGATCTCACCAAAGCGTGTCGCCAGAAGATCTCGGCTTGGCGTTCCATCATAGGCACCGTCGGCAATGAACTTCTCGACGGCGCCACCGATCTGGTCCAGAAGTCCTGGTAACGCTGTCGGATCGCCGACATCAGCCACGGTCAGATCGGAACAAACAATCTCACCGCTGACAAGATTGAGACCAAGGTGCAGTTTGCGCCATCTTTTGCGTTTGGCCTTGGTTTTGTGCTTGTTTTCCAGCCACTCGCCCTCGCCGAAGACCTTCAAGCCGGTGCTGTCGACAACCAGATCGACCGGACCTGATGTTGTGGCTCGGGACTTTGTCGACGGCAACGCCAGCCCTTTGCTCCGGCGAGACAGGGTGGAGAAGTCAGGCACGGCAATATCGAACCCCATCAGCGCCGCGACACTGCGCATCAAGCCTTGGGTCTGGCGTAGCGCCAGCCCGTAGACGACGCGCAGGGTCAAGCACAACGTAATCGCCAGATCCGAGTATTTCGGCTGACCACCCCGCGATGTCCGCCTCCGCGCCGTCCATAAAGACAGGGCCTCATCCTTCACCCAGATGGTCAAATCACCACGTTGACGCAGGCTTTCATTATATGCCGGCCAATTCGTCACTTGATATTTCTGCTTGGCAATCTTGTCCCGCCGATCGGCATTGAACGTGTGCGGCATCGTCGAAATCCGGATCAGGAGACTGAAAACAACCGCTCAATATTAGTCGCCGGGTGATCCACGCAACAACGCCCAATTCCACGGTGTAGATCCCCTTGTCCCTCCTGCGTTCAGTGCAGAAGGAAGATAGGTGGCCGGGTTCTACTCCGCCCCTACGGCGAGATTATCGCGCCGTTACCGTGGCCGACTTTTGCACCGGCGCTCTCAAACGTTATCTTCATCTGGTTCACTCGCCGGAGTTTCAGCTTGTACACGGCGCACCTGAACATCAGTCCGGCGTCTGATCCTTTCGTCTGGTCACCTCCTCAACTCCGATGTCTTCTGTCGCAATTGCGAAGGGGTAGGCGAAGGGAATCGGGTTCGCAGGATCGCGCCGTCGGCAATCGGCGCACCCGGCAGCCTTCGCCGGCGCTGTCTATCCTGCACGTGACGAGAAAGGGGCTGGCCGAAGACGAACAGGCCGGCATCTGCGATCCACGCTGATGCCGGCCGAGATGGGCGGAACTTGGCAGGGGAAAAAGCTATCCGTGGATATAGGCAGCGGACAGCGGTCCGAGCTGCGCCGAGATCTGTCGCCACCTCGCCGGCTGCGCGCCGGTGCGGGAAATCATCGCTTCGATCAAGCCGGTCGATACCGCATGCTTCAGTTTGGGGTCACCGCTTCGCATGCCGAGCTCGATCAGCTCGAATACCCTCTGGCGGTCTTCAAGCGATGAAAAACGCTCGGCGATCAGCCATCCCATATCCGAATAGAGGGCGTGCATGGCGGAGAGATCGATCGGCTGGCCGGTTGTCGATCCTGCTTCCAGGGCCGGCGCCCCAGGTATGTTCTGCGTCAGTTCGGATGTGATTGTGCTGGTATCCATCGATGTCGTTCCTTGTCCTGCTGAAATCGTTTGGCGCGGCCGTTGGCCGTCAGTCCGGACGAAAGGCAGAAACGTTGTCACTGGTGATCCAGGTTGGCCCTTCGCCACGTCCGCTGACGAGCCACGCCAGGCTGACCCCGAGCGCTTCGGCAATCATCACGAGGCGGTCGGGGAAGGGAGCGTCACGATCGTTTTCCCAGTCGATCCAGGTGCCTGCCGCGATGCCGATTGCGAGGGAGGCGGCTTCGACCGACAGGCCGTTCGCGTCGCGCCCCAGCGATATCCGGCCGCCGATGGTGTCGTCAGTCGTGTAGAACGTGTCCGGGCTGTCGATATACAACTGTCGCTCCTGCTCGATCTTGCGAAGATGCTCACCAGCACGATGGTGCTGGGGAGCATGATGTCGGAGATCAGCCTTCCTCGCCGATCCAGCTCTTCACCTGGTCGGGGTGGTCGGCAATGTACTTGTCGACTGCTTCATCATAGGAGCTCTGCTGCGCGGTAAACATCGCCGCTTCCAGATCGGGAATCGGCAGCTTCATGCGCGACAGGAAGTCGGCAACCTTGGGATTTTCCGACTTGAAGTCCTTGCGCGCCAGAATGTCGACGTGCTCGGCTTCACCCAGCGACTTTTTCGGGTCGTCGAGGTAGCGCAGCTGGTGCTTGCCGAACATCCAGTGCGGGCTCCAGGCGGTGGCCACGAACCACTTTTCGCCGCGCACGGCGCGATCGACGGTGGTCAGCATGCCGGCTTCGCTGGAGATCTGCAGCTTGTAGCCGCCCAGCCCGTAATCCTTCTCGGCCTTCTCCGACAGGCGCGTTAGGCCGGCGCCGGGGTCGATGCCCTGGATGGTGCCGGAGAGCTTCTTCTGGACGTCTTCCTTCTTGAGATCCTCGATCGAGCCGATCTGGTCTGCGGGAATGTAGTCCGGGACGACCCAGCCGAGCTTGGCGCCGTCATAGACGGTGCCGAGCGTCTCGACCTTCTCCTTGACCTTGGCATAATAGTCCGCATGGGTCTGCGGCAGCCAGGCCATCATCATCGCATCGAGATCGCCGCGGCCGACACCCTGGTAGAGCGGCGCCACGTCTGCCTGCACAAGCTCGACCTTCTGGTTGAGCTTGGTCTCGATCAGCCTGGCAGCGAGCTTAGTGACGAATTCGGCGTCGGACCATGCGGCCCAGCCGATCTTCACCGGCTTGGCATCCGCAGCCATGGTCGCTGTGACGGTGCCAACGAGAAGGGCGGCGGCGAGGCCGAGGGTTGCGAGTGTTTTGAACATATGTGCTCCTTTTGTGAAGGTTCGCATTAGACGGGTCGTTGCCCGCATTGGTCTGACGCGGGGATCAGGCGGTAGCGGTCGCCAGTTCCTCGCGCTCGGTCTTGCGGAACAGTCCCAGCCAGAAGGCGGCGCGGGGTTTTCCGAGGCTCTGGGTGATCCGGTCGAGAATGACGGCCAGGATGACAACGGCGATACCGCCTTCGAAGCCGGTGCCGACATCGAGACGCTGGATGCCCGTCAGTACCGTGTTGCCGATGCCACCGGCACCGATCATCGAGGCGATCACCACCATCGACAGCGACAACATGATCGTCTGGTTGATGCCGGCCATGATCGAGGGCAGGGCATTCGGCAACTGCACCTTGAAGAGCAACTGCGTAGCGGTGCAGCCGAAGGCATTGCCGGCCTCGATGAATTCGCCATCCACCTGGCGGATGCCGAGATTGGTGAGGCGGGCCACCGGTGGCATCGAGAAGATCACCGTGGCGATCGCGCCGGGTACGGCACCGAGGCCGAAGAACATCGCGGCCGGGATCAGGTAGACGAAGGCCGGCATGGTCTGCATCAGGTCCAGAACAGGGCGCACGAAGGCGGCGACGGAATCCTTGCGCGCCATGGAGATGCCGAGCGGCAGGCCGACCAGCATGGCGATCAGCGTCGAGGCGATCACCAGCGATAGCGTCTCCATCATCGGGCCCCAGAGGGCGATGTGATTGACGAGCAGCAGGCCGAGCGCGGTGAACACCGCAAAGCCGATGCCGACACGCCAGAGCGACAGGATCACGAAGATCGCGATGCCGACAGGCATGGGGATAGCCAGCAGGGCATTCTGGATGCCATCCGTGACGAAGCCGATGGTCGCGGCGATGGCGTCCAGCAGCGGTGAGAAATTGTCGAGGACGTAATTGACGGCAGCGTCGATGCCGTTTCCGATATCGAAGTTCATAGTATATCCGATGTGTTTGGGGTCAGCTGGCGCGATCGAGCGTTTCGAGCAGCGCCGACTTGCTGATGGAGCCGATATAGCGGTTGCGATCGCAGACGACGGGTACCGGCCATGGGCTGGCGGCGACCTTGCCGAGCACGTTCGACAAAGGCTCGGAAGCCGGAATGGCCTGGATCTCGGTCAGGAAAGCGCCGCGATAGGGGTCGGCTGCCTTGGCCCGCATCTTCTCGATCAGCGAAGTTTGGCTGATCATGCCGTGATAGGTCTTGTCGCGGCCGAGGATGATCGCGTATTCACGATCGTAATTCTTCATTCGCTCGAGCGCTGCGGCAGCGGACACGCCTTCGCGCTCGATGATCGTCACCTGCGACTTGCGGGCAACATCGCCGGCCTTGAAGACATGGGCGACATCGACATTGCGGAAGAACGAGCGAACATAGTCGTTGGCCGGCTGGGTGACGATTTCGTCGGGCGTGCCGACCTGCACGACATTGCCGTTCTGCATGATGCAGATCCGGTCGCCGATGCGCATCGCCTCGTCGAGATCGTGGCTGACGAAAACGATGGTGCGGCTGTGTTCCGACTGCAGGCGAACCAGTTCGTCCTGCATTTCCGTGCGGATCAGCGGGTCGAGGGCCGAGAAGGCTTCGTCCATCAGCAGGATCGTCGGCTCGCTGGCCAGTGCGCGGGCGAGGCCGACGCGCTGCTTCATGCCACCGGAGAGCTGGTCCGGGCGGCTGTCGGCATAGCCATCGAGGCCGACAGCCTTCAGCGCCGCCAGTGCCTTCTGCTTGCGGCCGGCCTCGCCGACACCGGCGACTTCGAGACCGAAGGCGGCGTTGTTGAGGACCGTGCGGTTCGGCAGCAGTGCAACGGATTGGAAGACCATGCTGATGTCGCGGCGGCGAAGCGCGATCAGCTCGCTGCGCGACATGCCGGTGATGTCGCGGCCATCGATCTCGATCGATCCGGAACTCGGTTCGATCAGTCGGTTGAGAAGGCGCAGCAGCGTTGATTTGCCGGAGCCCGACAGGCCCATGATCACGAATATCTCGCCGGCACGAATATCGAAACTGGCGTCGTTGACGCCGATCGAGCAGCCCGTTGCTGCATGAATTTCAGACTTGGTCTTTCCGGCCCGCAGTAGTGCGAAGGCTTTTTTCGGATGCTCGCCGAAGACTTTGTAGATGTTCTTGAGGCTGATCTTGGTCGTTGCCGATTGTGTCGGCGCGTCTTTTTCAGTTGCAGAATTCATATAATTTGGGCGCCGAGCTCAAGAGGCCAGGCATTCTCCTTTTTTAGCCGATGCTTGTCGAGACGACAGTATCTGCTGCGCACTTCCAAGTGTCGGCTGTATTTTCAACGTAGCAAAGCGCTATTGATTTAATCACTTATCTGGCCATCCAAGTATGGCTCTGTCATCATGGCAATCATCGACAGTAACGTCTGCGTTCGGCGCTTCATGTTCCTTCGAAACCAGCGCTTCGGCGGAGAAGTTGAACGTTATGTAGGTGGATATACGCTCGATGTCCATAAAAAAATGAAATTTATTGCCCGCGGGTCATTGTGATGGCGCAAAAATAGGCCGTTTTGGGCTTCTGCGACCCTGGCGTTGTGGGAGGCTTCGGGTGCATCCAGCGCTGGGTTGCGAAACGCGTGTGTCGCAAAGCGGTCGGCCGAACGCGTTGAGCTGAAATACGTTCTGCTCTTCACGCCTTATTGCCTTTTGAAGTCCGAAGAGACGCGCGAGCAGATCGTTCTGATCATTGACGGTCCACTCTCCGGAGAAGCCAAACCCTTTTCGCAGCCACAGTATCGCTTCGAACCCTGCGATAGTTCGACGCGCGGTTTTGAAGGATTGGAATCCGCCGATCTTCGGCAGGCATCGTAAGCTTAACGGATGAAAGGCCAGCGAAAGACGCCATCCGCAGATATCTCTCATGCTCAGGCAATTTTCGCCCACACGCTCATCGCCGCCGTGCGCAGTTCGCGATGGTGGCCGGAGGAGATGTCGTGGCGCGGGATTTGAAATAGGTTGGCGATCGGATCATGGATGGAGACGAAGCGTTGTAGATGTCGCTGTGACTTGAAGCACTTCATGATCCGCTCTCGCCGCCGGACTGGTTGGTGAGAATTCTCCGCCCGATTATCAACCCTTTGTGGAAGCGATGCTCGACACCCTGCATGATCTCTCGCTTTGCTGCGCCGTAGGACTGCAGCTTGTCGGTGATCATCGCACGCGGCGACCGTCCCTGACCCTTCAAGAGCTTGCACATCAGGCGCTTGGCGGCCTTTGCATTTCGGCGGCTTTGTACGAGAACCTCCAAGACGAAACCGTCCTGATCAACTGCGCGCCACAGCCAATGCTTCTTGCCGCGGATTGAAACAACGGCATCATCGAGATGCCACTTGTCCCCAAGCCAACCGGATGATCGACGACGGATCTCGTTGGCAAAGGTGCGGCCGAATTTCTCCGCCCACAGCCGGACGGTCTGGTGCGAGACAATGATCCCACGGGCAGCCAGCAAGTCCTCGACCATTCGCAGGCTCAGAGGGAAACGGAAATAGAGCCACACGGCGTGGGCAATAACTTCAGCGGGAAAGCGATGTCGACGATAGAGTGGATCACGGTCTGTCATCAACCTTCATCGCACATCGAATTCCACATTCCGTTAAGTTGACGATGCCCAGTTTCGACCGCGAAATCATCAAATATGAGTCAGACCCCTATTTTTGCCCGTAGCTGGATCAGAAATTACACTCACGGCGGGTAATTGAGAACGGCGGTTTCCATGTGAGTGTTGGCGAGGTGTAAATTTCATGTATAGAAGTGCGGGACGTGCGCATGGGAAGACTTTTTCAACTATTTGGGCAACGATTCGCGTTGCCGCGAGTTTAAGTTCAGAACCTTAAGAGACGCGATCGACATGGCCCGAAGCGACCTTCTCATTTCCCTCGTACGCGCCGGTGCATCCGGCGATCGGGCGATGCTGAAATCTGCTACGGAAGCGCTGGTCGCTGAAGAGCGGGCACAAAACCACCATATCGTCGCCGATCGGCTTGAACGGGCGTTGTCTACGGTCGCCATAACGCCCCCGGCGCTGACTGCCGCCTCCAGCCCCGCCGGCTCCGGCAAGGACACGATTCTCGAGCTCGAGCCACGGCTTCAGCTCAGTCAACTGATGCTGCCTCTTCCAGTGGAACAGGGCGGCCGGCAGCTCATCGAAGAACATACGCGCGCCGACGTGTTGCGGGCTCATGGCTATGAGCCGCGGCATCGGATCCTGCTTTCTGGACCACCCGGTAATGGCAAGACCTCATTCGCCGAGGCTGTGGCGGAGGCACTCGGGCTCCCGTTCTTCGTTGTCAGATACGACGCTCTGATCGGCAGCTATCTCGGCGAGACGAATGCGCGCCTACGCAAGCTCTTCGACTATGTCCGTACGCGGCCGAGCGTTCTGTTCTTCGACGAGTTCGACTCAATCGGCAAGGAACGTGGCGATACCCACGAGACCGGCGAAATCAAACGCGTCGTCTCGTTCCTGCTTATGCAGCTCGACCAGCTGCCCAGTTACGTCGTTGTGATTGCCGCGACCAACCACGCCGAGCTACTGGACCGGGCAGTCTGGCGCCGCTTCCAGATGCGGCTGGCTTTCCCGGCCCCGGACCGCCAGAGGATCGGGGTCTTCCTCAACCGCATTATCTCGCAATGGCCCGATGCGCCTAAGGCTGCGGCCAAATCGATCGCTGCGAAATTGGGTACCGTAAGTTTTGCAGAGGCTTTGGATTTCTGCCAAAACGTGCGAAGACGACAGATATTGGGCTTGGGGGAGCTTTCCATCGACGATGCACTTCGTTCAGAACTGGACCTCTGGGCAACAAGAGTTAGCCCCGAGGTTTTGAATGGCGAGCGACCCGACCAAACCGATACTGAGACTGCATCCGACCGCCCCGCAGCCAAGAGCACCCGGCCGTCAAGCGGTCGTACGCGGCCCTCAACCAAACTCAACCGCTGACCAGAACCAGCGCTTTGGCGCGAAATTTCAGCGCCTGACAGACGTGCTGCAGCGCGACCCGGCGGGGCTCGCGCTTCGCGCCGATCCAGCCGCGCTGGCGCCTGAGCGACTTCTCGTATTCGAAGTGAAGGGGAGCATTGCCGCCTTTGCACGGGCAATCAACAACGTGCCGGGCCTCGAACTTATCGACGAAGAAGAGCTGTCGGGCGATGAGGACAAGGCACCCGTTGCCTACTTGCTTGTACCGGATTTGCGGGCACTGCGGCAGATAGAGTCGCTATGGCGAACCTGGGTGGCGGGCCGAGTGTTACCACAGGGCTTTACACCATGGCGGGACGTCTTTGCCTGTCTTCGCGACCTTCGTGTTTGGGGTCCTGCCGATCGCGTCCAGCGATTGGACGCGGCTGTCCTGGCTGAGGAGATCGAAGGTCGGGCCGACGACGAGCTTGTTCCTCTTGAAATCGAACTGGTGTTCCGTGCGTCTCCCGGCGCAGGTGCGATCAGTGAAGCGACTGTCGTGGAGGCGATCGGGCAGAGTGGCGGTCGACTTCTCAGTCGCGCCAGACTGGATGACATCGCCTACCACGCCATCCTTGCCGAGCTGCCAGTGGCAGCAATTCGGACGGTCGTGGAGCGGGCTCCCGGCAGCCTGGCCGGTGTCGAGCCGATCATGCACATTCGCCCGCAGAGCGTCGTCACGGAAATTGACACCAATGATCTTCTGCTGGCTGCTCCTGCGCCAGCAATGGGACCTGTCACCGCCGACCCGATTCTTGCGCTTCTTGATGGTGTTCCCGTCGCGGGGCACCCGCTGCTGCAGCCTCATTTGAGTGTGGAGGATCATTTCGGGCTTGAGCCCGGCGCTCTTGTGGCGCAACGCTATCACGGCTCGGCCATGGCCTCCCTCATTGTTCACGGTGATCGCAACAAGCCGGAACCGCCGCTGCCTCGTCAGGTGCACTGCATTCCTGTTCTAGGCGAGAACGACCGCTTTCCGTCGGACAGGCTGGTCATCGATTTGATCTATCAGGCTGTCATGCGTATGCGCGCGGGCAATCAACCCTCAGCTCCCCATGTCATCATCATCAATATTTCGCTTGGAAATGTCCGGCGCCCATTCTACGGCCAGCTGTCGCCCTGGGCGAGACTTCTCGACAGACTGGCATACCGCTTCGGTATCCTTTTCCTCGTCAGCGCCGGCAATATCACGACACAATTCCCCGTCGCGGCCTTTGAAAACAGGGTTGCCTTCGAGGATGCCAGTGCGGATCAGCGCGCGCGAGGCGTGATCTACGCGGTGGCGGCAGTTGTCGCCGACCGTCGTTTGCTCTCTCCGTCCGAAACGATCAATGGGTTGACCATCGGCGCTCGAAACCTGGATTGGGTGCCGACCGGGGAGCGAGCCTTGGCTCGCGTTAACGTGAACCCCTATTCCGAGCTCGACACTGCGAACCCGTCCAGCGCCCTGGGTCCCGGATTCGGAGGCTCCGTTAAGCCAGATATTCTTATGCCGGGGGCACGAGAGCACCTTCGCGTCGTCGCCAGCGCGGGGAGCATCACGGTCGCACCAGCGGGCGCAAGTCGAGGAGCGGGCCTCAAAGTTGCCGCGCCGCCACGCCCAGGCCTTGAGAATGCTGAAGGGTTCACAAATGGGACGAGCGCAGCAACGGCACTTGCTTCCCGAACGGCTCACCGCATCCACGATGCCTTGGAAGCGGCCTATGGTCAGGAATTTCTGCAGTTGACGAATACCCAACGAGCTGTCCTCATCAAGGCTCTGCTTGTGCACCCAGCGCGCTGGCCGAATGCGGCGGCCGGCTTGGTCAAAGAGCTACTAGGGCCATTCGGCCAGGGTCAGGCTCCGCGTCAAAAGGACAACATTCGCCGCTTCCTTGGATATGGCGTATTCGACAGCGATGATGCCGTCGCTTGTGCCGCGGACCGCGCCACCTTCTGGTGTGTTGGTTCACTTGGCAGGGAGCGGAGCGTCGATGTACTGGTGCCGATTCCGGCTGTGATCGGCGGCCAAGCACGTGCACACTCGGTGACTGCCACATTAGCTTGGTTTACACCGGTCGTGCCGGGTCGGAAATCCTATCGCGCCGTGAGGATGAAGATCCTCGATCCCGTCGAAATCGCGGGGCTTGGTGTTTCTGCCGATGGTTGGCAACCGGATGGGAACCAGACCAATCGCGGGACCGTCTTTACGCGGGTGTGGAGCGGGGCACAAGCCGCGGTCGTCGCCGAAGGAATGAGCTTGCGGCTGAAAATCCAGAGAGAGCCTGATCCGGCTGGTCCCATTGACGAATTTGTTCCTTTCGGTCTTGCAGTCACTCTCGAAATGCCTGGCGAGCTCAGGATTTACGATCAAGTGCGAAATCGGGTTCAACCGCGTCCGGCGCAGCGAGCCGCTCCATAATTAAGGAGAAACGATATCGTGGTCGAGATACCCTCAAACTTCATCGGCGATTTCAAGGTGGGCGACAACCTTGTTTACAATGCTGATGTCTTGCGCTCGCTCTGTGCACACAACGACGACGGCAGGCTAAATAAGTTCGTGGTTGTTCAGGTCGGAGCTATTCTCGAAGCGGCACTCGGGCAAATCATCTATCGCGCGCAGAATTTCAATCGGGAAGGCGTGCCAAACATTGCCGCAGCCGACCGGCGTGAAATTGAAGGCAAAAAGATCGACAAACTCAACAACATCATCGACGTGATGCGCAAATACGATCTGCTCAATGAACTCGGGGGAGGCATCTACGACGAGTTGCACACCCTGCGCAAATTCCGCAACAAGGTCCACATTCAGGATGACAACCAGGATGTTCCTCGCGATGAGGCGGCGGCCTTTACGCCCGCACGGTGCGCTTGGTCGTTGGGACTTTGCGCGACCGTCCTTGGCTTTTTAGGTCAGAAGTTTCCTCGCCCAGCCGATGTCGCCAAATACGTTGAGCCACTTCATCTCCCGGACGCCTGAAAGCTGCGATCCGCCAAAGGCCGGGCTTCTAACTGAATACGGTCCGTTCGCTGACCTGGTTGCGGCCAAACCTCCAGCTTCGGCGGCCGCAACAACACTCCGCGCAGCAGGACACAGGTATGAGCGGGGAATTTTACTTCGGCACTTTTGGGGAAATTTCATCCGGCATTGACATTCGAGCCTTGGCCGCCTTCCATCGCCGGATGTCGGGGCGCCGAGCAGCGCCTGTCAAAGTGGCGTCGAGGGCAACGAAAAGCGACCCCGAACGACATATAATTGAGGCTATGCGGCGGCATCGTAAGCTTAACGGATGAAAGGCCAGCGAAAGACGCCATCCGCAGATATCTCTCATGCTCAGGCAATTTTCGCCCACACGCTCATCGCCGCCGTGCGCAGTTCGCGATGGTGGCCGGAGGAGATGTCGTGGCGCGGGATTTGAAATAGGTTGGCGATCGGATCATGGATGGAGACGAAGCGTTGTAGATGTCGCTGTGACTTGAAGCACTTCATGATCCGCTCTCGCCGCCGGACTGGTTGGTGAGAATTCTCCGCCCGATTATCAACCCTTTGTGGAAGCGATGCTCGACACCCTGCATGATCTCTCGCTTTGCTGCGCCGTAGGACTGCAGCTTGTCGGTGATCATCGCACGCGGCGACCGTCCCTGACCCTTCAAGAGCTTGCACATCAGGCGCTTGGCGGCCTTTGCATTTCGGCGGCTTTGTACGAGAACCTCCAAGACGAAACCGTCCTGATCAACTGCGCGCCACAGCCAATGCTTCTTGCCGCGGATTGAAACAACGGCATCATCGAGATGCCACTTGTCCCCAAGCCAACCGGATGATCGACGACGGATCTCGTTGGCAAAGGTGCGGCCGAATTTCTCCGCCCACAGCCGGACGGTCTGGTGCGAGACAATGATCCCACGGGCAGCCAGCAAGTCCTCGACCATTCGCAGGCTCAGAGGGAAACGGAAATAGAGCCACACGGCGTGGGCAATAACTTCAGCGGGAAAGCGATGTCGACGATAGAGTGGATCACGGTCTGTCATCAACCTTCATCGCACATCGAATTCCACATTCCGTTAAGTTGACGATGCCTCAAGCTGGTAATCGCCGCCGCCAGGACGTGGCGACGATTGAAAGGACAAAATCAGTTGCCGAAACTCATCGCAGGTGCCAAATTCCAGGACGGAATCGAGGTCATCGAATTGAAGCCACAGAGCGCCGCTTGATCAACCTCGTCACCCAAATTCCAGCATAGCTCTACGTGCCGCATACGCCGCAAGGCGCCGACGAAAGGCGATGTCTGGCACCTCGATGAAGTCGTGGTGCGCATCAACGGTCAGAAATGCTGGTTGGGGAGAGCGGTTGATCAGGACGGATATGTGCTCGACGAGATCGTCCAGACGCGCCGTAACACCAAGGCGGCCAAGCGCCTGCTGACGCGACTTCTGAAGAAGCAGGGCATGCCGCCAAAGCGTATGATCACCGACAAATTGCGCTCCTACGGGGCGGCCAAACGCCAGGTCAACACCGCTCGCATAAAGGCTTGAACAACCGGGCGGAGAATTCTCACCTGCGAGAAAACGGGAGCGAACGCGACAGGGTTTCCGGTCGGTTGGCTCATGGCAACATTTCGTGTGGCACTGTAAACTTAACGCTGCGAAGACAAGATCTGGGAGTGAGGCTTTGGTTCATTCGGCGTGAAGGCGCGCGATTTGGCGCCATGCTTCGTACTGTCACATTGATTGAGCGGTAAGGAAATTGAGGTGGCAGCGCGCCCATGACCGTGAGTGCACCGACCTACAAGAACCACCGCTATCCGATCGAAATCGTAGCCCGTGCTGTCTGGCTCTACTTTCGCTTTAATCTGAGCCTGCGCGATGTCGAGGAAATGCTGCTCGATTTCGTTTCCTACGAGACCATCCGCCGATGGTGCCGAAAGCATGGCCTTGATTATGCGCGCCGCATACGCCGCAAGGCGCCGACGAAAGGCGATGTCTGGCACCTCGATGAAGTCGTGGTGCGCATCAACGGTCAGAAATGCTGGTTGGGGAGAGCGGTTGGGCACCGTAAAGTTAACGGACGGCTGATGAAGATGTGCGTACATGGGCCATGTCAGAAGTTGCTCGTGATCCGCTTTATCGTCGCCACCGCTTTCCCGCTGAGATCATTGCGCACGCGGTATGGCTCTACTTTCGCTTTCCGCTCAGCCTGCGCATGGTTGAGGACATGCTGGCGGCCCGCGGCATCATCGTCACGCATCAGACCATTCGAAGCTGGGCGGAGAAATTCGGACGGCATTTCGCCCGGGAGATCAAGCGACGGTCAGCCGGCTGCCTGGGCGACAAATGGCATCTCGACGAATGTGTGGTGGCCATCAATGGCAAGAAGCAGTGGCTCTGGCGTGCGGTCGATCAGGACGGCTTCGTCCTCGACGTACTGGTGCAAAGCCGCCGAAATGCCAAGGCGGCAAAGCGTCTGATGCGTAAGTTGCTGAAGGCTCAAGGGCGGACACCACGGGTCATGATCACCGACAAGCTCCGATCCTATGATGCCGCCAGGCGCGACCTCATGCCCGGTGTCGAACACCGGTCGCACAAAGGCCTCAATAATCGAGCGGAAAATTCGCACCAGCCGACCCGACGACGCGAAAGGACCATGAAACGCTTCAAGTCGGCACGCCAGCTTCAGCGGTTCGTTTCCATCCATGATCCGATTGCCAACCTGTTCCACTTTTCCCGCAATACGTTGTCATCGGCTCAACATCGAGACCTGCGTAACGCCGCCATGCAAATCTGGAACAAAATCGCGTGTGTCGCCCCAGCCTGACAGCCGTCCCGGCCAGCTATCGCTGCATCAATCCGCTGATAACTTTACAGTGCCCTGGTCACAGGGACAAGGCAGCGATGCTCGATGCCGAACCAACGCTTCCAGTGGGGGAAATTGAGAGTGCGGACATTCGTGGTGCCGCCATCCACCTGATCACGCAGCAAGGCTTCGAAGTCGACCTGCTTGCCCTTGGCGCGCAGTTTTTCGGCCTTCTTCTCAGCTTCTTTCTTGAGGGCGAATAGCGGGGAGGGGAGACCCCAGCGCGCATGGACCAGTTGCTTCTTTCCGTCGGCGGTGTTGCGGACGATCGGCCCCATCTGATCGGGGTTCATCTGGTAGGCCGGCATCAGGTTGATCAGGCTTTCGGCGTCCTGGGCCCATTTGGCGACCCAGTCCTTGTCTTCCATGCGATACAGATTGCACATAGCAGGCCATCTACTTTGCTCGAGCTCAATGGAGGCAATCTAGCGGATTGCGCTGATTTCGCTAGCCGAGCCGGAAGACGTCTGCATTGTCCTGGCGCTCTCGCAGGCCCTTGTAGGATGGATGGCGAAGTTTCCCGTCTGTCGACCAGGCGCGAAACTCGATCTCGGCAATGAGCGTAGGCTGGACCCAGATAACATCGGCACTTCCGGAATAGGGCAGAGGCGGCTGCTTTCGCTTCCATCGCAGCGTGTCCAGCATCTTCCGCAGCCTGATGATCTCGGCTTGCCTGAAGCCCGTGCCGACGCTTCCGACGTGGACGAGGTCGGCTCCGCGGTAGGCGGCGAGCACCAAAGAGCCGAAGGCGGCAGGGGACGCTGTCGACCTCTCATAGCCGACAATGAAGAAGGCCTCGCTCTGGACGCATTTGACTTTCACCCAATCGCCGGTTCGGCCGGAACGATAGGGCCGATCGAGGTGCTTGCCGACGATGCCTTCCAGGCCGAGGCGGCAGATATGCTCCAGGAGGACAGTCGGTTCGGCATCGAGTGTTTCCGATAGCCGAATGGAGCCGGCTTCATCATTGTTTGCGACGTTTAACGTGTCCTCGAGAAGGTGCCGTCGGGACCGGTATTCGACACCGCGCAGATCGTGGCCATCAAGATAGATAAGATCGAAAGCGTAAAGGACGGCGTCGGAGGCACGGTTGCCGGTTTGTTTGCCGGATGCGCCCAGCGATTGCTGCAGCAGCCCGAAATCCGGCCGGCCCTCTTCGTCGAGCACAACCGCCTCGCCATCGATGATCATCGTCGCCGACCCGAGCGCTCGGGCGGCCTGCTCTATCGCCGGAAACCGATGCGTCCAGTCATGTCCGCCACGCGTGAGGATCCGGATCCCCCGCGGTTCGATATGAACGGCAAGGCGATAGCCATCCCATTTCAGCTCCCAACTCCATTCGCTTCCCTTCGGGGGATGAGACTTCAATTGCGCCAGCGCAGGCTCGACGCGCTCAGGCATGGGATCGAAAGGGAGCTGTGGCTGGGCTGGATTTCGCTTGCCTCGCGGCCGGGAACGGATCGGGGCCTCGGTGTCACGAAGGAGGGGCTTTGATCTCGGAGGCTTCATCATGCCGGGAGTTCAGCAGAAAAATCTTAAAGACACTGTGACGATGCCGACTTGTCCCCGCAATTCACACAAAGGGATTAGCGATCGCAGACGCTCGGAAAAAAATCTGCAGGCCGCTATTCGGCTGATTCCCATGGGTATTCTGCTGATTTCTAATGTTCAGGATAATATTCCCATCCCTCAGGTCGCTTGACTCTTTAATTGCCTCGGAACAGAAAGAGAACATCCGCATTTGTCTGACATGACGTCGGCCGACAACACGACCTTGAAGGGAGCCGTGAACGATGACTGCTGCCCGTGAAAGGGTGATTTCCGATCTGCGCGAGCGCATCGCCTCGCTGGAGGGCGTGTCAGCCATGAAGGCTGGCTGTCTGTCCTTCGGCGTGCCGGAAATCGACTCTGTCCTGCCGGGACGTGGTCTGGCCCATGGCGCGTTGCACGAATTTGCCGGCGGCGGGTCGGGCACGGTGGATGGTGCGGCGGTGGCCCTGTGTGCGGCGGGGATAGCAGCGCGGACCAAAGGTCCGATCGTCTGGTGCCTGACGCGTCCCGATCTGTTCTTTCCTGCGCTCGCCGAGGTCGGTCTCCATCCCGACCGGGTGATCTTTGTCGAATCAGACAGGGAGGAGGACGTCCTGGCAAACATGGAGGAAGGGCTGTCCTTTGGCGGGCTCGGCGCCGTCGTCGGTGAACTCGTTCGCCTGCCGATGGTCAGCTCGCGCCGGCTGCAGTTGGCGGCTGAGCGAACAGGCACGATGGCGCTCGCCGTCCGACGCTGGCGACGGCAGACGGAGGCCAATGATTTCGGGCAGCCGACGGCGTCGACCACGCGGTGGCGGGTGAGCGTCATGCCGTCGGAGGAATTGCCAGTGCCGGGTGTCGGACGAGCCCAATGGTTGCTGGAATTGATGCGCGTGAAAGCGGGTGAATGTGCTGAGTTTCTCGTGAGGGCGTGCGATGACAAGGGTCGTCTCGATCTATCTTCCGGATCTGCCGACGGATCGCATTCGTCGCGCCGATCCGTCTATTCCGCCTGAACAGGCGATCGCCGTGATCGCCAGGAGCGGCTCGAAACGCTGGGTATCGGCTGCCGACGCCGCCGCCCGAAAAGCCGGCGTGCATGTCGGCATGCCGGCGGCGAAAGCACAGGCGCTGTTCCGCGGCCTGATGCTGGTCGATGCGGATCCTGCAATGGATGCCGCAGCACTCGAACGCATTACGCTTTGGGCGCTGACGCTCTATTCCCCGATCGTCGCAGTCGATGGGACCGACGGGATCGTCATGGACACGGAGGGTGCCGATCACCTGCAGGGCGGCGAGCTCGCCATGATGTCGAAGATCGCCAATCAGTTCCTGGCCAAAAAACTCACTCCCCGTGTCGCGATCGCCGACACCTGGGGTGCAGCACACGCCTGCGCCCGCGCCATCAGCCGCGAAACGGTCATCGTGCCTTCAGGTGAGACTGTTCGCGCCGTCGAAAAGCTACCGATATCGTTGCTGCGCCTTTCCGGGAAAGTCGTCAGCGATCTGCGCACGCTCGGTTTCCAGACAATCGGCGAATTGGCCAATACGCCGCGCGCGCCGCTGACGCTTCGTTTCGGTCCGGAGATTGGCCGGCGGCTGGACCAGATGTTCGGCCGCGTCCCTGAACCGATCGATCCGATCCGCACCGCCGAGCTCGTCGAGGTGAGCCGCGCCTTCGCCGAGCCGATCGGTGCTGCCGAAACCATCAACAAATATGTCGGCCGTCTGGTCGTGCAACTGATCGAGGAGCTGCAGAGGCGCGGCCTTGGTGTTCGGCGCGCCGACCTGATCGTCGAAAAGGTTGACGGTACGCGGCAGGCAATCCGCGCCGGCACGGTGAAGCCAGTGCGCGATGTTGCGTGGCTGACGAAATTGTTTCGCGATCGAACGGAGAAGATCGAGCCCGGCTTCGGGATCGAGAAGCTCACTCTGGTTGCGGTGATGGCTGAGCCGCTGGAGGAGCGCCAGAAATCCTCCTCGCTGGTCGAGGACGAGATAAAGGACGTCACACCGCTGATCGATATCTACGGCAACCGCGGCCAGCGTGTGTATCGGGTGGCACCGGTTGCCTCCGATGTGCCCGAGCGCTCCGTCCAGCGCATCAGTCCTGCTGCCGATCCGGTCGAGGTCACCTGGGTCAGCCATTGGCGCCGGCCGGTCCGGCTGCTGGCCCGTCCCGAGTTGATCGAGGCAATTGCCTTGCTGCCGGACCGGCCGCCGAAGCCCCGGCAGAAGAAGATGTGGTGCATCGCCAAAATCGATGGCGAATATATTGCCCGGATGGAGGATCTCCTCGATCTTTACGCCGAGCCGAGTGATCCTAAGCGGCCAGTCGTCTGCTTCGATGAAAGTCCGATCCAGCTCATCGGCGAGGTGCGCGTGCCTATCGTCCAGAAACCGGGGAAGCGATACCGCTACGACTCCGAATACAAGCGCAATGGCATGGCCAATCTCTTCATTATGGTAGACGCCAATAGGTCATGGCGCAAGGTCAAGGTCACAGATCGGCGCGCCAACGAGGACTTCGCCGTCTGCATGCGCGACCTCGTCGACCTCGATTATCCCGACGCCAACCGGGTCCGTGTCGTGACGGATAACCTAGCCGAGGCGCGTCGATCTTGCGACGTCTGGAATTCCACTACACGCCCCGCCAAGCGAGGTGGCTCAATATGGCCGAGATCGAGATCGGCGTCATGCGCCGACAGTGTCTTGACCGCCGCATCGACAACCGCGACTTGCCCAAATCCGAGTTTGACGCCTGGGAGCGGCGTCGAACCGAAAGTGGCGCTCAAATCCGATGGATGTCCTCGACAGACCAAGCCCGCGAAAAGATGGCAAGTCTTATCCAATACCTTTGTTCAACGACTCATAATCTCTGGGACGTCACACTAGCGGCGCACGCATGAGACCTTCGGGAGGGCGTAGCCCGAGCGGCGGCCTCATGTGTGCGCGGCGATTTTCTGAAGAGGTGAAATTACTTTGCCCATGTAGGCCTCCTGCCTCAATTTAGGGGAGAAGGCGTCTACAAATCTAGGGGCTATTCATACATCGATTGTCTCACCGTCCTTACATGGAGACGACTGCAAGGCTCTGAGGCGATGTTTCGAGCGACTTGAGCTTTGCTCTCGCCGCCTCAATCATGTTCTGATATACATCAGCAAGTGACTGATACTGAACAGGATCCAGCCTGTTATTTTCGAGCTGGCTCAGCAAATCCTCGCTCTTCTGAACGAAGGCCGTAATCTGGTCTTCATAGAGCTTCGTAATCATAATTGACGCCTGCTGTGAAGCTTCCTGCTCGGAGAAATGCACTTCAAAAGTGTACATGTACTCGCTTATCGAATCGCTATTGAAAAATTCGGTCGATTTGAACGAGTCTGCCGAAATCGCTGCGAATAGCCGGAAACCGTTGCCGAGCGGCTCGGTTTTTAGTTCGGTATTGTAAGAGTCCGTTCAAGAAAGCGGATATCGAGCGAGCCTTCTTGTCATTAGCTTGATCATAGCGGTCTGAATGAAGGCGAGGCTTGTGCCAGAGAAGCGCTCGAAATCCTTTGCCATTCGGCGGTTTATGCCGAGCCACGCCAACGTCCGCTCGACGATCCATCGCTTCGGGAGCACCTGAAAGCCGGCCTGATTGCGTTTGACGATTTCCATCGATCGCGGACTGGCCTCTTCGACTGTCGGGCCCTGATACCCGCCATCGCCGCAAATTTTCTCGATGAATGGAAAGCGGTTGACGAGCCTGTCGAAAACAAGTGCTGCTCCATCACGATCCTGAATACCTGCCGAATGAACCTCCGCTTTCAGAAGCATGCCCAGGGTATCAACCAGAATGTGCCGCTTGCGGCCCTTGATCTTCTTGCCTGCGTCGTATCCGATATCGAGACGGGCATCTGGGCCGGTCTTCACCGATTGGCTATCGATGATGGCAAATGACGGCTGTTCTTCGCGCCCCTCAAGCCGCCGCGTCCGGCAGTAGAGCGCGTCATGGATACGACGCCACGTCCCGTCCCGGCAGAACCGCTTGAAATAATGATAGACCGTGCTCTTCGGTGGAAAATCATGCGGCAGCAATGCCCATTGGCAGCCTGACTGCAGCAGATAGAAAATCGCGTCCATCACCGCCCGAAGCGACGTCTTGCGTCGGCGGCCCAGTCGAGGCTGCCTTGGCATAAAGGGTTCGATCAGGCCCCACTCACGGTCAGTCAGATCGCTTGCGTAGCGCATGCGGCTTCTGTCATGATGACGCCGGGTGAAGGGTGTCCAGGCCATTCGATCTCTCCGTATTTGTCGCAAAATACAAAGAATCTGATTGCCGCCCTTCACTCAACCCCACGACCGCCAGCCATTCTTGAACAGACACTTAGGCTTGCTCGCTAGCGGGAGGTGGTGAAGGGCATGTGTCGGAAAGACGGTCTAGCAGGCTGCTGAAAAACGCTCTGGCTTTTGGGTTGAACCGGTGATTCCCTGGGGTCGCAACAACGACGAGTTGCTCAACGAAAGCCTGTTTTTCGGCCTCGATCATGCCCGAAGCGCGCCATTGCTGAATGGACGGACGATTACAACCGTTTCCGGCCGCACTCATCGCTCGGATACCAAAACCCCGCGCACTTGCCGGGACCATCGCCGCAACGACTTCGGGCCGATTAAGCACACAACGGTTTCGATCTCTGAGGATGAGGAAAGCGGTGAGATCCGCGAAACCCATCGCCGGTCCAATCTCAAGCCGTTCTTGGACGACCCGGATTGCTGGCTGGTGGCTTCGATCGAGGACTACGACCTCGAAACGGATAAGGCAAAGCCCGGTCCGATCTTCACCGAGCGGGTCATCTCTCCTCCGGCACCACCCGTCATCACCAGTGCTGGCGATGCGCTGGCTGTCGTCCTCAGCAAACGCCGCCGCGTCGATCCCGAGCATACTGCCGAGTTGCTGCATCGCGACCCCGACGCTGTGATCGACGAACTCGGTGACGCCATCTTCCGCGATCTCGCTGATGGCTCCTGGCAGACATCTGACGCCTATTGCTCAGGCCCGGTCCGCACGAAGCTCATGGGTCGCCGAAGCGGCGGCGGCGCTCGATCCAGTATGCGAGCGCGGTGCATTGCACAATAAATGTCTTCCATCTGATCAAAATTCATCATAGCGCACACAGCTGATGCACATCGCGGTCTCCTCCCAGTGCCGCCGCAACAGCTGTTCCCCTCTGGAGGTTTTTAACCTTCACACTTCATGGGCCTTGGTTTTCCGACGGCCCATTTTTTTGTTCCCTCGCAACCAGGTTGCGAACTCTGTAGCAGAGCGCTTATCAGAAGAAGTTGGGAAAGGGGAAAGGGAAGGAAAACCGGTCGCAGATCGGTCCTCCCGCCGCCGCTATCGCTCAACCGCCGCCTCCGCATCCCGGCCACTCGTCCTTAGCAGGGCTGTAAGCCCCGCTTGTCCTTCGCTGCAGGGCTGCTCGACCGCAGTTGCGCCGGACGGGCCGCTTTGGGTCCGGGAGATGTCTTCAGGAAAAGATGAAGACAGGAAGGACCGGCAGAGTGCCAGGTCCGCATCCTCGGAAAGGAACACTCCCATGCAACTCATGAAGGTCGATCCGCGTGCGCGCTGAAGGACAATCCCGACAACACCCGCCAGTCAAAGTCGACGCCCCAGGCCGACGCGCTGCTGCTTGCGGCCATCCAGGCCGTCGGCATCATCCAGCCGCCCGTCATTTTCGCCGAAGCCGGTGGGCTATGTCATCGAAGCCGGTCACCGGCGCACCCGCATGGCGATCGCCGCCGGCATCGAGGAAATCGATGTTATCGTCGTCGAGGCTGCCAACGACAATGGCGCGATGCGTTCGATGATCGAAAACATCGCGCGCGAGCCGCTTAACCCGGTCGATCAATGGCGCGGCATCGAGCGCCTCGTCGCCCTCGGCTGGACAGAGGGGGCGATTGCGATCGCTTTGGCATTGCCGGTGCGGCAAATCCGCAAGCTTCGCCTGCTCGTCAATGTGCTGCCGGCGATGCTCGACCACATGGCCAAGGGCGACATGCCGAACGAACAGCAGCTTCGCACGATTTCCGCGGCGTCGCTCGACGAGCAGAAGGAAGTCTGGAAGGCCCACAAGCCGAAGAAGGGTGACACAGCATCCTGGTGGGCGATCGCCAACGGTCTCACCAAGACACGCATGTTCGCGCGTGATGCGAGTTTCGGCGACGATCTCCGCCGGGCCTACGGCATCGAGTGGGCGAAAGACCTCTTCGGACCGGCTGACGAGGATACCCGCTACACCACCAACGTCGAAGCATTCCTCGGTGCGCAGCCTTCCCAAGAAGGGCGCCATCGTCGAAGTCAGCAATTTCGGACAGCCGCAATTGCCGCCGAAGGCGGAGCGCGTCTACGGCAAGCCCGGCAAGGGCGATTGCACCGCCATGTATCTCGACAGTGACGGCAAGGTGCAGACTGCTCACTTCCGGATGCCGGAGGCCAGACAAGTCAAGGGCAGGGCCGATCCAACCGCGCTCGGCGGCGAGGACAGAAACGAGGGTATCGATGTTGCAGCCAAGACCCGGCCGGACGTGACTCAAAACGGCCTCAAAATGATCGGCGATCAGACGCTCTGCACGAGGCATTGGCACGAGCGCCGATCGAGGACATACCCTCATGGCGCTGCTCGTCCTCGCATTCGCCGGGCAGAACGTCTCGGCCGTTTCCGGCTCCGAAACCTCCAACCATCTCTACGGCTCCAGGCGTTTCGCCCGGCACGCCGTCCGGCTGATCGGTGAAAGCGGCAAGCTGGAGTTCGCCACGGATACGCTTCGTGTCGTGGCCAGGTTGACCCTGATCGACGCCCTGTCGGCGCGCACCAATCGTTCGGACAGCGGCGTCGTTGCCCGCATTGCCTGCGATGCCATCGGCGCCGACACCTATCTTCCGAACATGGGCGCGGAGGAGTTCCTCGCGTGCCTCTCCCGCCCGGCGCTGTAAGCGTCCTGCGGCGGCACGAGTGTCGCCACCCGCCCGCCGTCAGGGACGCCCGGGCTGCCCTTGTCGAGCACTTCAAGGAAGAACGCTTCGTGCATCCGGCAGCCCTCTTCGCACCTGATGACGCCAAGCTGGGCCGAGTGCCTGGTCCAGAATATGGAGCATGGCGGCGAGGACGACGAAGCCCCCCACCGACATGGGGGATCGTTCCTCCCGGCTGAAGACCAGTCTACACCGGACCGCGGAGCGGATCGTCGAGCTAGCTGCGCCCTCGCTGAGAGAATGAGCCGATGTAAGGCCTGCGCGATTGAGCCGGCATTGTTGAACCTTGACATGCCATAGAGATACCATTACAAATGCAGCGTGACGGTTTTATTCCGTTAAATGATGAATATCTCGTCAGGACGGATTATATGTATTTTCCGCCGAGACGTGGACATTGGCACTCTCCCAAGAGGAAACTACCGCGATGGCCGCACGTAAACACAGAAACCACTTCAGAAGACGCGATCACCAGCGTCTGTTGTCCAACCGTTGGAACGAGCGGCGCCTTTCGGTATCGGAGCAACTCGAGCTGCTATTTGGCAGGAAGGGCTCATTCCTCGAGCACTAAGCGGCCCATAAAATACTGTGGAGCATAATACATGGCCTCTAATTCAACTAGGTGCTCTCAAGCCTCGTCGATGAAAGTGCAGGACTCGCTGCGCGGCAATCCGCTTTCCAACTTCCAGCTCGATCAGAACCTTGGAGTGATGAGATGAATAAGGTAATCCGCGACCTCGTAGCCAAATTCGGCAAGCTACTTGTGTCAGTCGACCAGGTTGCCGACGACGCCGATCTTTATGCGGCAGGTTTGACGTCCTTTGCATCTGTGCAGTTGATGCTTGGCCTCGAAGAGGCCTTCGACATCGAATTTCCCGACAATCTCCTGAACCGCAAATCCTTCGCGAGCATCTCGGCGATCGCCAGGACCGTCGATCTCATCCGGGACGGCCGGAAGGTCGCCTGATGAATTTCCCCGTCACGATCATGCAGGACGGTCTTGTCACAAGGGTGGCCCGTGTCGCCGAAATTGCGGCGAAACACGCGGATACCGTTGATGCCGAGGCCCGCTTCCCTCGGGAAGCCGTCGATGCGATGAAGGCCGAAAGGCTGCTCGGCATCCAGGTACCCCGACATTTCGGCGGCGAATCCGCCTCGATCACCGAGATCGCCGAATTGTGCTCGATGCTCGGCCAGGCCTGCGCCGCAAGCGCCATGGTCTTCGCCATGCACCACATCAAGCTGTCTAGCCTCGTTGAACACGGCGCCGACAGCGAATGGCATCGCGGTTTCATGCGTCGCATCGGCCGCAGTGGCATCGCCCTTGCCCTCTTCCATCATCAGGGGGCTCGATGTGAAGCAATGGCCGGCCAGCGTCCGGAAAGCGCTGTGGGGCTGAGCAAATCGATGACATGCGCCGGAGGCGATGCTGGGTTTTACCCTGACGCAGGATTTCGAGGGCGACCAGTTCACCTTCTTCAAGGTGCCGCTCGAGGATCTCGAAGCGCTCTACGGCATTCGTGCGACCGAGCTTGCCATCTACGACCGCGTCGAACGCCATGTCGAGGTTCAGATCGCGCGGGCCTGTCTCTGCCTGATCGAAATGGATTCCTTCTACATGCCGGATACGCGCGGTACCGCCTACCGGCAGGAGCACGGCAAGACGACAGTTGCGATCAACCGACTGGACGTTGCGGCCAAGCGCGTCGATTATTTCCACAAGGCCGGTTATTTCCGGCTCGAAGGCGAGGATTTCGACGGGCTGTTCCAGCTGCAGCTGACGGAAAACGATCCGCCGTTCCTGCCCTACACCGAATTTGCACGATTCCCGGAAAGACCGGCTGATGAAACGCATCTGCGTTCGACCGCGCGGCGGCTTTCAGATAGAGTTCGCTCAGCAAACATTTGCAATGGTTTCAACTGCCTTACGATCTGGCCAAATTGCCCATCTCACCCCTCATGGAACCGGCGTTTCGGGCTGGCACCGAACTGGTGCATCTCGAAGACCTCGTCCTCCACGACGCCATCCGCATCCCAACCCACGAACTCACCATCGCACGCGACGTTCTGACAACCCGTCAGCGCGTCGCGTCGGAGGGATCACCTTCCACTGACGCGGGATGACCTCCAGGGTCTCGGTGATGTCTTCGCCCAGCTTCGACAGCTTGCCCGAACCGCAACAAGGGCAGCTCGCCGGGGCCGCGATAACGACACGCTCGCGCGGCAGATGTTCAGGGAATGGTTTGCGTGATGGACGCTTGCGCTCGAAAGCCCTGACCGTCGAGGCTTTGGCCGCAACCTCTGCCGCCAGTTCGTCTTCGCCGGCGTCAGCCTCCAGCTCCTCGAGCTGCAGTTCCATCTGTTCGAGGAGTCGCGCCTTGCGTTCTGACCGGCTGCCGTAAAGCTCGCGGCGAACCTTCTCGATCTCCAGCTTCAACCGCGCGATCAGCGCTTCGGAATGCGACACGAGCGCCTTTGCGCTGGCAGCTTGCGCCTTGGCGGTCGCTGCTTCTGCCTCGGCAGTGATACGCCGCGCACGCTCCTCGGCGAGCAGTGCAAACGCACTGGCAAGGTCGTCCGGAAGCTCATCAGTCGCGTCGCTCATGGCAGGATGGAATCATATTCGAGTCCACCATTCCAGTGCTTTTGCTCATCCTGCCGATGTCGGCCGCCAGGTCTTTTGCGGCATCCGCCAGTCTATGCCTTCGAGCAGATAACCGAGCTGCGCCGGCGTGATCGACTCGTAAATGACGAGGTGGCAACGATAGCCGAAGGTCGCATCGTTGTTTCTCGAAGCGCGCGCTTCGTGGTCCGCGCTGTCGCTGCCGCGTCTGATGCCCACGGTGGCGAGCTAGCCCGAACCAACGGGAAGGCGACCTAGATCTCAAAAATGGGGTCTGGTCATAGAAGTTCTTGTACAGACTCAACTATCTTGCGATCGGTGACGGCTTCGTCCGTAGATTGAGAGTCGCCTTCAAAAACGCTCCACCTCGTCGTGGGGCAAATGCACGTCAGGTAAACCAAGCAGGAGCCGCGCCGAGGATACCATGGAGGCACAACGACGGTTCGACCACCTCACAAAATACTTTGCCGGCGTCGTACTTCGCGCATGTCCTCTCGCCGGCCGACACCACCTGACATGCAGAGGTTGCGCAAGCGAACAAAGCATTTGGGCGCTCGGCTGCGGCGTGCGGTTCCTCCGAAAAGTGTTGATCCGCATCGTCATGCTTGTCGTTTCAGCTAGACTGGCGTCCAAGCCGCTTCACGAATGAAGCAATCCGCACACAGAGAAAATGCTGGCCTAGTTTGACTTGGATCAAGACGCCAGCATGGGCTTCATGACAGTCCTGGCGCAAGTACCAGAAAGCCGGCCGGAAAGCGGCCGTCTGTGCACTGAGGACGATATCATGAATTACACAACGGAAACGATGGTGATCGCGGTCGCGGCGTTTCTGGCGCTGCTAGGAGCCGCATTCGCACATGATCATCTCTTTGCAATCCATATGGGCATACTTTGCTTCTGCCTTGCCGTGGGGGCTGCTCTGCTGGTCAGGAACGTTGATTTTTCGCCGGCAGGCCAACGGCGGAAAGTCGACATATCAGGCTATTTCGACGAGGTGATATGGTATGGCCTGATCGCCACGGTATTCTGGGGCGTGGTCGGCTTCCTGGTTGGCGTGGTCATCGCGCTGCAACTGGCCTTTCCCGACCTCAACATCGCCCCTTATCTCAATTTCGGGAGGCTGCGGCCCGTTCACACATCGGCGGTCATCTTCGCCTTTGGCGGCAATGCGCTGATCATGACGTCTTTCTACGTGGTGCAACGCACCTGTTGCGCACGTCTTTTCGGCGGTAGCCTGGCCTGGTTCGTATTCTGGGGTTACCAGCTTTTCATCGTCATGGCTGCGACCGGATACGTTCTCGGAATCACCCAGGCCCGTGAATATGCCGAACCCGAGTGGTACGTCGACCTCTGGCTGACCATCGTCTGGGTCGCCTATCTCGCGGTGTATCTTGGAACGATCCTGAAGCGCAAAGAGCCGCACATCTACGTGGCAAACTGGTTCTATCTCAGTTTCATCGTCACTATCGCGATGCTGCACGTGGTCAACAACCTGGCGGTTCCCACCTCGTTCCTTGGTTCCAAGAGCTATTCTGTCTTCTCGGGCGTCCAGGACGCGCTGACCCAATGGTGGGGCGATGTCACGTTGTTTGATCAAGGTCGGAACAAGGCGCTTGTGTGAGACGTCAGGCGGTTGCGCCGGTCACGGCTTTCCACTGCGCCCTTGCGCGGATCCGATGGATGTGGATGGCGAGGGCTGAGTTTTTCTGGTGCGGGGGGACGAAGAGATTTCGGAGTGCCGAAAAGATCGATATGAACCGTTGCAAGCCGCCGACGGATCGAAATCCCTGCATCATCCGCTCCCGTTTTCGAAGCGGCATGTGAGAATTCGCGGCTCGATTGTTCAGGCCCTTGTGCGATCGATGTTCGACGGCGGGCATCACCTCCCGTCTTGCAGCACCATATGAGCGCAATTTGTCGGTGACGATCCGCTTCGGCGTCAGGCCTTGCTTCTTCAGCAGCCTGACCAGCAATCGCCTGGCGGCTTGGGTATCGCGGCGGGCTTGAACGATCTCGTCGAGAACGTAACCGTCTTGGTCAACGGCACGCCAGAGCCAATGTTTGCGGCCGCCGATGGAAATCACCACCTCGTCCAGATGCCAGATATCCTTTCGCGAAGGCCTCTTTCTGCACAACTGCCTGGCATAAGCCGTTCCGAATTTGCGACCCCATCTCCGGATCGTCTCATGGGAGACGACGATACCGCGCTCCAGCAGCATCTCCTCGACCATCCTCAGGCTCAAAGGGAACCGAAAATACAGCCAGACCGCACGGGCGATGATCTGCGGTGGAAAGCGGTGGTTCTTGTAGCTTACGGCCGGACTGTTCATCCCAACCTATTACCAGACAACCGTTAAGCCGCTGACAACGTGACATCACCGTTGATCGCCGTCTGCCTCGACCTCTTCGGAAAGTCGAATGTCGCCCTCCTTGCCGGCGACCAGGTCTTCGAGCAGATGACGCCTTCCGGACAATTCCATCTCGGTCAGGTCATGACCATCGAAGTAGAGCAGATCGAAAGCCATGAAGAGTGCTTCGCCGGATGTGCGCTTGCCGCCACGACCGCCAAGCGATTGCTGCAGCAATCCGAAATTCGGCCGCCGCCCCTGCTCGTCGAGAACGACTGCCTCGCCGTCAAGTATTGCAGTTGCCACGCCGAGCTGCTTTGCGGCTTCTGCTATCGCCGGAAAGCGATGCGTCCAATCATGCCCGCCTCTCGTGATGATCCGGACGCGCCTGGGTTCGATGTGCACCGCGAGACGATACCCGTCCCATTTGATTTCGAAGACCCAGTCCGGTCCCTTCGGCGGCTTCGCTTTTGTAAGTGCCAGACATGGCTCGATGCGCGCGGGCATGGGATCGAGGGGAAGGTTCGGCTGGGCCGGATCTCGCGGCTTGCGGGCCCTTGAACGAACCGGCATATCGGTGGCGAGCAGCGGTTTCGGTGGCGGAGATTTGACCATTCGATGATTACATCATTACATCAGGGAATGCGTAAAAGAAAACGGCATCTGAGATGATGGCAGCAACCCATGGCTACTCGCTGCCGTTGTCCTCCGGACAACTGCCTTGGATATCGGTCCAGCAAGGACTGAAGGCCCAGACTATTTGGGACATCGGCCACTCTAGTTTGCTTTCCAGTTCGCATTATCGGGGATTGACCGCTGAGGCACGACAACCTGTATGATGGACGGACTGTTCAGGTTTTCTTTGGCGGCATTTATGGCTTTCTCTAGTTCGCCATAGGTGTGCACCTTCCAGCCTTTGCAGCCAAAGACATCTGCCAACTTGCTGTAATCCCACCGGTGCAGGATGCATGAATTGTAGAACGGCTTGTTACCATGGAAAACCGATGCATCGGCAAGCCATTGCTCCACGCCATAGATACCGTTGTCTGTCACGAAGATGATCGGGTTGAGATTGAAGCGGGTTTGTGTCGAGAGGCATTGAGCGGTCATCTGAAACCCGCCATCCCCCGCAAAGACCATCAGCCTCTGTTTATCTTGCTTCGCCAGCGAAACCCCTGTCGCGGCCGGGCCGATATAACCGATCGCCGAATAGGATGATTGAACGATGAAACCGCGGCGAGCACTCACTTCAAGAAGCAGGCTCCCGAAATAATTCAAACTCGCGTCGGCACCAACGATAGTATTTCCGTCGATCTGGTGCTGAATGAAATCGTAGAAGCCCTGATATGTAATTTCGCTTGCCGGATTCACGACCGGCGCTTGCCGGGCTGTTTTCGTTGGAAGACTTTGGGCTTTGCACGTCAACCTTTTATCAATCAAGCCGTTGACGAGATCCGCCAGCGAAACCTGTGCGTTGAAGCTCGTGCCATATTTCACTGTATCCCAAGAGGCGAATGCGGTTTTATCGAGATCGATAGGCCAGCCCAAATCATTGATATCAGTCAACCAGACGCCCAGCGCCAATACGAAGTCGGAGTCTTTGACCAAAGACTGGACGTAGGGTGATGACGATTTGCCATCAAACACCCCGGCAAATTGTGCATCGTCTTCCGACAGGATGGCCTTGCTCAAAAGCTCGGTCACGTAGGGAATTTTGAGGTCTCGAATGAGCCGCTCCGCCTGGTGGTGAAGGCCAAACCGGTCGATCTCGACACCGATCCAGATCAGGGGTTTGGTTGCATTTTGCAATCTTTCGCTGATTTGCGCGATCGACTGATTGAGACTGTCTTCGTCGGATATGACCGGCGCCGCTTTTAATGCACTCGACGGACGCGTGCATTCTAGGTCCACAATATCCTCCAGCAGCTCGATATAGACCGGACGTCTTTCCGTGATGCACTGCGTCAGCGCATAATCTATGAGCATTGGCGCAAGATGAGGGCTATCGATGCGGACTGCAGCGGCCGTTATGTATTCGAACACCTGAAGATCCGTTCCCCGCCCACTGATGAAATGATGCGAACTGTAACCGGTTTGTTCGAATGTGAGCGTCTTCTTGATGCTTGGCGCACCGTTGATCAGAACAACCGGCACTTTCTCGACGTAAGATCCGGCGATCGCATTTGTTGCGCAAAGCGCGCCTGCGGAATAGGTAACGCACAGCGCACCAATTCCTTTCAGTCTCGCATAGCCGTCAGCCGCATAACCCGCATTCAGTTCATTCACCTCTTCTATGACCTGAATATCGCTTTTCTCGACATAACTGTTCACCCATTCGATCGAATAATCGCCCGCTACGGAAAACAGGTGCCGCAGACCCAGCTCACGAAGTCTGTCGACCAGATATTGCCCAACCGTGTATGTCTCGCCCATGTTCCAACGGCTCCCCTGTTGACGGCAGTTGAAGTATATTAAAACGCGCTCGCGTTATCGAATAAGCGAGGTATGTATATATCGAATATTGCGGGGCATTTTCGTTCAGGAAATCTTTCCAGCATGAAGCGCTTGAAAGTATCATTGGTGAGTCCGTCGCCGGCGGCCTCCATGGCAACGGACAAATACTCTATATTTTTGGCAACCTCGTTTTTGTCAGCCGGCAAGCCGTGACCGGGAAGGAACAGGTCATAGTCGGACAGCAGCATACCCTGCAAAATCCCAATCCAATGCTCCATGTATTTCGTGAGATAAAGGTGCGTTCCGCTGTAGATCAGGTCTTGCGCAATAAAAACACCCACGCCCGGAAGACCTATGGTGAGAAGAAAATCGATCTCCGTATCAACGACTTCATCAAATACGTATTTGACTCCGTCGATGATTTCCTCGCCGGCGCGGACATGTTTTTCGGGAATTATCAGGCTCTTCGGAGCGAGGTTGCCCATTTTCCAATGGTCATTCAGGGAATCCTCCCCATGCTGCCTCAGGAACTCTATCGTTTCCGGCAATGCATAAATTGGAATGTCGCTGAATGCGGCTCCCAGGCCGAACCAATGGTCGGGGTGCCTGTGCGACAGGTAAATCCGGTCGATCTCCTTGCCGATACTGTTGGCATACTCCCTGAATTGCAGCGCATAGGGAACGAGGAATTGCCCATCGACAAGAACAAGCTTGTTCCTGCTTTCGATTATGTGCGTTGCATTGGCGATATTGTCATCCGTGAAAGCTGAAATGAAAGTATGAATACGGATATCGCCTGCTCGCCTGACGATTTTAATGGGATCCGGCAATTGCGCCACCATAGGTATCTCCCTGATTGAAAGGTCGTTTGCTGAGGTTTGACGTTCATCCGGGCACGGCGGAGATGAGGGCTCCCCAACATTCCTGGCCAGCATTCCCGGGTTGTTTCCAGCTTGTGCGCCCGAGCGCCATCACGGATGAGATCGATGACTGCGGGACGCGATCCTTTCCTCCAATGTCTTCAGGGCGGCGCGCGCAACGTCGTAGGCGCTGTCGACGCCCGCCTCCGGCGCGTCCTCGCCGGGCCGCCAGAAGCGTCTGCGCGTCATTCTCATCGAACTCTCGAAGGGTGGAATCGCGTTAAAGACTTCGACGAGATAGGGGCCGGAATAGACCGGCTCGATTTCGTCCAGCATAATCTCCCAGGGAATCCAGCTATCTTTGACAGCGCCCCGGTCCGGCGCTGAGATATGAACGTAATTCAGCCGGCTCTGCTGTACGGCACGGGCGACATTTTTCCTGAAGATTGCCGGCCCCTGGCTTTCCATCACGACCTGGGCAGTATCGATCGTGACGCCACAGACCGGAATGTCGGCGCTTTCGAGAAAATCCAGCGCTTCCGAGACCATGGTCGGCCCAGGCGTTTCCCAATTCTTGACGGGTTCGATGGCGAGCTTCACCCTCTTCCCGGCAGAATATTGCGCCAACTCCCGGAAGATGGAGGCCGCCGCCGCGTATCGTGGCTTCATCCAATCCTGAAGCGCGTCGCTCCAGATCCCTTCACCGTCATCCGTCAGCGGAAAGATACCATAGGGGTACAGGAACGGCCCTGACATGATCGTATTCTCCCCGCCAAGCACCGAGGTGATGTCGACGCGGGATTTGAGATAGGACAAAGCCTGCTTGCGCTGTTCGTCGTAGGGCGAGGTCGGATCGAAGGTTCGCGTGGTCCCCACATTGGTTGTGAACTTCACATCCCGGAAGCCGGCCTCATCGAACGCCTTCTTGAGGCTGATATAGCTTTCGACCTCAGCGTGATGACCGACATGGGCCGGCCCTGGGGCGATATGCACATCGAAGCCGGTGTAGCCGAACTCGGTAAGGGCTTTCAGATGTCTGACGAGAATCTGGGTGTAGTCTGCGTCATTCGGCCTCAAATCCGCTGTAAACATAAAGAAGCTGAAATATATATCTCGCCTGTGTGCCTCTTCCATCTTCATCGCTCCAGCTGTCGCTAACCAGTAATGCGTGGTTCAGGATGATGTCTCGCCCGACATTGTCATGAGGCGAGATCCCTCCCCGCCTCCTGCACATTGCCATCGGGCTGAAACAACAGTCCGCGCCGGGCTACCATCCAAGCAGCTTGCGCAGATATTCGCGGCCCATTTTCGCGTATTGCAGCGGATTGGCCTTGGCCGGGTCCTGCTCTGCTTCAACGCAGATCCAGCCGGCGAAATCCGCCTCTGCCAATGCATCGAGGATTTCCGGGAAGGTCTGGATGGAGCCATCACCCGGGACCGTAAAGATCCCCGCCTCGATGCCCTGCTGGAAGGACAATCCTCCGGTGTGAATCTCCCTAACCACCCCGGCGCGAATGTCTTTCAGGTGAACATGCTTGATGCGGTGGGCGTATTTTCTGGCCAGCGCCAGCGGATCGACACCGGCAGCCGCCTGGTGCGCGGTGTCGAGAAGCATGTTGACCAGGCGAGGATCCGTCTCGTCCATGAGCCGGTGGATCGCCTCCGTCTTCATCACCCCGGTCCCCAGATGCGGGTGATAGCAGAGCCGGCGGTTACGGGCCATGGCTTTCTCTCCTGCCTCATGCAAGCCTTCGATCAGCTGTTTCCACTGGTCCTCGGAGAAATCGGGGCAATTGGGAAACAGGGCAACGGGAAGCGGATTGACCGCTCCGCCAAACTCGGCGACGACCAGATCGGCCCTGCGCGGATCGTCGCTGCCACCTTCCATGGCTTCGAGGAAGTCGAGCTGAGCATCGACATTATCAAGCGTATGACGCTTCATCGCATTGATGGTGAAGTAAGTGCTTACCCAAGGCTCGGAAATCCGCAATCCTCTGAGTTCGAGGACAGGTCGCAGTATTTTCGGGTCCGTCGGATATTTGTGGCCGACGCCACATCCGACATAGCCGGCGAGCGCCATTTCACTCAGAGCCTGCTCGTAGGGGATACCGATATCGATGTTGATGAAATCGTCATTCCACCAGAGCGTGGGGATGACACCCAGCCAAACCTTGGCGGGCGTCAGTCGATGCAGATGTGTCACCATGGCAATGATCCAGTTCTTTGAGGGCAAACGGAAGTGGCATCAGGTTTTGGAATCGAGATCCGGAAGAGCCGGAATTTTCGGCGGAAAGGCCCAGGAGCCGAAACCAGGCGCCTTGGCGCCTGCGGGGTGGGCTCCGATCGCCTTCCAGAGCAAACCCTCGATATAGGCATCGGGAGAAACGACGAAGGTGGCATCCGCGGCCCTGCGGCCAAAGCGCTCCGTCCAGGCGGAGGGCAGCTCGAACCAAGTGCCGGAATACCAGAGCTTGATCAGCGCGCGGGTGACGTCTCCCAGCAATTCATGGCCCAGAATGGTCGTGCGCACCGCCTGGATACGGGCCACGTCTTCCGGCGGCGGCAGGGCGATGAAGGCGGCCAGCAGCGCATCGGTGATCTCGCCGCCGACCACCTTGTCGAGCGTGGCGAGATAGCGTTCCGCCAGGCCCGTTCCCAGAAGATCGAAGCGGGAGAAGGCCGTCAATTCGATAGAAAGGCCGAGAAATGCCTCGAAACGGCTGCTACTCATGCGCTCACCTCCGCCTGCCGGGTGATGGCTGCCTGTTTGGTGCTGCCGGGGATCTCATAGGTGGGGCTGCCGTTCTTACCGGGATGGTTCGGCAGGGGATTGCGGACGAGTTCGAAGATCATGTTGCGGAATTCGAACATGATCGGAACGGCTTCCAGCAGCAGGCTCGGCTGGCCGTTATAGGCACGCGTCAAAAGCTGCAGAAATTCGCCATAGCGCTTGTTGAAGGCGGTCGCCGCCTCACGCAGTTCCGAGCCTTCCTTTATGTCTATGTCCACCACTTTCAGGTTCGCTTTGATGGGATAGGCGCCTTCCCAATCGACCTGCAACTGCGGACCTGTGGGGTGGCCGGGCTGGTCGCCCTTCTGGTAGTAGCGGCCTTTGACCAGCTCGTCGAAACGATAGTAATGGGCCAGTTCGTGCTCGTTATCGTCGTAGATACCGCCACCGTCGCCTTCGCCCTGTTCGATGATGAGCTCGATGGCTTCCAGGGCGCTTTTCAGATCGGTCACGGCAAACAGCTCGCCGCCGCCGGAATAATAATATTCCGAGGTGATCTGGCGCGACCTGTCGCCGGTAAAAATGGTTGTGCCCACCCGATGCGCTTCGGCTTCCAGGTATTTGATGCCTTCTGCGATGGTCGAGTAGAACTCGCCGATGCTGTAAAAATGGAGGTCCTCGTGCCTTGGATCGTTGCCAAGCGCGGTGGTATGCGGGGAGGTCTTTCGGTGTATCAGGCCCTTGCCAACGAGATGTATGGGACGCTGAGCCGGCCGCTCGATTTTCAGGAAAGTCGCCAGCGCCTCACGACCGAAAGCCTGGATGCCGACCTTGAAATCGGTCTCACCGTCCGGCAGGGAGGCGGGATAGTCGACTGCGAAGTCCGGCCTCGTAAGATCCGGCGTGCCGCCGATGGCATTGAGAATATTGGCCGCGATGGTCAGATGCAGCATTTCTTCCACGACGATCACGCGCAGAACCTGGGTTGCGTCCTGGTTGACGCCGGGTTTGATCGAGTAAAGTGCCGTCAGATACGGCGGAATCGTCGCATGTTCGAGGCGCATCGCCTGATAGAGAAATTCTTTCAGCTCATCGAGCGTCCTAATGCTGTAAGAATACATGCTCAAGCTCCATGGAAGATAAGTTGGGTGCACAGGCCGGCTTCGTGTCGCCTGCGTCGAGCCCATCGGTTCGTTCCGCGCCCAACGGATGTCGGTCTTTGTTCAATGCAGATACTTCAGAATGTCACGGCTGCTTCGGAAGCACATGGCGGCCAGCGTCAAGGTGACATTGGCCGTGCCGATCGTCGGCATGCTGCCGCCGCCCACGAGGTAGAGGTTTTCATGGTCCCAGCTGCGCTGGTTCTTATCCACGACGGAATTGGTCTTCGTCGTTCCCATGATATGGGTGCCGGCCAGATGATTGCCGCCGCGGATCGCGTAGCCTTGCTTCTCAAAGTCCACATAGCCAAAATCGCTGGCGTCGTAATAAGTATGATCCTGCGCGCCCAGACGCGCAAAGACGGTGCGCGCAAAATGGCGGCCATAGGCTGCACCCTTCATGGTATATTCTGGAACCGTGAAGGACAGGATGGGCCGCATATTGCCCAGGGGATCGGTATATTGCGGACCTACCGTGATGCGGTTGCTTTCGACGGGCATGACCTCGATCATGAAAGCCAGCAGCAACTGCCGCGAAACCCTGTCGATGACGCCGCGTCGAAGATCCGCCCCGTGAAGGTTGCGATCATCCACCAGTTCGAGAAGGTCGGAGGTCGGCGCCCCCGTGGCCCAGCCCCAGCCGTCGTTATGGATATCGATGGCGAAGGCGGCCTGCCTTTCCCGGAAAGGGCCGTCCCGCAGGTCCACGATACCGCCGGTCGAGCTGGTTCCGCGCATCGTGCCGCAGATTTGCGGCATCAGCGCCCAGTTCAACAGATAGGCATGGTCCATCAGATTGCGTCCGACAAGGCCGCTGGTGCTGGGCAGGCCGGAGGCCAGCATGAGACGAGCCGTTTCGATAGCGCCTGCCCCAAGCACAAAAACCTTGCCCTTCGCGGTGATGGTCTCATGGTCCGATGAGGCCGGGTCCTTGTAAACCTTCACCTCGAGAGAGCGGACTTTACCGCTATCCGGATCGATGTTGACCTTCGATGCGACCGCCTGAGACAGGAGTTCGACAAGCCGCTCGCCCTCTTTCCCGTTTAGCGCGAACGCCTTGGCAAGCGTTTTGCCGGCGTGGTAGCGCGCTTGCACGGGACAGAGCGGTACGCAGTTGGTATTGCCCTGGCAGCGACCGCCCTCTTCGACCTGATGCGTATCGACTGCGCCGATTGGACGGTAACCCTTCCCACCATCATAGGCCGGGTTCGGTATGCTGTTGCGCCCCTGCGGATAGGGCCTGACTTTCAGGGGATAGGTCTTGCCGTGTAGTTCGACACTGGTGCCTTCGATTCCCTTGTTGACCTGCTTGTCCAGATAGGACAGCGGCAGGCCGCGCATGGGAAAGACATAGTCGCCCGGGAAGGTCTGCTCCAGATACTGCTGGTCTTCGACGTTCGCCGAGACGCCGATTTCCCGCTCGGCCAGGCGGTAATCATCCTCGACTTCCTCAAAACTCAGTGGCCAGTCCAGCCCTTGGCCGAAAATGGTGCGCGTCTTGAAATCCGAGCGAAGCAGACGGGGCGTTTTCGCCTCCCAGTGCATGGTCGTTCCGCCGAAAATACGGGTATATGTCGTATCACTGACATAAGGGCCGGATTGAACGATATAGGTCGAGCTATCGGTTTCCCCCGCCTGCAGCTTGTGAAGCGGGCTGCGGGGCATGGCCGCGTTCGCATTCAGCGGAAAGGGCGACTGGTTATCCTTGGAGGCTGCCGAATAGAAGGTCGTCAGCAGATCGTCATAGCCTGCCAGAGTGCGATTGGCACCGGTTCCGGCTTCAAGTATCAGGACACGCTTGCCCGCTTCCGCAGCCTGCTTGGCAATGATTGCTCCGGAAATGCCGGCGCCGACGATCACGATATCGTAGTCGCCAGACGCTGCGACGGTCTTGGCATCGGCTTTTATCGCCGATTCGAGGGGAAAAAGCACTTCGGTCCTCCATTATTTCCGGAAAGCGGCATCAGGCTTTGCCGATCACGCCGCTCTGGGCTCAATCGAGATTTCAGGCCGGACGTGCCTGAAATCGTCATGATCTTGGGACGCGCGACTTTCGGGGTTTGGCCTTGGCGGCCAGGGCGCCGCCGGAGCGGGCTCTGACTGCAGAGAGAAAAGAGGCGTAGCTCCAGGTCAGGTTCCGGACACTTTTCTCATAGCCAGTGGTTCCATCGAACTGTTCGCTCAGTTCATAGTGATCGCTGTGATAGACGATGGCGCGCAGCATGAGGTCAGACGAAGCCCGCAAGGCAACCGACGCGTCGGCGGCGCTGCTGGATGCGCCAAGACCCAGTTCCGCGAAGAAGGGTTCAGAAAACTGATCGAGAGGGATGGCGCCGCTGGCCTCGATGGCATTGGCAAGCCGATATTGAAACTCGGCGAAGTTAGCGGTGCACAGAGCCCAGGGATGCCCGCCGACCACCGGAGCCGCCACATCGCCATCGTAATGGTCGCCTGGATAGCGCCCGAAGAGTGGACCGAGTCCTTTGGCTGCGTCGGCGCCATTGATCGGGTAATAGTTCGAAGACGAAGGATCGGCCCACTGGCGCCGCAGGATGGCCGCCGTTGCCAGAAGCTTGGTATCGGTCGGCTCGATCCCGCCATAGCAGACCGAAGAGACGATATCGATGTTGGCGTCGTAACCGGCTTGCGCTGCGGCATCCAGAACGCTCACATAGAGCTGCCCATTCCAGTGGATAGCCAGCTGGATTTCCAGCCAAGAGATGGCATCGGCCACCCCGGCAGGCACCGCAATGCCAATCGTGTTTCTGGCAATTTCCCGGAAAAAGCGCAACTGTACGGCTCTTGCGAAAAAGGAATAGCCCTCATATTCCTCCCAGAGATTTGTGGTCTTGTCCTGGTAAACTTCGAGAAGATAAGAGAGGTTCGTCTCGACCAATTGTTTGGCGATTGTCTGCGTGGAACCGTCCAGCTGATCGAACAAGGTCAGGATCGCAATCGACTGAATGGCCGGCCCGTCATTCTGCTCCGACCACGGACGAACCTCACCGGTGATGGTGAAGCAGGCATGGCCAAGTGAGACGGTCGCCGAATTCTTCGCATTCGCCTGACAGAGCGCGGCGAAGTTCACGTAGTCGATCAGGCTTGGCACACCTCCGCCCGGAATGGGCGACAAGCCGGCAAGCGCGATCTCGATGGCCGTAATAGCTCCATCGCGGACCCAGTTGAAAACATAGTCCTGGTCGACACCCGGCGTGTTCACTGGATAGGAGGGTGCGGCGATGACGCAGCCCGGGACCGAAAAGACGCTGGACGATGCCGGATCCTCGATGACATAGCCATCGCTTGTGATGTTGCGCATCATCAGAAGAGAAAAATAGCGCGACAATGCAACCAGATCGGTCTGCGCGAAGGCGGGCGCCGGTTTGACTGCAGGCGCATAAGCGCCGATAGTCGGGCCTGCATAGGCCGGGTCCGCAACTGGCTGACTCCATAATGCAACTGTCATTGACTCACTCCAAAATCGGTTGAGACTTGCCGGGACCAGATAGAAGAAAAATCGCGGACGAACGGGCGGCGATGCGCTCCTAATAATTTCCGTACAGCGTATTTATGGTTTCACGTCAGATGGTTAGCCGAGGTACTTTACAGCCAGCCCCCTCTGCACGACGACTTCCTCAAGAAACCCTCGACCAAAAGCGGGTTCATAGATCATTTGGCGATGATGTGTTACATTCTTAGCTTGATCTTTGTTGTTATGCAATGATGAATTGTAGATATATGTCAAAATTAAAAATTATCATCAACCGCCAGTTAAGCTGTCAGATCCGAGAATAGCACCGCTCGGTGCCGATCGCTCGCTTACGCCCGCCTCGCGCGCACCGTCAGCTTCTCCTCCCGATAGAGCCGGAAGAGGGTGATGTCACGTTGTCAGCGGCTTAACGGTTGTCGGGTAACGGGTTGGGATGAACAGTCCGACCGTAAGCTACAAGAACCACCGCTTTCCACCGCAGATCATCGCCCGTGCGGTCTGGCTGTATTTTCGGTTCCCTTTGAGCCTGAGGATGGTCGAGGAGATGCTGCTGGAGCGCGGTATCGTCGTCTCCCATGAGACGATCCGGAGATGGGGTCGCAAATTCGGAACGGCTTATGCCAGGCAGTTGTGCAGAAAGAGGCCTTCGCGAAAGGATATCTGGCATCTGGACGAGGTGGTGATTTCCATCGGCGGCCGCAAACATTGGCTCTGGCGTGCCGTTGACCAAGACGGTTACGTTCTCGACGAGATCGTTCAAGCCCGCCGCGATACCCAAGCCGCCAGGCGATTGCTGGTCAGGCTGCTGAAGAAGCAAGGCCTGACGCCGAAGCGGATCGTCACCGACAAATTGCGCTCATATGGTGCTGCAAGACGGGAGGTGATGCCCGCCGTCGAACATCGATCGCACAAGGGCCTGAACAATCGAGCCGAGAATTCTCACGTGCCGCTTCGAAAACGGGAGCGGATGATGCAGGGATTTCGATCCGTCGGCGGCTTGCAACGGTTCATATCGATCTTTTCGGCACTCCGAAATCTCTTCGTCCCCCCGCACCAGAAAAACTCAGCCCTCGCCATCCACATCCATCGGATCCGCGCAATGGCGCAGTGGAAAGCCGTGACCGGCGCAACCGCCTGACGTCTCACACAAGCGCCTTGTTCCGACCTTGATCAAATAACGTGACATCGCCCCGAAAGACTGTCCGGGATTTACCGGAATCGCTGTCCGCGAATTAGCGGAAATGCTGTCCCGGATTTAGTGAAATCGCTGTCCGGGATTTAATGGAACCCCTGTCCGCGAATTACCGAAACCCGCATCCTGGGAAAGCGGAAGCCGGATCTCGTGGCGGCCCTTGGCGCGGACACATAAAGTGCCCTCTCGCCAGTCGATGTCTTCAAGGCACATGCTCGAAACGTCGCCGGCGCGCAGGCCGAGACGTGCGAGCAGCAGCAGAACCGCGTGATCGCGGATGCCCATCGGTGTCGTGACGTCGCACGACGCAACCACCCGATCAACGTCGGCGGTGGAGATGTAGAGCGGCAAGGCCGATAACCGCCATTGCGGGACCGTCGGTATGGCCTGATCAAGCCCCGGTTGGCACAAACCCTGGGTAGCCAGATACTTGAGGTAGCCTCGCAACGCCATCGTCATCGTCTTGAGGTTGGCGCGCGAACTGCGCTGGGCCTCGTCAAGAATCACTTGCCGAACAAGACGGGCATCGTACAGTTTTGGATCAGGACCGAGGTCGGCAAGCAGCCATGACCATACGACCGTGGCGACGGACGGTGCGCTCGGATATCCCCGATGCCGTCTCAGCCAAGTCTGGAAAGCACCAATTTGCACCTCGTGAAGGTCTACACCTGGCAGCTCACGTGTAGACGGCGTCACCGCCCCGTATTCCACCAGGAAACCAACGAACCGGCGTGCGCGATTGACATATTTGGCCGACAAGGACCGCGAGCGTATTGAAGCTGACAAGCCTGAAGAGGGGACTAAGCCAGTCTGGGACCTTCTCAGCCCTTGGCGCGAGCTGGATTTCCTACGACCTTTGCCCCTGCAGGGACATCTCGCGTGACTACGCTTCCCGCGCCCACGACTGCATGGTCGCCAATCGTAACGCCCGGGAGAATGATTACTCCGCCGCCGATCCAGACGCCCCTGCCAATGTACACGGGTCGTCCGAGTTGAAGCCCAGCCTGCCGCTGCTCGGGATCGTGTGGGTGATCGGCGGTATAGATCTGCACAGCGGGCCCGATTGTGGTTCCTTCGCCAATCGTCACCTCGGCCACGTCAAGGATGACGCAGTTGAAATTGAGATACGCGTGGGCTCCGATCCGGATATTAAATCCGTAATCGCAGTGAAAGGGCGGACGGATAACCGCTCCATGCCCAACCTCTCCTAGCCGCTCGCAGAGGAGCACATGCCACTGCTCGGGAGGCGCCCCTAGTGTATCATTGTACCGCTTCAGCCAAGCTCCGGTGACCAACAGGTCGGCTTGGATCTCCGGATCCGCGGCATTGTACATCTCGCCCGCAAGCATCTTATCTTTTTGACTGCGTGTCATTCTTTCTCCTCCGATCGTGTTGGATGGTGGTTAGTCCTCATACAGCATCCATATCCCTTCTGGAGAGAGATTAGAAGCTGAAGCCCGCTCGTCTTGAATAAATCCCATCTCATAACCCTAGCAGGGTACACGCCAATGTTTAGCATAGGGCGATCGAAGGACGCTCCGGTCGAGATTAGATGCGTGAGGCCTCCTGGCACAATATCTCCCGCATCCACTTGTTTCCAGGATCCGTGTCGTAAAGGGCGGGCCACTGGACAGCCTCGATGAACGGAGGAAGAGGCAGGGGGAATTTGATGATTCGAAGAGGTAGCGTTTTTGCAAAGCGCTTGGCCAGCCGCAACGGCATGCTCGCTATACGGTTCGTTCCCAACAGTAAGGGCGGGATCAAGGTAAAACCGGGCACGATGAGTTCGATACGTCTCTTGAGACTGTGCCCGCGCAATAGCCGTTCCTCGATCGAGGGCCCATGCGTGCGTCCGAAGGCAACCGAAACATGCCCCATAGACATGTATTTCTCGAAGCAAAGCTGCCGCGCCAGCTGCTTGTTCGTCAGGCAGCCGACGCACACTAATGTTTCATTGAACAATTTCACTTTGGGATTCGCGCTCGACATGAACAACTCAGGAAGAATTAAAAAATCGACGTGGCCGCAATGAAGAAGCTCGCCTGGATCGTCGTGGAGAGGCAGCAACTCAAAGCTGACGCCGGGAGCCTCCCGAGCCACTCGTGCTACGATCTTCTCAAAGAACACGAGTGTCATGAAGTCGGACAGGATGATTCTGAAACGGCGCTCCGATTTTGATGGGTTGAACGGATCTGAGGAAACGATGGAGAATTGGATGTGCAGCAGGGCCTCGCGAACGGCGGAAGCGAGCCCCGCAGCACGAGGCGTTGTAATAAATTCGCGGCCCCGCATGATGAACAGTTCGTCGCCGAAATAGGTGCGGAGCCGTGCGATGGCTGCACTCATGGCGGGTTGACTGAGGTTGATGCTGCGCGCAGCTGCGGTAACGCTTCGATTAGTCATCACAGCATCGAGCGCGACGAGGAGATTTAAATCTAGACCCTTAAAACGCATTGCCCGACTTATCCATTGCGCGGACTAATACCATGCACACAACAACTTCAGCCACTGCAGGAAAGACGTTAAAAGGCCTGCGGCGATGACGGTCTACGGCTGCAGACACTATGGCACTACAATTCCAATGACCGTGCTCGACACCAAGGACGGTTGAGCCACCGGACGTGCTAGCGTCGGCGTCAGAGCTCAGAGTGCCGTTGCTTGCCGGGGAGGGTTGTTCAAGACATGACACTGCCGGAGCGTGCGATCGTTCACGACCATTCCATCTACGACACAAAGATAGTACTGTGCCTGGCTTGCCACGCATCCACGCTTCAAAATGCATACTTTCGTTTTCCTCGTTCTGGCTCAACTTGGCGAAACGCCCTTTTCGCCAAGTTGATAAAGTGACGTCCTGACGAACGATGGTGCGCTTTCAGGCCTCAAGCCCGAACCGTAGTCACCACCTTGCCGTGGTCGCGGGTGAGTACTCGTATTCGCTCCGCAGCGGATCGCTTCATGAGGCAGTCAATCGTGAAAAGGATCAGCCGCCGACGATGCGGTTCAGTTCTGGGCTCGAATTTCTGCGTATATCGTTGGCGTCTCTCCGGTAATTAGATCAGGGGAGCGGTCATATAGTGTCCACTCTGCCGCTCTTTCCATGCAAAGTTCATATGGCATCATGTGCTCCGGGTATGGCCGAGAACGCCGTGTAGGTAGGTGCACCAGGGGCGCCCCCATTCACTAAGCTGCGACTCGACAGAAAGTGCGACGCGACTATGGTACTGGCGGTTTCTATCCTTCGGGTCTGAATCGGCCAACTTCCGAGGTGTCGCGCATCCATCTAAAGCATGGATGGCTATCATGCGAAAAGTCGATTTCCCAGACTTGCCGAATGCCTTTAGAAGAAGGCCGAGTATGTTCGGAGGGCAAGGATGGAAAGCCAATCACACCTCAACAGGCACGGTTGCAATGAAGATATGTTTGGCAATCCCGGCCTCAGATGTATCAAGGTAGGCCTGACGAGTAATTTAAGGTGGGTTGGGCTCATAGCGGATCATTTGGGCTTCGAAGCCGTTCCGCAAATATGGCGTCAGCCGCCAATCTCCAGGCCATTCCCTGCGAGCACGATCAAGACCTATCGTATGCCTCACTCAAGGGTTCGCGGTGCCGTGCACGGCTGAGCAGAGTCAGTGACCAGGACTCCACAAAAATTAACCTACGCTCCAACTTAATGGCGTTGCCAAGAAGCTCCTCCGGCGTTCGTTAAAGTTACAACGGCCTCGACTTTAAGGATGTGGCGCGAGGACACCAGCTCCCGAGGAGAGACTCATGGATCAGCCCGCTTGGAAGCGGCCGCATACGACGCGCCTGACCATCGGTGGCGACGACGCACAGCGACCGCAGATGCCGAACTTGGCGTCCATCGACCTAAACCTACTGGTGGATCTCGGGGCGTTGCTTCAATACCGCAACATAACCCACGCGGCCCAGCATGTTGGCCGGAGTCAACCAGCGATGAGCCGAGCGTTGTCAAGGCTGCGGGGCATGTTCAATGACGATCTACTGGTTCGCGGCTTGAGCGGTTTGGTTCCAACGCTCATGGCTGAACGCTTAGCTGAAATGTTGCCTTCGGTGTTGGATGCGATTCGACAAACGGTGAACTGCAGCGTCGCTCCAAGGGAATGGCGATGGAAGGTAACGATGGCCATTCCCGATCACCAAGCGTTAGTTCTGTTGCCGCGCCTCCTGCCGCGGTTGCGCGAGGGTGCCCCTCATCTCGACATGGTCACCGATGTGGTCTTGGCCAACGCACTGCGGCGCCTGGAGCAAGGGGAGATCGATCTGGCGGTCGGGCAGATTGGCGCTGCTCCGCCTGGCTACTTGCGGCGCAGGCTCTACGCCGACCGCTTTAGCTGCCTCATTCGCCGCGACCACCCGGTCCTGAAACAGGAGTGGACTTTAGAAAGTTTCGCGGCCTTGCGCCACGTCGCCATTGCCTCGCAGCACGACGACCGCTTCCATAAGATCTATGATGGACTGACCGAGCTGAGCGTGGCGGATTGTGATCCCATCGTGGTTTCCAATGTACTGACGGGGGCGCTTATTATCGCGGCGACCGACTTGGTGCTGGTTGTACCTAGCCGCGTTGCCACCCGAATCGCCTCCGTGCTGCCACTTGCAGTTGTCACTCCACCTTTGGAACTATCTCCCTACGAAGTGGCGCTCATCTGGCACGAGCGTTGCCACCGCGACCGAGAGCATGGCTGGCTACGGCGCGAAATTACCGCCGCAGCACGGGAGTGACGACCAGGTAATTGACATGCTATCGGCAGTCATCGATGTCATTGTGCCGTTTTTTCTACAGCGATGTCTGCGAGGTGGGGGAGATTGGTGATACTCGGAACATTATATCGCCAGAATGGAACAGTATAAAGCCTCCGCCACAAAACCGTGAAATTTTTATGAGGCTCCGAAATGCACGTGATGGAGGCAACTGGTCAATGCCCGCAATGTGAGACAAGCCCGCAGACTGTTCTGACAAAGAGCTGGAAGGCGGGCCGACCGCCCCCGGGGCGGTCGGCAATGGTCAAGCGAAATTCCAGGAAGAGGGCTCGGGTCGGTGATGTCACGTTGTCAGCGGCTTAACGGTTGTCTGGTAATAGGTTGGGATGAACAGTCCGGCCGTAAGCTACAAGAACCACCGCTTTCCACCGCAGATCATCGCCCGTGCGGTCTGGCTGTATTTTCGGTTCCCTTTGAGCCTGAGGATGGTCGAGGAGATGCTGCTGGAGCGCGGTATCGTCGTCTCCCATGAGACGATCCGGAGATGGGGTCGCAAATTCGGAACGGCTTATGCCAGGCAGTTGTGCAGAAAGAGGCCTTCGCGAAAGGATATCTGGCATCTGGACGAGGTGGTGATTTCCATCGGCGGCCGCAAACATTGGCTCTGGCGTGCCGTTGACCAAGACGGTTACGTTCTCGACGAGATCGTTCAAGCCCGCCGCGATACCCAAGCCGCCAGGCGATTGCTGGTCAGGCTGCTGAAGAAGCAAGGCCTGACGCCGAAGCGGATCGTCACCGACAAATTGCGCTCATATGGTGCTGCAAGACGGGAGGTGATGCCCGCCGTCGAACATCGATCGCACAAGGGCCTGAACAATCGGGCCGAGAATTCTCACGTGCCGCTTCGAAAACGGGAGCGGATGATGCAGGGATTTCGATCCGTCGGCGGCTTGCAACGGTTCATATCGATCTTTTCGGCACTCCGAAATCTTTTCGTCCCCCCGCACCAGAAAAACTCAGCCCTCGCCATCCACATCCATCGGATCCGCGCAATGGCGCAGTGGAAAGCCGTGACCGGCGCAACCGCCTGACGTCTCACACAAGCGCCTTGTTCCGACCTTGATCAAACAACGTGACATCGCCCGGTTACGTTCTCGACGAGATCGTTCAAGCCCGCCGCGATACCCAAGCCGCCAGGCGATTGCTGGTCAGGCTGCTGAAGAAGCAAGGCCTGACGCCGAAGCGGATCGTCACCGACAAATTGCGCTCATATGGTGCTGCAAGACGGGAGGTGATGCCCGCCGTCGAACATCGATCGCACAAGGGCCTGAACAATCGGGCCGAGAATTCTCACGTGCCGCTTCGAAAACGGGAGCGGATGATGCAGGGATTTCGATCCGTCGGCGGCTTGCAACGGTTCATATCGATCTTTTCGGCACTCCGAAATCTTTTCGTCCCCCCGCACCAGAAAAACTCAGCCCTCGCCATCCACATCCATCGGATCCGCGCAATGGCGCAGTGGAAAGCCGTGACCGGCGCAACCGCCTGACGTCTCACACAAGCGCCTTGTTCCGACCTTGATCAAACAACGTGACATCGCCCGTAACCGTCTTGGTCAACGGCACGCCAGAGCCAATGTTTGCGGCCGCCGATGGAAATCACCACCTCGTCCAGATGCCAGATATCCTTTCGCGAAGGCCTCTTTCTGCACAACTGCCTGGCATAAGCCGTTCCGAATTTGCGACCCCATCTCCGGATCGTCTCATGGGAGACGACGATACCGCGCTCCAGCAGCATCTCCTCGACCATCCTCAGGCTCAAAGGGAACCGAAAATACAGCCAGACCGCACGGGCGATGATCTGCGGTGGAAAGCGGTGGTTCTTGTAGCTTACGGCCGGACTGTTCATCCCAACCTATTACCAGACAACCGTTAAGCCGCTGACAACGTGACATCACCATGATTAGAGCATATTTTGCTGCGCTCCGCCCATGGTTTCAGAGACCTGATTCACTTCGCCGCAGCGGTTTTACCCAACAATCTCGGGAGGCTTCCCCGGCACGGCTCATCGGCATCCCCGCCGAACTGAGCCATAACCCCGGAAAATTCCAGCTCCCGCTGACCCACATTTGGGGGTGCACTTCACAAAAACTGCTGGAGCGAACTGAAAACTGGATAAAACTTGGGGGCAACAGAAGGCTCTTCAGGACTACAAATGTAACGCTATATCGGTTTAGCAGACCAACTTTCGAAGCTAGCATAATAAAGTAGTTTAACTGACTTCGGAGTCGACCAATGGATCTCGATAGCAAACGGACACGTACAGCTGAAAGTTCATCCCTTGACGGCGAGAACGCCGTACCCACTCACCTCTCTGACCTTCCAGTAGAGCTAGTAACCAATATTGCAGAACGCCTAATAACCGCTGACCCGCGGGAAACGGCACGCAATCTTGGGCTTTTGAAAACCGTGCAGGCGCCACAGGCAGTCTGGACGGCCGATGGGCAAGAAACTGACCTCGGGAAATTTTACAGGCGGAACAACCAACTCGGACGATCAGCCAACGATCTGCACAACGCAAACTTGGCCGAAGCCGGGCACGGTTCGGATTGGGTATCGACGTATCAAACTGCAGCAAGCGGTCATATAGCTGATTTTCTACCACCTGAGACGCGTACTGCTCTCGTCAATAGAATCCTGGACCTGGATCCGATCAACCAAGCTGTCGCAATCAACTTGGTTGCGACCGACCTTGGCAAGTTCGATGGTGAAGATAAAAATCGCCTTGTCAATCGCGCCATTGAATTGCTTGAGGCTCCTAATGTCTACGGCGCCCATGAGTCCGCTCATAGTGCCATATGCAACGGGTATGGCCACTTAGATGCAGATCAAAGGGCGCGAGTTGGCTTAATTCTCGGCGCCAATCTACAGCAACAGCTGGAAGGGATTCCTCGCCCGGAGCGTGTAGCAGAGCCGGATTTGGACCGGAGGATAACGGCTATTGAGGCTTCAGTCCGTCGTCACCTAGACGCGCCGATATCGTTTGAGCTGGTGGTCGGGCACGCCTTAGGAACCACGGGGTCCATCAGCCAAGTCTCCGATCAAGCCCGAACGGACCTAGTAGCTTCCTTCAGAAGCAGAGAGCGCTCCGACGCGGGACGTTGAGCTCCATGGCTGGGTGAGGCAGAACAGTTCTTTTCCATGTGGTGCGGATCTTCCCCGATGCGCAGAGCTGTCTGCGGCTGGTGCGGGCGCTGGCTGCCGAGACGCATGAGACCTGGCTGGAGGCCATGCGCTATCTCAACATGGAGCATCTGGCCGAGCACAAGAAGGAGATGTTACGCAAGCTGGACGAACCCAAGGCCGATGACGGCGGGCCGGGCGCTTGCGTTGTTGAGGCGCCGCGCCCGTCCGCCAAAATGCCAGCGGCGATGATCCCAATTTGCAGAACACTATGGACACAACTCTGGTGTGGAGCCTGTCTGGGCGTGCGCCGACCCCGATCATATGGGAGTGATCAAAGCACGGTAGGAGAGATGGAGTTCACCTTAAGCATTCGCACAACTACGGATAAGCGCCCACTGATATGATCTACAATTTATTCAAGCTCAATAGTATGTTTGGAACTTTGTCGATTATATACCGGAACAAATCTTCTGTTAATTGGATAGCGTCGTTGTAGTTTCTTTTTTTGATCATGTTTGTTGCTTTCTCAATGAGAGTTATACTTATATTTTATAATCTCGGCATCTCCTAAATAATGATTTCGATAAATCCATATTTTGTACCACGCTCCACTTACAACATCCCGTTCTGAATCGGAAAATATTGCAGCAACCAACGAATCTTGCCAGCGTTTGTAATTCTCGACGTTGTCTCGATTGCAGCTTTCGATATCCAATTCTATTGTATTGCCATTGTCTTTCAATCGGCCAATTGCATAGATATAATGTGATCCCAACTGATCCAGATGAAACAACGCGGTCGAGCTATTAATTTTCTCTACGAAGAACCCTCGGTTGCGCTCCCACCGAAGGAGGCCGCGTTCATGGAGCCTGAGCATAGCCTCTCTTATAGGGGCAACGCTTACCATGTGTTCCTCGGATAATTGCCTGGGATGAAAGAGATGCATTGGTCGATATCTCCCTGAGACTATATCGTTCCGCAGCATTTCGTATGTTTCACCACTTCTTGCCATCGCAAGTCTCCACTTACATAATAGAGGAGCGATATAGGCTTTGTGCGGTGTGCGGAAGTCAACTCAGAAGGTGGTATTTTCAGATTATAAACGATCGATTCATAATTAAACCAAGACGATCGAGATTTTTCTTGGTTAGGTTGTATCTCCAGCGAAGTGAAATTGTTAGGGCCTCGGAACAATGAAGATGAAACAGCCGAAGCAATCCGTGGTCCGTACGCCTCCGAGGAGGGCGCCTTGCTGAGAAGTGAGGCGAACTGGATGTTCTGTCTATATAGGCGTCAATATAGACAGTGTGAGAACCGTGGTTTTAACGATAGAGAAGCGGCCGCAAGTTGGCCGTATGGAGATTGTCGATAGCGGGCGGCGTCGCCGTTTCAGCAACGAGGCCAAACTTGCGATCGTGGCGGAGAGCTATTCCGCCCCGCGTCAGGTCACGGCAACAGCACGTCGTCATCGGATCACACGCTTTCAGTTGAACGATTGGCGTAAAGCCGCTCGCGAGGGACGGCTCGGCGATGGCCGGGGGAGTGAAGGGTTTATTCCTGCACTGTTGGTCCCGGAGCCAGGCATGCCGGTTGTTGCGCCGGACCAATTCTTCGACGGCACAAAGTGGGCTTATGGAGGTTGTCAGCGCCAATGGTCGCCGTGTGATCGTGGGACGCGATGTCGACGTTGAAGCGCTGCTTCGGATCCTGCGCGGACTGGAGGCGCTGCGGTGAATCCGTTTCCGATGGGAACAGGGGTCAAGGTCTGGCTTTCGACGGGGTATACGGACATGCGCTGTGGCTTTCCCTCTCTGGCGCTTCGGGTGCAGGAGGTTCTGAAGCATGATCCGTTGTCAGGGCATCTCTTCGTCTTCAGGGGCCGCAGATCGGATATTTTGAAGATCATCTGGCATGATGATCTGAGCGCCTGCCTTTTTACCCGGCGGCTGGAGAAGGGCCGGTTTATCTGGCCGAATATGGAGGGCGGGGCGGTAGCGATCTCACCGGCGCAATTGTCTATTTGTTGTCCGGGATCGACTGGCGCAATCCGCAGGAAACCTGGCGTCCGACACGGGTCGGATAGCATTATTGCATTGAAAATATTGAGTGAACCTGATCGAATGGCTTCATGACTTCGAAGCCTGTGGATCTTCCTGCGGACCTTGCGAGCGCCAACCTGGCGCTGGTTTCCGAGCGTGAGAGGTTACAGGCTGAACGTGATGTCGTTGTTGCCGAGCGCGACATTGCGGTGGCGCGAGCCGCCAATGCGCAGGCCATGCTGTCGGACAATGAGGCCTTGATCGCCAGTCTGGAACTGGCGATCGAAAAGCTGAAGCGCGAACTGCGCGGCCGGCGATCCGAGCGCACGGCGCGCCTGATCGACCAGATGGAATTGCAGCTCGAAGAACTGGTGATGGCGGCGACGGAGGATGAAGCCGCAGCGCAGGCGGCTGCCGCCAAGACCTCGAGCGTACGTTCGTTCAACGCGCAAACGGCCGGTCCGAAAGCCGTGGCCGGAGGATATCGAGCGTAAGCGCGTGGTGATCGATCCCCCAGTCACCTGTGCATGCTGCGGCGGGTCGCGCCTGTCGAAACTGGGCGAGGACGTCACCGAGACGCTCGAGGAGGTTCCGCGCCGGTTCAAACGATCGAGACGGTGCGGGAGAAATTTACCTGCCGTGACTGCGAGGCGATCAGCCAGCCGCCGGCGCCGTTCCATGCCACGCCGCGCGGATACATCGGTCCTCATCTGCTGGCGACGATCCTCTTTGACAAGTTTGGAATGCATAGCCCGCTGAACCGCCAAAGCACCCGGTTCAAATGCGAGGGCATCGAGCTTTCGACCTCGACGCTGGCTGACCAGGTCGGGTATGGAACAGCCGCGCTCCTGCCGATCTTTGATCTGATCGAGGCGCATGTCTTCGCGGCCGAGCGCCTTTTTGGCGACGACACTACCATTCCCATTCAAGCCAAAGGCAAATGCACGACCGGGCGAATATGGACCTACGTGCGCGATGACCAGCCCTACGGCGGCGCGGCGGCGCCGGCGGCCATACTATGCTTCGAGCGACCGCCGCGGCGAGCATCCGCAGAAGCACCTGGCCGAGTATGGTGGCATTCTGCAGAGTGATTGTTACAATGGCTTCGAGCCGCTCAGTGTCGCCGAAAAGAAAGCGGTACCGATCACCTTCGCCTTTTGCCATGCGCATGCGCGGCGGAAGTTCTTTGAACTGGCCGACATCCAGAAAAGTGTCCGTGACCGCAAACGGAGAGGCAAGCCGATCTCGCCGATCGCTCTGGAGGCCGTCCAACGGTACGATGCGCTGTTTGAGATCGAACGCGAGATCAATGGATTGAGCGCCGCAGAACGGTTGGCCGCGCGGCAGGAAAAGAGCAAGCCGCTGTTCGATGACATGCACGAGTGGCTGAAACGGGAGCGCGGCACGCTCAGCAAATCGTCCGAGGTGATCGAGCCGATCGATTACATGCTGAAGCGTTGGGATGGCTTTGCCCGTTTCCTCGCAGATGGCAGGATTTGTCTCACAAACAATGCTGCCGAGCGCGCTCTGAGAGGAATTGCACTCGGCCGTCGAAACTGGACCTTCGCCGGTTCCCAGCGTGGGGCCGATCGAGCCGCCATCATGCTCTCCGTCATCACGACCTGCCGCCTCAACGACGTCGACCCAAAAGCGTGGCTCGCCGATGTGCTCGCCCGAATCGCCGATCTTCCCGTCTCCCGCCTGCACGAACTGCTGCCTTGGCAATGGAAGTCGCACAAAGGGACGGCTATTGCGGCGGTCGCGTAAACAGCTCCCGGAACAATGCTTCCGAACGCTCCAAGCCTTCATCGGTCAGGATCAATGACTTCGACTTGTTGACTGGGTCGCCGATCATGCCCTTCTTGTGAAGCCGATCCGTCGTTGCCCAGTCGAAGCCCTTCCAGGCACAACGCTCGTTATGCAGCGTCAGCCATAACAGCGCCAAAACGGCATCGTCGATCTTGTCCTCATCGATCTCCATGAACCGACGTTACCACACGCGGGGCCCAAAATCCCGCGGCCCTGCTCGGATGGATACGTTATATCGCAGGCGTGCAATTCGAGACTTTGTGATCGATGCCGACGGTAACCGATATCGATTTGTCGGCACTGCGGCACGAGACCCGTCTGGCCGCCTTGATGTAGACGTTCTCCGCCCCAGTGAGGGGATCGTAACCCCGGCCTTATTTACGCGAGAGATCGGCTAGCGAGCGGCGTCCCCTGCCCAAAAGCGGTGCGAGCTTTCACGGCTCCCAGCAAACAAGCGTGCCAAGCCTGTCAGGCCAAAGGCCGTCATCATCCTTAACCCCTATTGCCCGCGCATCTCGTTGGCGGACGAGGAGGGCGCGGTGAATTGCCGACTCCAGAGGTTCTTCATCCGGTTCGGCAAAGGCATCGCTGATCTGAAGCACACCAGTCTCCTTGTCTGCGCTCCCGCCGACGTGAATGATATGCCCCGGGTATAGATGCGCCGTGTCGTTCGTTATGAAATGAAATCTGTACATCCCTCTCCCTCTGTTTAGTTTCGTTGAGAAATAGCTCCCGCCGCAAGGCACGTGAGCGATGGTGAGACGCGCAGTGGCTGATCTCCGCCTCGCGTTAGCAAAAGCTTCAACCTGCCTCACTCGAAGCAAGCAACTGTTTCAGGTGGTCGATAGTGGCACCGGCCTGTCGCAAGGCAATGAGGTTCTGCGCCGTGTCATGAGCCCTTGGGTGTGAGTGATCGATGCATTGCATTCGACACCATCGATCGAGCAGCACACTCAAGGCGACGACATCTGCAGGATCCATTGCCGCCCTTTTCTCCCGCAACATCCCCCACATGTTGGACCTCCCCTTTTTCCAGCCGTGGAGAAGAACAAGAAAACCGGTTAGATCTCCACAGCTGTGATCGCGACCGGCCGGAGTGGTTGAACATCATCTCAATGCCGGACACTCATTTGATATCATGCTATGCTATCTTTAGCGAGAAGGACTTTCTCGTCGGCGTGCTTACAATCCGCGGTTAAAACGGCATGCGGTGTCACCGAAGTTCAGCGCCAAAAGTGAGGAAGTCAAACGCCTGCTCGCGCCTAAACCGGCCCGCCTACGATGACTGTGCGTGATCACGGGCTCTTGACCGCGCGATGGGTTCTTATCGCAGTCGCAATGAAAACGCGTGAAAGTCCATGATAGAGCGGCTCGCGAGAGCGAAGGCGTGAGCCGATTCGAGACGGCCATGATCGAAATGACCGCCTGATGGTCGCCGGTCATTTCCAGGACGATCACGAAGGCAGTCATCGGCGCCTGCACGACGCCCGAGAAATAACCCGCCATGCCGGGGATCGCGGCGAGGGCGATGCTCGTTCCGAGCAGCGAGCCGACGGTGCTGCCGAAACTGGCGCCGACGGCAAGCGATGGCGCGAAGATGCCCCTGGAATGCCCGACATCATCGACAGGAAGCTGGCGGCGAGCTTTTCGATGAAGAAGAGCAAGGGAAGCACTGTCCTTCCACCGCGCCCCTGGCCTGCTCGTAGCCGGTGCCGAAGGTGGCACCGCTGGATGCAACGCCGATGACTGCAACTGCAAGCCCGCAGATGCCCGCAAGTGCCAGCATGCACCGCAGCGGCTGGGGTTGCGCCCAACGCCGGATGCGCTGGCCGAAGTGAAGGGCAAAGCCGCTGAAGGCCGCGCCCAGCGCGCCGCCCCCAATGCCGCATACGAGGACAAGAGCCCAATCGGCGAGCTGCGTCGGCGCTGCCGATGCTGAACCAAAATAATTGCAGCTGCCGGACAGGCCGAGAGCGGCGAGACCTGATAGGATGACCGCCGTCAGTACCAGCCCGCTTGCCCGCGACTCGTATGTCCGGCTCATCTCCTCGATCGCGAAGACGAAGCAAGCGGCGTGTTGAACGCCGCCGCGATGCCCACTGTCGAGCCGGCGAGGATCAGGCCGCGGGTCTGCGCCATGCCGCCGAAGCGCGCCACCGCCAGCGTGATCGAAGCGCCGACCTGTACCGTCGGCCCTTCGCGGCCGATCGAGGCGCCGGAGAATAGTCCAAGCACTGTCAGCACGATCTTTATAAAAGTCTTGGTAATCTATCCGACGTCGCGATCGAATGAAGCCGGCTCGCGCAGCGCTGAGCGTATCTAGCCGCGGTCGCCAGAGGGAGAACGAACCCCATGAGACACGGGAACGACGAAGAAGCTTGGAGTTGCGGTAATGACTGGCATCAAGTTCCCGATACGAAAGACATTATCGATGTCGGCAACTTAACTTGAGATTCCGTCACGATTTTAGGCAGTTGAATTGAGAATGGCTGGCAGGACATTTTTCTGCATTCCAGCGATCGATCAAGGCATCTTACCTCCGACAATGCCGATTGTTTCTCAATGTTTCAATGTTATAGCGTGCCGGCGACGAGTGTGGCGTGGTTCGCACGGGGCGAGCGGCGAGGATGTGGCACCCTTGGCGCTGTTGGAACCGACCACCGAAGGAGCGTCCCATGTCACAATCTTTCGACGCGAGCAAATTCCTCGTCGCCCTTGATCAGGATAGCACAATCATTGTCGTTATCGAGATGAGTCAATCGAATTGGCTCGTCGCCGGGGTTATACCCGGCCTCGAACGCCAGCTGCGGATTTCGGATTAACGGGACAGCGATTCCGGTAAATCCCGGACAGTCGTTTCACTAGATCCCGGACAGTCTCGCGGGATCGACTTTCGTTCGCCTGGTTGATGTCATTGGTTATTGATTTCGGCGTTTCGCGCTTCGGTCAAGAGCGGTCGTGGTTTTTGCCTCCTCATGCTGTCTCCCTCGAGCGCAATTCGATGGGCGTTATGGACGATACGATCGAGGATGGCGTCAGCGATCGTCGGTTCCCCGATCATCTCGTGCCACTGGGCCACGGGCAGTTGGGCGGTGATCAGAGTGGATTTCCTGCAGTAGCGCTCTTCGAAGATTTCCAGGAGATCGAGCCGCTGCTGATCGCTGAGCGCATGGGTTCCCCAATCGTCGAGGATGAGCAATTGGACGCGCGCCAGTTTGTCGAGCAATCGGGGAAACCGACCGTCGAGGCGTGCCAGCGCCAAATCCTCGAAGAGACGAGGCATGCGGACGTAGAGAACGGAATAATCGAGGCGGGCCGCCTGCCGTCCGATGGCGCAGGCAAGCCAGGTTTTGCCCGTTCCCGTTTGACCGGTCAGGATCAGGTGCTCATGGGCTTTCAACCATTCGCCTTGGGCCAGCGAGAGAAGCTGTCGGCGATCGAGGCCGCGCTGGGCGGCGAAGTCGATATTCTCGATGCAAGCGTCGGGGAAGCGCAGTTTGGCGCTTGCAAGCCGGTTGGTCAGGCGCTTGTCGCCGCGCACGGCCATCTCCCGGTCGAGCATCAGACCCAGCCATTCATCGCGGTTGAGATCGCTGCCCTCAGTTTGATTGGCCAGTTCGCGATAAGCTGCCGCCATGCCGGATAGACCGAGTGCGTGCATCTGGTCGAGGGTTGGATGTGTGAGCATGTGAGTGTCTTCCTTTCTTCACTGGTAATAGGAGCTGCCGCGGATGTTGCCATGCGCCGGGGCTGGCTTGACCGGCTCGGCGACAGGCGGCGCCTGATCGAGGCCGGATTTGAGGATGGTGCTGACGGAGGAATAGCTGAGCGCATTGATGGTCAGTGCCCGAGCGCACGCGGCTTCAAGACGCTCAGGCCCGTACCGGCGCGCGAGCGATAGAACGCCTTGAGCGGCGCGGTATCCCTGCTGGGGATGGGGCCTGTCGCGCATCAGCCGCTCGATCAGGATTGCAGCGTTGCGGCCAATCTTTGCAGCCTGCTTGATGAGGCTCGCCGGCGTCGTGTTGGCATAGTGCTGATGTGTCTTCGGCATGTGCTCGTTGACGGTGACATGACCAGCCCGCTGCGACGTCCGGCGGTGGCTGGCGACGCGTTGGTGATCATGGAAGATCTCGACGATCCGGCTTGTGAGCCGGACATCGACCTGGCGGCCGATCAGGCGGTGCGGCACGGAATAGAAAGCCTTGTCGACTTCGACATGGTAGTCGGGATGAACCTTTGCCGATTTCCATTCGGAATATTCGAATGCGGTTGCCGGCAAGGGTGCAAGCGCTTCGCGTTCGATCTCCTCGAAGAGCTGACGTCGGGATTTGCCAACCCGTCGCATCGACCGGTTATTGAGATCGTTGAGAAGCTGGCTGATCCGCACGTTGAGATCGACGAGGCTGAAGAAGCGGTCGTTTCTCAGCCGCGCCAGGATCCAGCGCTCAACGATGAGAACGCTGCCTTCGACCTTTGCCTTGTCCTTCGGCCGTTTTGGACGGGTCGGCAGGATCGTCGTGTCGTAATGCTCGGCGAATGCTGCAAAAGTGGCGTTGATGGTCGGCTCAAACCACAAGGGCTTGGCAACACCGGCCTTGAGGTTGTCGCAGACGATCGCTTTCGTCACGCCACCGAAGAAGCTCAGCGCCCGTTGCTGACCCTCGATCCAGTCCGGCAGCCGTTGAGTGAAGCTTGCATAGGCGAAGGTGTACAAGGAGGCCGGCAGAACCGCGACGAAGATCTGCGCCGACCGGATCTCGCCCGTCGCCGGATCGATCACCGGGACGGTGTGGCCGGCGTAGTCGGTCTGCATCGCCGCGCCGGCAGTGTGGCGATTGCGGAAGGTGGCGCTGGCGCGCTGTTCGAAAGCGGCGAAACGCTCGCAGAACCAGGTGTATCCGTAACCGTTGGGGTGCCGCTCGCGATATTCCTGCCACAACAGCGTCAGCGTCACGCCCTTTCGCTTCAGTTCACTGGCGATCTTGCCCCAGTCGGGCTCGTGCATGTCCTGGGGCGGGCGGCCGCGACGATGGAACAGGCGGCGCTGCAAAACAGCGTCCTCGTCAAGCCCAGGCGGCAACGGCCAGCCCGTCAGCCCGGCCTCACGCGCCCGCAACAGATAGGTCGAAATGGTCGTTTTGCTGATCTTCAGCCGTTCCGATATCGCACGAACCGAAAGCCCCTGTTCGTGCGTCAGCCGCAATATCGATCGAATGTCCTTCACACTCGTAAGCCTCGCCTGCTTCCGTCTCGCCATTCATCAGCCCCTCGTTCAAATCGAGGCTCAGAATGGCAAAACGGCGCGCGCGAAAGTCGATGTTTTAATCGCCGAAAGACTGTCCGGGATTTACCGGAATCGCTGTCCGCGAATTAGCGGAAATGCTGTCCCGGATTTAGTGAAATCGCTGTCCGGGATTCAATGGAACCCCTGTCCGCGAATTACCGAAACCCGCACGCCAGCCTCTGAAGAAGCTCCAAGCCGATGCGGCCGCGCTGCTGAAGCTGTTGCAGCGGTGGCGCGCCGAAGCCAGCCAGGCCGGGCACTCGATCAAGCTGATCACCGTTGCCTATGAGGCAGGCCGCGACGGCTTCTGGCTGGCGCGCTGGCTGCGGGCCTGCGATATTGAGGCTTACGTCATCCATCCCGCAAGCGTTCCGGTGTCGCGCGAACACCGGCGCGCCAAGACCGATCGCCTCGACACGGAGCTGTTGATGCGCGCCTTTCTCGGCTGGTTGCGCGGCGAGAAACGCCATGTGGGCATGGCTGCAATCCCGGCGATTGCCGAGGAGGACGCGCGGCGGCCGAGCCGCGAGCGGGAGAATCTGGTCACTGAGAAAACACGGATCATCAACCGCATGAGGGCGATCCTTGCCCGCTTCGGCATTCGCACCTTCAAGCCGACCCTGCGCAGGCCGAGGGCAAGCTCGACAAAATCCGCACGGCGGAGGAGACGCCGTTGCCGGAAAACACGCGCGCCGAGTTGCGCCGTTACCTCGAGCGGCTGCACCTCGTGCGCGAGCAGATTCGCGCGATCGAGCAGGACCGCCTGCGCCGACTCGCCGCGGCTCCGGCTGCGAAGAAAGGTCCGCACGCGATGGTCCGCTTGCTCGCTCGGGTCCTCGGCGTCGGCGCCGAGACGGCGGACATGCTGGTCAATGAGATCCTGTCGCGCGACCTGCGCGATCGGCGGGCGGTGGCGCGCTACGCCGGTCTCACGGGGTCCCCGGACGAGAGCGGCAAACGCCGCCGCGAGAAGGGGCTGGCGCGCGCCGGCAGTGCCCGAGTCCGGCGCGGCATGATCCAATTGGCTTGGCGCTTTCTCCGATTCCAAAAGCAGAGCGGTCTCGCCCAATGGTTCCAGGCGCGAACGACGGACGGACGCGGCACCGCCGTCGGCGGGTTCCAAACCTACATCGCCTTCCAACAGTGCCAGCCTGATAAATTTCGGCAAGGCCTACGGTCCGGAGATCGCATCAGCGCCTCTGTCGTCAGAAGAGCTGTTATGCTTGGCCCCAGACAGGGAGCTCAACGCCCCGCGTCGGAGCGGTCTCTGCTTCTGAAGGAGGCCATCAGGTCCGCTCGGGCTTGATCGGAGGCTTGGCTGACGGACGTCGTGGTTGCTTCGCTCAGCTGCCGCCCCATGGCGAGGCTTTGCGGATTATCAGCCCTCTGCCTCTTCGCCGGTCTCAACAGCGCTGTGTCATGTTCATTGTTGATGACGCCGCCGCTGTTCACGAGGTTGTTCCTGTCAAGTGTACTCGTCAGCTCGTCCTGGGCCTCGCGCGACTTGCCCAAGTGCCGGTCAAACGGCGCTGGCGCGACTTGTCGGGCTTGCTGCTCTTGCAATACGGCGTGTTGCACCTGCGACCCGGCTGCTGCAATCGCGTCCGCGGGGATTGCGGCAAGCTCGTGCGGCAAGCGCTGCTCCCTCAGTCGGTTTTGCAGCGCCTGCCGGTCGGCGACGAGGTAGTCGAGGTCCAGCTGCAGGTATGGCCGCTCTTCGTTCGCCAATCGATGAACCAGCTCGCGCGTGCCGTCCAGCACGAAGACGCCGCAATCAACACCGTTGTTCTGCCGGGCCATGTCGGGTGTCTGCAGCAGGAGCGCGTCCAGTCTTATTGCGAGCAATCGTGCAGGCGCGTCGTTGTAAGGCTGTCCATTTGGCTGGAAGGAGTCGTAGTGATAGGCGACCGCTCGTTCCGGGTCGCGGCGATCTACGAGCAGCAGCGACCAATGGGTGCCACCAAGAGTGCCATCATTCACTGGCAGGAACACGAAGTCGGCTGGGGCGTCGTTTTGATGATAGATGGACAGCAACGTACTTTGCACGTCCACGTCATGAGTGCGCAGTAGATGGGAGAGTGACGCATCCACCAGCCGCGTTCGGGCGGCGAGCGCTGGCTGGGCCTCCTGCAGGTCCTGCTCCAGCAACCGGTAATCCCTTTGGATATGGACGTCGCTCAGCCATTGGGTGGCCCCGAGAACCGCCCCCTCGGGGAGGTTGGACGAGCCTGACGGAAAAGCTCCGATCTGAGCATCGGAGGAGGTGGTCAGATCGACCAACGGAACACCGCGATAGGTGTCTGAAAGCCTGGCGGTCGCTGGCGAGGCGGGTCCTGGAGCCCTTGCCGGTACTGCTGCCTCTGCAGCTTCACTGATCGGACCGCGATGGACGAGCAAAAAGTCGTTGGGCCCTTCTGCCCTCTCGGCGGTGTAGCCGTGACCTTCAATCTCGTAGTTCCATTGCGGCTTTTCCGCATCCGGCAAGAAGCCAAAGTGGTACAATCTCGAGAGCATCGCGTCTGGGACGCGTTGAGTCCCATGGGAGAAGCCTTTGGGGACGGCGAATGAAACGTCTATGGAGTCCTCGATCGCAGCGGGGGGCTCCTCAGACCATGCGGAGGGCGCGGCCTCCGCATGCAGCCTTCCGATGTGTTCGGAACCTGTCCCTTGAACCGGTACCCCTTCCAATGGCAATTCACCCAACTGCTGCATGGGGGGCTGCATCGGCACGCGGCCGCCTGAATTGCCGATTTCGCTCAGCGGCTGCTGAATGGCGGCGGCTTGCGGCGTATTGGCCCTCTGCCTCTTCGCCGGTCTCAACAGCGCCGTGTCATGTTCATTGTTGATGATGACCCACTCGGGTGGCAGGTGGTTGCCCTGGTCAAGCGCATCCGGCGAGGACCGGATCTGCTGTTGACTGGCAGCTAACGCTGGCGGGGCGGCGGCCTCAACTCCGGCGTGCCCAGAGCCGGCCGCTGCGAAAGCGTCCGACACGCTTCTATTGTGGCCATCCGGAACAGCGGGCATCCCTGGGTTGCTGAAAAAAGACGAGGCGGCTTGATCATTCTGCCCTCGCTGAAGCTCTTCGCGCCGGACCGCCTCGGGAACCCCGTTTGACACGAGCTCCGTATTGCGAACCCGTTCCAGCACCAAGCGGAGATAGCGGTCGCCTGGAAGCAACCTCTTGGCCAATTCGATCCGCGAATCGTGATCCAGCCCAGAGATCGTCTGGCCCCGACTCTCAAGCGCCTCAGAAAATCTGCGAAGACTACGACCATAGGCAGCACGGGTGCTTGAGGCCAAGCTGCTGTCCCTGGTCACTTGTTCCAAGATATGCGCGTCTGCCTTTGACGGCACTAGCCGCCGGGCAGTCGCCGAATAGCCCGGCTCATGATACGCACGCAGGAAGTTCAACGCCGTCTTCATAGTACCGTATTTCGGAAAGACAGCATCGGCGTGATCGACCAGGGATTGGTGATTTCTTAGATCCGTCGCTTGGCCGCGAGCGCCGAGATCATTCGCCAATCGGCAAAGCGCATTCGAGTATATTTGAAGCGTATCCTCGCTATGGCGTTGCTGAGTCCTAGCGTGGGCGATCGCCTGATCAATAACGTCCCGGTGTTCGCCGGACAGATGGGGAAAGCGGATAGCAGGGGCGTCAATAGTCGCCGAATAGCCCGGCTCATAATACCTACGGAGGGCGCTCAACGCCGTCTTCATAGTATCGTTTGTCGGAAAGACAGCATCGACGTGATCGACCAGGGATTGGTGATTTTTTAGATCAGTCGCTTGGCCACGAGCGCCGAGATCATTTGCCAATTGGCGAAGTGCAAGCGTGTATTTTTTTTCCGTGGTCTCTCTATATTGTTGCTGAGTCCTAGCGTGGGCGATCGCCTGATCAATAACGTCCCGGTGTTCGTCGGACAGATGGGGAAAGCTGGTAGCACGGGCGCCAGCAGTCGCCGAATATCCCGGCTCATGATACCTACGGAGGACGCTCAACGCCGTCCTCATAGTATCGTTTGTCGGAAAGAAAGCATCGACGTGATCGACCAGGGATTGGTGATTTCTTAGATCAGTCGCTTGGCCGCGAGCGCCGAGATCATTCGCCAATCGGCAAAGCGCATTTGAGTAATTTCGGAGCGTTCTCTCTCTATATTGTTGCTGATCCCTAGCGTGGGCGATCGCCTGATTAATAAGGTCCCGGTGTTCAACGGACAGATGGGGATAGCCGTTAGCACGGGCGCCACTCGCGACAGGTTCGGCGCGGCGCGGCTCGGCCACGTGCTGCTCAAAGCCCGCTTGCCGCGCCTGGCCCGCATCTGGCAAGGGGTACGAGGCGGGGATTGCGGCAAGCTCGTGCGGCAAGCGCTGCTCCCTCAGTCGGTTTTGCAGCGCCTGCCGGTCGGCGACGAGGTAGTCGAGGTCCAGCTGCAGGTATGGCCGCTCTTCGTTCGCCAATCGATGAACCAGCTCGCGCGTGCCGTCCAGCACGAAGACGCCGCAATCAACACCGTTGTTCTGCCGGGCCATGTCGGGTGTCTGCAGCAGGAGCGCGTCCAGTCTTATTGCGAGCAATCGTGCAGGCGCGTCGTTGTAAGGCTGTCCATTTGGCTGGAAGGAGTCGTAGTGATAGGCGACCGCTCGTTCCGGGTCGCGGCGATCTACGAGCAGCAGCGACCAATGGGTGCCACCAAGAGTGCCATCATTCACTGGCAGGAACACGAAGTCGGCTGGGGCGTCGTTTTGATGATAGATGGACAGCAACGTACTTTGCACGTCCACGTCATGAGTGCGCAGTAGATGGGAGAGTGACGCATTCACCAGCCGCGTTCGGGCGGCGAGCGCTGGCTGGGTCTCCTGCAGGTCCTGCTCCAGCAACCGGTAATCCCTTTGGATATGGACGTCGCTCAGCCATTGGGTGGCCCCGAGAACCGCCCCCTCGGGGAGGTTGGACGAGCCTGACGGAAAAGCTCCGATCTGAGCATCGGAGGAGGTGGTCAGATCGACCAACGAAACACCGCGATAGGTGTCTGAATTGCCGATTTCGCTCAGCGGCTGCTGAATGGCGGCGGCTTGCGGCTCGTCAGCTCGATCATCGAACAGCGGCCGGACCGCCTCGCGAATCCCGTTTGACACGGGCTCCGTATTGCGAACCCGTTCCAGCGCAGAGATGAGAGGGAGTTTGTCTGGAAACAACCTCTTGGCCAATTCGATCCGCGAATCGTGATCCAGCCCAGAGATCGTCTGGCCCCGACTCTCAAGCGCCTCAGAAAATCTGCGAAGATTACGACCATAGGCAGCACGGGTGCCTGAGGCCAAGCTGCTGTCACTGTTCACTTGTTCCAAGATATGCGCGTCTGCCTTTGACGGCACTAGCCGCCGGGCAGTCGCCGAATAGCCCGGCTCATGATACGCACGCAGGACGCTCAACGCCGCCTTCATACCAGCGGTTTTCGGAAAGACAGTATCGAGGTGATCGACCAGGGATTGGTGATTTTTTAGATCCGTCGCTTGGCCGCGAGCGCCGAGATCATTCGCCAATCGGCAAAGCGCATTCGAGTATATTCGAAGCGTATCATCGCTATGGTGTTTCTGAGTCCTAGCGTGGGCGATCGCCTGATCAATAACGTCCCAGTGTTCGCCGGACAGATGGGGAAAGCGGGTAGCACGGGCGTCAGCAGTCGCCGAATAGCCCGGCTCATGATACCTACGGAGGACGCTCAACGCCGTCTTTGTATCATCGTTTTTCGGAAAGAAAGCATCGACGTGATCGACTAGGGATTGGTGATTTTTTAGATCAGTCGCTTGGCCACGAGCGCCGAGATCATTTGCCAATCGGCGAAGTGCAAACGTGTATTTTTTTAAAGTGTTCTCTCTATATTGTTGCTGAGTCCTAGCGTGGGCGATCGCCTGATTAATAACGTCCCGGTGTTCGTCGGACAGATGGGGAAAGCTGGTAGCACGGGCGCCAGCAGTCGCCGAATATCCCGGCTCATGATACCTACGGAGGGCGCTCAACGCCGTCCTCATATTATCGTTTGTCGGAAAGAAAGCATCGACGTGATCGACCAGGGATTGGTGATTTCTTAGATCAGTCGCTTGGCCGCGAGCGCCGAGATCATTCGCCAATCGGCAAAGCGCATTTGAGTAATTTTGGAGCGTGCCCTCGCTATAGGGTTGCTGATCCCTAGCGTGGGCGATCGCCTGATTAATAAGGTCCCGGTGTTCAACGGACAGATGGGGATAGCCCCTAGCACGGGCGCCACTCGCGACAGGTTCGGCGCGGCGCGGCTCGGCCACGTGCTGCTCAAAGCCCGCTTGCCGCGCCTGGCCCGCATCCGGCAAGGGGTACGAGGCGGCTTGATCATCGAACGGCCACCGGACCGCCTCGGCCACCTGCTGCTCAACGCCCACTTGCCGGGCCTGGACCGCTTGCCCCTCTTCCAAGCCGGCGTCCTGCACCTGCGACGAAGCTGTTACACGGGATGGATTACTATTTCGCGGGTCCACACTAGCCTCACATCAAATTGTATCGTCAAAGTCCTGCGCCAATCCACGCAGCGGCTCATCGGGTTGAGATTCTGCCGAGAGCCCTCGTCTGCTTTCATCAAGGGTGCCGGCTCGGGAGGGCGCCTGTCTGGTTTTCAAAGATGCGTTTATGTTCCAGTCGAACGTTCGCGCCTAGCTGTAGGAAATCGATTGGGCTTCAAACGTGAATTCACCGATAGCTTTGGAAATGTAGTTTGGAGTCTCGTCATCGGCAGTGGCCATGAACACTTGCAGGCCGGTATTGCTGAGAAAATTCTGCTTGCCAGCCTCGCCATAGGCCCCCGTCAGTGCCGAGAGGCTTTGGATGATGAGCATGAAACGAGCCTTGTAGCTCGCGATGGTCGTAATTGCCGTCTCGATCGCCTCCAGCTTACCCAGGAGGCCAAGGTGGTTACGGCGTTCCTCGGCCCTCCTCCCGCCGCGGGATGAACTTCCAGCTGCACGTGTCCGTTTGCTATCGCGATCCATTGCTCAGCTTCCAAAGTCGTTCGCTACCCCATGAGGTTACCACCGAAGCTCGATCTGCTAAACCAATATGGTGTTACACTTGTAGTCTCGCAGAGGCTTCTCCCAGCTCTCTGAGTCACGTCGAGAGCCGTAACCGGATCAGATTTTCCGGGCGGAGGGGGTTTGCGGCGAGCGCGTTCGTGATTCACCATTTGCGGACGCTACCACCGACGACGAAGGCGTCGGCGAGGTGAAATCACATCGCAGCCGAGACGCCGTCATCGCTCTTGCCGACAAGATCGCGGAGAAGAACGGCAAGCTTCGCGCAGCCTACGCTGGCGTCCCCTCGCCAATCGCCCTCGACGAGGCGCTGCGGGAGGTCGCGGGCATCGCCCATCATGATTTTCTCGTGGTCGTCGTCAGCGACTTCGACGGGCATGGGGAAACGACCCGCCAGCTCCTGCTGCAGCTCTCGAGCCGCAACGATGTAATCTGCCTGCTCGTCTACGATCCATTCCTTCTCGAACTGCCGAAATCCGGGGACATCGTCGTCAGCGGCGGGTCTCTGCAGGCCGAGCTGTCCCTGCGGCAGCCTGGCGTGCGTCAATCGATTGATGCGTTCGCGCGCACTCGCGGACGTGAGCTGCTGGACTGGCAGCGCAAGCTTGGCCTGCCCATGCTTCCAGTTTCCGCGGCGGAAGACGTCGCTCCCCAGCTCGGAGCCTCCTCGAACAGTCCGCCTGGCGACAGTGGAGGCGATAATGGAGCCGCAACCCAAACTCGATCCGATAACGGAAAACGCTCTCCGTGCGCTAAAGGACATTGCGGTACCGTCTCCCGTTTCATGGATGCCCCAGACGTGGGGATGGCTGGTCGTTGCATTGGCTTTGGTAACGGCCGTGCTTCTTTGGTGCGCGATCGCCTATCGGCGGTGGCGTCGCAATGCATACCGCCGAGAGGCCCTCAAGCTGCTCGGCGAGGTGGCAGCGGCGATGGGGAACCCGGATACCAAGGAACAGGCGGTCAATGATCTCGGTGAACTTCTCAAACGCACGGCGTTAGCGGCGTGGCCGCGCGAGGAAGTCGCCGCGACCTCGGGTGCAGAGTGGGTTGCATTCCTCGAAGCCAATGGCGGCTACGATGTCGGCGAAGCCCTGAGGACATTCATTAACGGCCTCGAGTATCAACGCGGACAACCGATGACGTCAGCGCTGACCGACGAACTTGCTGCCGACGCCCGACGCTGGATCGAGAGGCATCATGTATCAGCTTGATCTTCCGTGGATGCTCCTGATCCTGCCGCTCCCATTGCTTATCTGGTGGCTGATGCCGCCACATCGCGAGACCTCCGCCTTGATTCCGCCTTCCGTTCTTCGCCGAAGTCGCAACAGCCGCCGGCATCGAGCCGACCGGAGTTCGGTAGTGCCGAAGCGATCCTGGCCGCAGGCGATCATCGATATGCTGGCATGGTGCCTGATCGTTCTGGCACTGGCCCAACCGCAATATGTCGAGCGGCCGCTGCAACGCACCGAGCCTCAACGCGACATCCTGCTGGCACTCGACTTATCGCAGTCCATGGATACCAAGGATTTTGCTGCACCAGATGGAATCATGCAAGCACGCGTGGATGCCGTACGCGCCGTGGTTTCCGATTTTGTCGCGAAGCGACCCGGCGACCGGCTCGGTCTGATGGCATTCGGCGACGCTCCCTATCCGCTGGCTCCATTCACCATGGATCATGCGCTGGTCAAGACGCTGGTCGAAGGTCTTTTGCCCGGTATTGCCGGTCCGCGCACCGCGCTCGGTGACTCCCTGGGTCTCGCCATCCGCAAGTTCGACAAGACGACGGTGCCGCAAAAGGTGCTGATCATGCTGACCGACGGCAATGATACGGCGAGCAAGATGCCGCCTCTGAAGACGGCCGAGATAGCCGGCAGCAAGGGCTTGCCGCCGGTGTTCACGGTGACCTCAGCGAAGGTGAGGGCGCACTCAAATTCTCGGGCCATTCGCTGCGCGCCGGGCTTGCCTCCTCGGCCGAGGTTGATGAGCGCCATGTCCAGAAGCAGCTGGCCATGCAAGCGCCGAAATGACCCGCAAATGCCAGCGCCGGCGCGACCGATTCCGCGTCAACTTGACGAAAGCGGCAGGGTTGTAGCTGCCCCTCCCCTGCCGCACCTCTCAGATCTTGGAGCCGTGTCGGGAGCGCTCTGCGATGCTCGAAAGATCAACTTTCTTGCCCGCGACATCAGCGACGATCTTCAACGTACCGCCGAGGGATTCGACATAATCGCGTAGCGTCGACAATTTCATGTCGGCGCGCTTCTCCAGTCTTGAGACATTTGTCTGCTTGAAACCGGTCCCGGCAGATACGTTTTCCTGCGTCCGACCAGCGAGAGCCCGCAATTCACGCAGATTGTGCGCCGTGACAAGCTCGTCGGCCCGCGTTGCAACGGCGCGCTGTTCGTCATCGGGAAGCGTCTGTATCAGCTTGTCGAGATCATCCATGTTTCTTCTCCAACTCGCTCAAATGCTCGTCGTATCGTTTATCAGTCAGATCGATCAGCCGTTTGTAGAAGAGTTTCTGTTTCACACCGCTCTTCGCACCACCGCAGAGAACGACGGCCTTTCGTTCCGGGTCAAAGGCAAAGGCGAAGCGCCATTGCACCTTCAACACCTTGACGCGCAGTTCTTTCATGTTCGCATGCCTGGAGCCTTCGAGTGTGTCGACCTCAGGCCGGGCCAGTCGAAAGCCCTTCTCGCGAAGCAGCACCAAATGCGCGAGCAACTCGATCCAAACATCGGCTGGAAGGTCCATGATCTCGCCCTTGAAGCGGTCGTGAAACTCGACCTTCCATTCCGTCATTTCATATCCTGAATGATATAGATACTTTAGGATATTTAGTCCATGTCTCTCATCAAGGCAATGGGCATTTCCTCCAGAAGCGCCACAAACGATCGTTTGCTCACGTCGTCCGGATTTGGAAAATGGTGCTAGCCATCGATAGGTGCCGTTTATCTATGGTTATTGATTTTTTGGGCCCGCAAATCAGCGATGTCAGTCCTCCCGAATCGGTGGAGTCGCCGGGAATCCCCGCTTTTCCGCCGCTTTTCGGCTACATTCAGTGGACTCTTCTGCCTGTTCGAACGGACGGGACCGAGCCGTGTGGCCGAGCGCAGAGCTGTCAGTCGGGCGATTTCTCGGTCTCTTCGTCCACCTGAAACGACACACGCGACCGGCCCCCTTCAGACCGGCCGATTCTCGACATTTCCGCCAAAAACGACCGCTGATGCCGTTTCGTCGCCGTCTGCGGTCCGTCGGTCATCTGCGGTGTCATTTCAAGGCTAGTGAGCCTCCATTGACACCATAAAACACGTTTACGCATTCCTTATCTGTACAAAGCACCTCGAAACAAGGCCGTTAAAAGCGCGATGGCGAAGCCACAAAGAGTTAACGTCCAACAGCCTCTAAAGCGGCTGATCGGCTATGCCCGCGTGTCGACGGACGACCAGGTCCACGATGCCCAGATGGACGAGCTGCGGGCCGCCGGCTGCGATCGGATCTATCAGGAGCATGGCTCCGGGGCATCGCGCGCCCGACCAGTCTTGACGCGGCTGCTCGGAGAGCTCACCGCGGGAGACATCCTCGTCGTTGTCCGCCTCGATCGATTGGCCCGGTCGGTCAGTCATCTCTTGGCAGTGATCGAGGATCTCGAGCAACGCGGGGTTCATTTTCGATCGATCCGCGATCCGATCGATACCTCGACCCCGCAGGGCATGTTTTCCCTCCAGGTTCTCGGTGCGGTCGCGCAGCTCGAGAGAGCGCTGATCGCTGAACGCACCAAAGCCGGCATCAAGGCGGCGAAGGCGCGCGGCAAGCTTCCTGGAAACCCCGGCCTGCGAGAACCACGACCGGAGGCAATCAAAGCACTCTCAAAAACAAGCGAGAAACTCTATCTCGGCGAGCTCATTGCGTCCGCGCAGACGTGGCTGCCGATGGTGCGGCAACTTCGGCCTTAGCACAGTTGGGACAATGTCGTGCGGATCCTCAATCGCAGAGGTCACGATTGGACGATCGAACGCCTTGTTGCGCCGGCGCCGACTTCAGGAGCCGTGCTTTCAAGAGAGGGTGCCGGGATGCCGGCATCGCGATCGAATGGCGGCCGCTGGCTGAGCGCGCTTCGGTGGCCATATCGAGCGTCTGATCGGCACTCAGATGGGAAAACTCCACCTGCTGCCCGGCGCACGACTTTCAGCAATGCGCAGGAGCTTGGCGAATACGATTCCAAGTGGCATTCGGCGCTCTCATTGCGCGAACTCGAGCGCTACATTGCCCTCGACATTGTCGGCTCCTACCATCAGTCGATCCACAGCAGCTTGGGCCGCCCGCCAATTGCCGTCTGGCGGGAGCACGAGGCAAGATTCCGCTGCGACTGCCGCAGGATCGAATGCGTTTCTGGCTGGCGTTCCTGCCCGAACAGGAGCGCACATTGCGGCCAAACCGGAATCCATCTGCTTGGTCTGCGCTACTGGCCACCTAAGCTTAGCACCGACGTCGGTCGCTCGAACCGTCGCCTGCTCGTCAAATACGACCCGCGGCACATGGCCCGTATCTTCGTGCGGCGACCTTCGGGCAACTTCGTGGAAGCTCGCTACGCTGATTTGACCTTGCCCTCGGTGACACTTCATGAGGCCGTGGCGGCGCGACGCGCACTGCTGGCGAAAGGCCGACAGGAAATCAATACCCGCGCCATAGTGGGCACGGCAATCGCGCAGCGCGAACTGGTGGATGCAGCAACCAGGAAGACGGCAGCCGTGCGACGCGGCGGTAGGAAAGCCCAAAACGAACGTGGATGGCCGCTTAGTCTAAGTCTAGACTGCAGCTTCCTCGACGAGCCAGCTGTTCCAGCGCTGGCGAAGCATCTTCGAGGCTAGCCTTCATAGCTTATCCCTCTCAAGCGAACAGGCTTCGAGATCGTCCTCGGCTGCAGCCGATCATCGACGTCGCGCATCTGGCCTGCGAGCACTTCACGTGCTCCGCGACGCAGAAGCACACGAGCGAGATCCGGAGACGGGTGCGCAGAAAGCGCAGACAGGACGGAGCTTCCGCGGTTTGGATACACATGAACGGCCCACCGGCAGCTGATTCCGCGCGCCTTGTGATGCCAGCGCTTGACCAAACCCGACTATTAAGCAATTTTTGGGCAGCGCCGCACGTAACAGACGCGGCCTCGGAGAATTTGATTGGAGCGTCGTCAGCATGGGTTTTTCCGCGAGCCTTCATTTAAGACAGTCGCAGTCGCTAACTATGTCACCGCAACTGATACAGTCGATCAAGCTGCTTCATATGAACCATCTGGAACTCAGCCAGTTCATCGCTCAGGAAGCGGAGAAGAATCCGCTGCTCGAGATCCCTTCGCCCGATGACGCGATCTCAGCGGAGCGTGAGGATTCAGGCCCGCACCCGGGGGAGGCCGGCAGCGAATTCGACGATGGGTTGGTCGACAGCGCCATGTCGAGGTCCGGCGAGAGGCTCAGCGATTGCCTCGACGCCGACTTCGCCAACGTCTTCCCGGACGCTACGACCCCGCAGCGGGCGGATGCGCCCGAGCTGCTCGGGCAGTGGAAGTCGATGTCGGGTGCGGGCGACGGCGAGGGTTACGATCTCGACGATTTCGTCGCCGGCCGCAAGACGCTGAGGGAGACGCTCATCGAGCAGCTTGCCTTCGCGCTTGGCGCTGCCTCCGATCGGCTGATCGCCCAGCACCTGATGGACCAGCTCGACGACGCCGGCTATCTCCACGCCGACCTCGCCGTGACCGCCGCTCGATTGGGTGCGGCAGTCGAGGACGTGACGCGTGTGCTCCATGTTATGCAGCAGTTCGATCCGCCGGGCGTATTCGCGCGCACACTTGGGGAGTGCCTTGCCCTTCAGCTGCGCGCCCGAAACCGTCTCCATCCGGCGATGGAGACGCTCATCGGCTCTCTCGAACTGCTGGCACGGCGCGACTTTGCAAGCCTCAAGAAGATCTGCGGCGTCGACGAGGGCGATCTCATCGACATGCTCTCCGAGATCCGCAAGCTCGACCCGAAGCCGGGCACCAGCTTCGAAACCAGTGTTTCCGCGTCCAACATTCCCGATGTCGTGGTGCGCGCCCAGTCCGATGGCGGCTGGCTCATCGAACTCAATCCGGATGCGCTGCCCCGGGTCCTCGTCAACCGCGAGTATTTCAGAGAAATATCCCGCTCCAGCCGGAAGAACAGCGGCGAACAGGCCTTTCTCAACGAGTGCCTGCAGAATGCCAACTGGCTGACGCGCAGCCTCGATCAGCGCGCCAGGACGATCATGAAGGTGGCAGACGAGATCGTCCAGCAGCAGCAGGCCTTCCTGATCCACGGCGTCGACCATCTGCGCCCGCTGAACCTCAGCATCGTCGCGGATGCGATCAAGATGAGCGAGTCGACGGTGAGCCGGGTGACCTCCAACAAATACATGCTCACCCCGCGCGGACAGTTCGAGCTGAAATATTTCTTCCCGGTCTCGATCGGTTCGGCGGAAAACGGCGATGCGCATTCGGCCGTGTCCGTACGCCATCGCATCGGCACGATGATCAATCAGGAAAGCGCCGATGACGTGCTTTCGGACGAAGACATCGTCGACGTCCTCAAGAAGACAGGTGTCGAGATCGCCAGACGCACCGTCGCAAAATATCGCGAAACGATGAACATCCCCTCTTCTGTCCAACGACGCCGCGAGAAGCGTGCGGCATCAGCGGTGAAGGGGCACTCGGGCAATCTTTAGGCGGAGGGGAGCATTTTAAGGCGCCTCGCTTATATTTGGCCTGATGGCCGGCAACGCATGGCAGGGCAGCCCCACGAGCCTTCGCACACCTTACGGGGTTACTGACGGGCGCGGGTTGCCTTCGGCCGCTCGCCGACGAAGCACTGGAGAGAGAGAGAGAAAAAAAATGGGAAGCTCCACTAAGAAAGCAGTTCAGGCCGTTCGGCGATACTGGGTAGCAAGCTGGAACGAGGGGTGATGAGATGTGATGGCAAACCGGTCGAACCGGGGATTAGATATCGCGGTAGGGACGCCCATTACTGATACTGCTGGCGAATTCGATTTCTAAGCGCCGCGCATGCGAAGCGCGTTGGATGCGGCGTTACGACTAACCTAAAGTTGCGATCTAGAACGAGTCAGACCTATACGACGCTTGTAGAATCGGAGCCCATCTCGGCCTCAGATTCGCACAGGATAGTAATGTCGCTCAAGCCTCAAGAGACTGCCCCGGTTCCCGAAGACACGCGCCGGTGATGTCACGTTGTCAGCGGCTTAACGGTTGTCTGGTAATAGGTTGGGATGAACAGTCCGGCCGTAAGCTACAAGAACCACCGCTTTCCACCGCAGATCATCGCGCGTGCGGTCTGGCTGTATTTTCGGTTCCCTTTGAGCCTGAGGATGGTCGAGGAGATGCTGCTGGAGCGCGGTATCGTCGTCTCCCATGAGACGATCCGGAGATGGGGTCGCAAATTCGGAACGGCTTATGCCAGGCAGTTGTGCAGAAAGAGGCCTTCGCGAAAGGATATCTGGCATCTGGACGAGGTGGTGATTTCCATCGGCGGCCGCAAACATTGGCTCTGGCGTGCCGTTGACCAAGACGGTTACGTTCTCGACGAGATCGTTCAAGCCCGCCGCGATACCCAAGCCGCCAGGCGATTGCTGGTCAGGCTGCTGAAGAAGCAAGGCCTGACGCCGAAGCGGATCGTCACCGACAAATTGCGCTCATATGGTGCTGCAAGACGGGAGGTGATGCCCGCCGTCGAACATCGATCGCACAAGGGCCTGAACAATCGAGCCGCGAATTCTCACATGCCGCTTCGAAAACGGGAGCGGATGATGCAGGGATTTCGATCCGTCGGCGGCTTGCAACGGTTCATATCGATCTTTTCGGCACTCCGAAATCTCTTCGTCCCCCCGCACCAGAAAAACTCAGCCCTCGCCATCCACATCCATCGGATCCGCGCAAGGGCGCAGTGGAAAGCCGTGACCGGCGCAACCGCCTGACGTCTCACACAAGCGCCTTGTTCCGACCTTGATCAAACAACGTGACATCGCCGGTCGCACCGTTACTTGTCAGCTCGAAATGATGACCGGGGGCGGCGGCACAAGATTGCGGCATTGGCAGCTGCAACCCCATCGAAGGACGAATTCCATACTGAACGCGCGCTGGGCGCACTTCAACAATCATGCAGCCAACCAGTTTCGGCGCTCCTCGCCCGTTGCACGTCGTCGTCGACTGCGCACCAGTCGCAAATCCGACATATGTCGATGCCGACTTCCGCACCTCGATGAAGCACGATCAGTTTATCTGCTTTGCGATACATGTGTGAGGCGACATACGCGCGACGGTGCCCTTCATCATCAACGATTTCGAATATATACCTCAAACAATCACCCGGAGCAATTGCACAATCTGAGGAGTATTCGCCAAGCGCTTGTGGGAGGCTTGTACCCTTCCGGCCAAAGGATCGCTTCCATTCTGCCGGATACGCGGCTCCTAGCGACGAGTAACCGGTGGCTTCGCGCATTAATGCAGCCACTTCTGCCTTCTGCGCGCAGTCAAGCTGCAATCAGCCTCGTGATGCAAGTGACGAAGATATGACGAGAATGCCGTCGCGAACGAACAGCGTTTTAGCCGGCGAGCCTCATTGGTAGTTCAACCATCAAAACCGTAGAAGCCCTAGCGTTTTTGTATGCCGGTGCTTCGAACTTCTCCTTTGAGTCCACCTCGATGGCACCGACCGACAGAAGGCGGCGGTGGAGCCGACATCTCCCTTATATTTCGCGTCGTTTCTCGCCGGCGGGGAGCATGACCGGCTTCGCCGCCCCGATCCAAACGGCATCATGGACCAAAGCGGTATACTAGAATAGTTGCTATTAGCAGCGCAGGCTGCACGGGAAGGTCAAGCGGCGCTTCCACATTCCTAAAGTCACCGGTGTTTACGCATTTAATCAACTCGATCCATAATGCCGGACTGAATGGCCAGGGCGGTGTACTGCGAGGCGTCCAGCGGCAGATCTCCAAACGCGAGTTGACAAAGAAGGTAGTTGGCACCCGCCTCTTCCAGCTGATCAAGGAGAGCCCGGCGCGCAAAAGTTTCCGTTCCTACCACGCACAACTCGCTCTCGATTGCGGCATCCAAGGTCAGCGGCAAGTTTGGCGGAAGGGGGATCGCGTTGGCATCGTACAGGAATTTGAAGTTCCTGACCCATCGATCGTAAGCAGGTGCCGCGAGTGAATGGGCGTGCGCGGCAGAGTGTCCGACCACTACCATTCGGAGCAATCCGAGAAAAGGCGCTTGGTCGTCCGCGTCAGTGTTTTGCTCTGGATGGGAACGGAAGGCATCAGTAATTTTGCGAACCACAGACGCGGGTCCTAGGCACGCGATATTTGCGCCGTTGGCAGCGGCCCAAGCCGCAGATTCGGGCCGGTTGGTGGCGATCCATGTAGGCGGATGCGGACGCTGATGAGGCCGCAGCGTCAAAGGGACATCGTTTAGCTCAAAATGCTTACCTTGGTAGGATAGTGTGCCGCCCTTCATTGCCTTCACGAGGATTTCGCTGGCTTCGATGTAGCGCTCCGGCACCGCGTCTGCACCAATCCCGAAGTAATTCAATTCGATCGGGAGAGAGCCGCGCCCTATACCAAGCTCGAGCCTACCACCGCTCAATTGGTCCAGCATACAGATCTCTTCAAACGCGCGTAACGGATGAGAAAGGCTGAGCAACATGACCAAGGGGCCCACACGAAGTTGCCGAGTGCGCTGTGCGACGCTCGACAAGAACAAATTCGGCGATGCGCCTCTCCCATGCGGGGTACAATGGTGCTCCGCGAGGTGATATGCATAAAAACCGAGCCGATCGCATGTCTCGGCTAACGTCAGGCGGTCGGCGTACTGTTGTGCGATGTCGCGACCGTCCTCGTCTAAGTGATCAAAGATGCCGACGGTTAGCTTCGAAGGGAAGGTGTGTCTCATTCCGTCATCTCCAACTTTCATGAACGAGCTAAGGCGTTGATCCAAGCGATCTGAGACGTGACCTCTTCCTGAGTGGAAATGGTCTTGTGCCTAGCTTGAATTTGTTTGGGCTTTGCGCTGGCTATGCCCCAGATCATCGAGGTATTTGGACGTTGCGCGCACGATTCAAGGTCGCTCAGCTCCCAGAATGTCGCTGACCGCCGCAAGAAATACATCCATTTGCGCTTTTGTACCGATGCTAACACGGATGCAGTGTTCCAGACCTCGATCGGGGAAGACTGCAACTAGTATCTTTTTCTGCTCCAGCGAGGCTTGCCACCAGACCCCGTCTCGTCCTGCTGGCACATGGGCCAGCAAGAAGTTCGCGTGCGAGGGAGTTACAGAGAAACCAAGTTGCGACAGCGCCGTGCTCACCCGCTGCCTCTCATGCTTAACATGCTTGTGGTTTTCGTCGTAGGCGGACCGATGCGCAAGGATGCCGATTCCAACCGCATGGCCGATCACGTTCATATTGAAGACGTTCTGGATGTTTCGTAGCCTACCAATGACCTCAGGATGCCCAAAGCCGAGCCCAATGCGAATACCGGCGGCCGCGTAGCTCTTCGAGAATGTTCTTAAGAGCAGGAGGTTCGAGTAACGATTAATGAGGCGCAGAGCGTCGTCAGGGGCGAAGTCAACGTAGGCCTCATCCAATACGATCAAGCGGTCCGACTGTGCTAGAAGGCGTTCGATGTCGGCGATCGAAACAAATGTTCCGGTCGGGTTGTTCGGATTCGCGAGCAGAATAAACTTGGCATCTTTTGCGGGTCCGAGAAGCAATTGCTCTAACGGCAATGAATGAGCTTCGCCCCACCCAATTTCCAGAAATTGAGCACCCTGCAGAACCGCCAGTTTTCGGTTGAACGAAAACCCCGGAGACATCATCGCCACAGCGTCACCCGGAGCAAGGAATGCCCTGTAGATGAGCCCGAGAAGTTCAGACGATCCGTTCCCGGCGATCACCTGATCCCTGGAGAGGCCGTAGGCATGGGCAGCTGCTTCCCTCAGGCTGGTATTGTCATCTTCTGGATACAAATATTGTCGTTCGAGGGCTGCAACAGCGCTCGCCCTTACGGGTGGCGGCAATGCAAAGGGGTTCTCATTCGTGTTTAGCTTGACCCAACTAGCATCCGGTGCTGGGCTGGACTCCAAACAATTCAGCTTCATGGCCATTGCGAAAGAGACGAGAGTACGCTCTGCAGTTTTGCGTCAGACAAATTTTTCTCCGTTCAGTAGCCGAGGGCAGGCGCATTGTCCGCAGACCGTCGGATGCCCGGGTTATGCTGGACGTGTTCTACTAAGGTTTGGCGCAACCGGTAAAATGATCTTTTTGCATGTCATCATTCACCGAATGGATACAGCACGTGCCCTTTTAGGGCTTTGGGTGATGTCACGTTGTCAGCGGCTTAACGGTTGTCGGATAATGGGTTGGGATGAACAGTCCGGCCGTAAGCTACAAGAACCATCGCTTTCCACCGCAGATCATCGCCCGTGCGGTCTGGCTGTATTTTCGGTTCCCTTTGAGCCTGAGGATGGTCGAGGAGATGCTGCTGGAGCGCGGTATCGTCGTCTCCCATGAGACGATCCGAAGATGGGGTCGCAAATTCGGAACGGCTTATGCCAGGCAGTTGTGCAGAAAGAGGCCTTCGCGAAAGGATATCTGGCATCTGGACGAGGTGGTGATTTCCATCGGCGGCCGCAAACATTGGCTCTGGCGTGCCGTTGACCAAGACGGCGATGTCACGTTGTTTGATCAAGGTCGGAACAAGGCGCTTGTGTGAGACGTCAGGCGGTTGCGCCGGTCACGGCTTTCCACTGCGCCATTGCGCGGATCCGATGGATGTGGATGGCGAGGGCTGAGTTTTTCTGGTGCGGGGGGACGAAAAGATTTCGGAGTGCCGAAAAGATCGATATGAACCGTTGCAAGCCGCCGACGGATCGAAATCCCTGCATCATCCGCTCCCGTTTTCGAAGCGGCACGTGAGAATTCTCGGCCCGATTGTTCAGGCCCTTGTGCGATCGATGTTCGACGGCGGGCATCACCTCCCGTCTTGCAGCACCATATGAGCGCAATTTGTCGGTGACGATCCGCTTCGGCGTCAGGCCTTGCTTCTTCAGCAGCCTGACCAGCAATCGCCTGGCGGCTTGGGTATCGCGGCGGGCTTGAACGATCTCGTCGAGAACGTAACCGTCTTGGTCAACGGCACGCCAGAGCCAATGTTTGCGGCCGCCGATGGAAATCACCACCTCGTCCAGATGCCAGATATCCTTTCGCGAAGGCCTCTTTCTGCACAACTGCCTGGCATAAGCCGTTCCGAATTTGCGACCCCATCTCCGGATCGTCTCATGGGAGACGACGATACCGCGCTCCAGCAGCATCTCCTCGACCATCCTCAGGCTCAAAGGGAACCGAAAATACAGCCAGACCGCACGGGCGATGATCTGCGGTGGAAAGCGGTGGTTCTTGTCGCTTACGGCCGGACTGTTCATTCCAACCCATTACCAGACAACCGTTAAGCCGCTGACAACGTGACATCACCCGAGCAGTTGTTTGATCGCTGGACCTCCTCGCTGGCAACCCTGGATCCAGAAAAAGTCGTCGAGAACTATACGCCTGATGCAGTCCTCCTCCCGACACTGTCGAACAAACCGCGCCTGACGCAAGACGAGCGCCGTGACTATTTCGTGAGCTTCCTGAAGAAGCATCCGTACGGCGAAATCGACAGCCGCACGATCAAGCTTGGCTGCAACGAAGCGCTCGACACCGGCAACTATACCTTCACTTTGAAGGATGGTAGCAAGGTTCCGGCGCGCTACACCCTTACCTACGAGTTCAAGGACGGCAAGTGGCTGATCTCGTCACATCACTCCTCTGCTATGCCCGAGAAGCCCGCGGGCTAATATGTACGGGAGCGTCGGGTAGTCTCGCGCTCCCCAAGCTCCTTGCACTGAGAAAATAAACTAGCCAAGGCGACCCTCGGCCCACGATTCTTCCATGATTGAATGTTGCGTTCCTTGCGACGAATGGCGGTGCCGTTGGTTCGTATCTCATCAAGGCGCTCATTGGCCGGGGCCCGCCCGTTAGGTATCTATGACGACGGCGGATGAGGCGGGGGAGATCCTGACGCGGCCCGCCAGTTAGTTGTGAAATTCAGCGCAGCCAACATTTGGAAGCTGTTGCACCATTGGATGCTGAGGTCGTTGCAGATGTCCGGAATACGACGGTTCGCACGTTGAGTTGATGGTTTCGATGCCTCTACCGTCACCACCGTCCGCGTGCTTGGTTGCGCCAGGGCGTAAGCAGTCAAAAACGGATCACGGCCAATTGCGATGATTTCGGCATCGTTGAGGTCCGCCGCGTATCGCGCTATCACCGCTTGAACGCGATCGGGATCGACCTCTTCCTCAAGGCACAGCGCGTTGTAGTTGTCCCCCTGGTCCAACCACTCGGCAAGCTCAGACCCTTCGGTGATCTCTTCAAGTATTTCTACGGGCATTTTGACGTGACCGCCCTCGGCCAAGTGGACAAGCCAGTCCCAAAACTCCGGAAAGCGCCCAATAGGGTAATAGAGGTTATGCGCCGTGATCAGGACGTTCGCGTCGAGGAGGTGCACTGTTCCCCCTATGCCGCGCTATCAGTTAGTGAATAGACATTGTTCGGTTTTACACCGAGAATCGCTGCCGCTTTCGACGGTGACAGTGCGCCCTCGGCCAGCATTCGCCGTGACAATGCAAGAAGCCGGTTTCCGAGTCTATGTCGGCGGACGATGTAATAGTTCGGTCCGCCGTCGCTTTCGCGCGCGCGGTCACGCTGGGCAGCCCTGTTCCGGAGCCACAGCTCCCGGTAAAGCGCTGTCACTGCAGACCACATGTGCTGATCGATGATCCCTTCCCGGTAGAGTTTATAGGCGACCATGGAGTGGCTGACTTGGCGAGCGTCCGCGATCGCCGCAATGCGAGCCATGACTCTTCCTTGCGTGGCGCCGATAAGAGGTTGTTCTCCAGCTATGTCGTTCGCAGGCAATAGGATGCGGCCCGCAATGTCGTTGCAGAAGGTCTCGATTGCGATCGTTGGTCGACCACCGCTGACTCCGCTTTCGCCAAGCCAAATATGTGCCAGCTCATGCAGAAGGGTAAATGACCAAGCCTGCTCGCTGTCTTGATCATTGATCACCACGAAGGGCGCGACCGGGTCGGCAAGCGCGAAGCCCCGGAATAGCTCCACATTCAAGGCGCTGTGATGACTTCCGAGATTACCGATGAGGAGGACGAATACACCAGCTGCTTCCACGCGCTCGCGAAGATATGAAAACCCCTTCGTGCTTCCCCGCCCACTTCCATGACGGAAATGCTCAAGATCAAAACCAAGCGTCTCCACGATGTTCGTTGCGAGGGCCTCAGCTCCGAGGTCTTGGTCGAATGACCCGACAAAGCTCAGCACCTGCGCCTCATCCTCCGCTTCAAGGAGAGCGCGAACCATTTCCTGACGCGCGCGAACCTCCCGCAGCAAAGTATCCACGAGCGCCGCGTCGCGCTGGGCAAATTCCTCTGGCAACGTGCGGAAATCTTCCCCCCGTGCCGCCATGACTGGACGTTCTGCGAGGTAGAAAGTCAGGAGCGGGCGGCGGTATTGGCTCGCCATCTTCAGAAGCAGCGGTCGGGAAGGCTCGGCCTCGCCAGCTTCAAGCATAGCAAGCCGCTCGCTACCCGCCAGACCGCGCGCAGCGCCCAGACCGATCTTATCTGCAGCATCCTCAATGGAAAAACCCGCCGTTTCGCGGGCCCACCTCAGGATGGACGGGTTCACTTTTGGCACCACTACCTCTGCTTCGGCAAGCCGATACAATTTGATATCAGCATGCAATGGTTACCAAACATATGGGTGCTGCGACAGGCCAGAACTATATTTTCCCACTGCAGAGTGTCCGAATAGGCAAGGCTCACGGTTTGATGCTCGGTTGTCTCCTCTCAAAGGGGCGGATCGCTCAGCCTACTTGCTCCACTGCCAGCGTGCCAGCCGGGAGGGGCTTGATCAGCGACTTCGCAGAGATTGTCGGATCGAGCCAGTCGGCCCAGACGCTACGTTCCAGGATGACGATCTGCCGGTCGTTATACGATGCGATGTCCGGACCCGGTTCCATCGTCAGCATGGTGAAAGCCTGGCCGACCTCCGGCGTCTCGCGCCAGATGCCGGCGACGCAGAAGACCGGCTCTTCCTCCTTGGTGAACAGCCATTTGTCCTTGCGCTTCTTTTTCGAATCCTTGGGTCTGTGAACTCGTAAGGGGCAGCGGTTGGAATTGAACTCCCGGCCATCCGACCGGAAATTATACACCGGCCGCTTGTTCGGTCCCGGCCAGCTCCAGCGCCGCTGCACGAGCTCAGCCTCATCGGGCACCCCGTCGATGGTTCTGACGATGGGGCCGACATCGGTGATCTTGATGTCTTCGCGTGGCTCCAGGTTCGGCGCGCCTTCACCGAAGCGAATCTTGATATTGAGGTCGGCGAAATCCTCGACGATCGAGGCCACATCCACCATCAGCCGATAATCATTGCACATGCGCCCTCCGTTTTGGGGTCTGAGTAGCAACGGAGCAGAAAACCTACATAAAGGATTTCAGGGCTCGTTAGGATCTGCCTTTAGCGGTTCGTGAAGTGGTCTGAGTTCGTCTCTTGCGATGAAATCCGGCAGGGTACCTGCACAATCGTGTTTATCGTAGCCCCTGCAAGCTCGTCGTCATGAAGTCTATGAAAGTGCGGACTTTGGCGGAAAGATATTTCCGGCTCGGATACACAGCATATAGCGTATTGGCGAACCCGATCGCGTCTGGAAGCACCGTCTCTAATCGACCTGCCTCGATGTCTTGCTCGGCCATCCATTTCGGCAGGAACACAAGGCCCATACCCTGCAGAGCTGCTAGCTGCAGAATGGTCTCGTTCTCGCTCAGCATCACGGTACGAAATGTAACTTTGTGCCGTCCATCTGGGCCTTCCAGCGCCATGATATCACTGAGGTTGACCCCGCTGAAACGAAGCAGCGCGTGACCGTTAAGATCGGCGAGGCCTTTGGGTCGACCTGCTCGTTCCAGATATTCCGGCGATGCCATGAGCTCGACCTTGTACATTATGCGGCGAAGCAAAGGGCTTGTGTCATGCGCTTGAGTCGGTTTGGTTGAATTTGAGGAACGTCCGGGTCTGGCGGGTACTGTCGATAAATGTCCTGGCCCCACAGGACCATGCGAACCGCGCCGATGGCATCGGAGAAGGTGAACTCTGTTTTCTTGTACCATGCTGCAGCATAGGGAAGAGCGCCTCGGCCAAGCATTTCGCATGCCCAGAGTGTCAGAGACTGTAGAGCGCCAGCAGCGACGGTGTCGTGCGCATGATGGCTTTGTCGTTCCACTGCCGTTGGGTTTCCACGCCAAGATGCGCACGGGTTTCGGCGAAGGTGACCTCGATCTGCCAGCGCCGAACGAAGTAGGCAATGATCTGAGCGGGCTCAAGGTTGACGTTGGTGCTCATGAACGCCTGGGGTTCACGACGGCCTGACGGGTCTCGAACGAGAACCCAGCGAATTGGTCTCGGGGGCGTTCCACGCCGATACCAGAGGCCGGTTCCTGAGGTGACATCAAGGGTTTGTCGGTTTGCTTGCCGTACCAAGAGGATGCGACGATGCGTTGCCACTCGGTCTTCGTGTCTTTGAGGAGCGTTTTCAGTTTCGGCAATGGCCTGCCTTTTTGCGCCGGTCGCCCCAGAGTATGTTCGTGCCTCTGATCCGGTGGAGCAAAGAGACTGGCATCCAGACGCAACCGCGTGATGAGAGTGGCCGTGCCGGGCAGAGCCGCAGCCAGTGTATGAACGGCAAAGCTGCTATCGCCGACAAAGATGATTTCGCGGTCCGGCAGCCAGCGGCAAAGCTGCAAGACGCCTTGCCTTGCCCAATCCGTCAGCAGCTTGTGCTTTCGGCCCTTCTTCTGATCATGACGCTCAGAGGGGCACAGGATCGTCAACACCGGCAGGGCTTTGATGCATTTGGCCCATGGGACAGGGGAAAGGACCATGAAGCTCAACCAGCGCAGGCCGCTGGCCTTGACGAAGTGCCCGTGGCTTGAGCGCACCGGGTCACGATAAATGCCACGAGCGGCGATGCGTTGGCCCCAACGCCGTTCGATTGTATCGTCCATCCCGATCACGACGGGGCCAACGCGCACGTTGCCCGGCTTGACGCCCGACGAGATTGCAATACCCTCCTCTTCCCAGTGGCCCGAGACCACAAGGACCGCCTTTGGCGTGCTGCCGAGTTCAGCGCGCATGTCGAGCAGCGACTTCTCGAGCACGTCGAAATTGCGGCGGAACTCCCCGGTCATGTAAGGCCAGGGTCCGCCGCCATGGCTGATGAAATAGGTCGGGAGTCGAGAATCTGTCATGGGGTCTGTCCTTCGCAAGTTTGCCGCGACAGGCGCGGCGCCCGTTAGAAAAGCGAGTCGCCGACGGGCACCTGTTGCAGAGGAGTTTCATTTTTTCTTATTCATTGATCAATGTCTTCGACAACATGGTCTACGACTATTCCGGCTTCCCGGAATACCTCTATCACATCACCTACAATGCGACTTTCAGCATCATGAAGCCGCTCTATCCGGATGAGGATATTCCTGTGGTCCAGCTTTCACTGGATATGGGTTACGATCCGGCGCTTGCCGCTTCGATGCCGTTTGCGCGCAGCAACTGCCGCACGCGGTTCGCAAGCTCTGGCGATCCGGGCGTGCCGTGATCGTATCCGCGTGTTGGATCGAGTGAGACGCACGATGGCGTCTGGATCTGAAAGGTTCGAGCCATCGAGGAAGTTGTTCCTGTGTTCTGTCCAGCGTAGGATACAGCATATCGATGCCATCTAGGTCAGAGGGATGATTGCTCATCGGCATAGGCGTTGATGATATTTCCATAGGTCAGATGTCGACATCTTGCTGGAGAGTGATCAATGTGCGGGATTGGGCGGAAGCGCCGCGACTACACTCGATGCCATACTACTATCAGTCTTCATTGGATAGCCTCCTCGCCTCGACGGTAATGGGCAGGCGTGTGTTCTGCGGAAGGTTGGGGAGGGCTAACCGCCATCCATTCCTCAGCACTACAAAGCCGCCCCACAGATTTTCATTCTCGACTGAAATCACCGGCTCCTCGAGATCTTTTTTTGGAATATAAACCGACAAATCGACGCCGTTTCGACGAACGGTCACTTTCATCTCGCTATCCTTCTTTGAGACAAGTGGCGATTTCAGAAGTCCCCGGAGTTGCAGCCTTATCTAGGCTCGTTATTTCATAGGCACGCATCCCGACGATGCTGCCGCGATCAACCCATTCGACCGCATATATGTAAAATTGCTGAAGAAAGGTGCCCACGTCGCGCACAACGCCCTCATCGCCCCTGCGCACGAGATTTTCACCGATGTCCTTCCCAGGATAGCTGCCGTCATTCCTTACTTGGCTGGCGGCGCGGACCCGCTCACCCGGCGTAAACCGCGGTCGCTCACGGATTTCAACCTCCTGTTCGCGTAGAAGACCCATGGCCGCTCCTCTCATCCTTTGTGCTGCAGTTATCGATGGTGGTCAGGCCGGGACGCAAGTCTTCGGCACCGGACACACCGAGGCGCATTGCTGCGTGTCGAATTCTCCCCTGCACTCGGTGCACTTCTTAGGATCGACAACGTACTTTTCCCCCTTGAAAGTGATTGCATCTGAGGGACATTCGTATTCGCATGCGCCGCACTGGGTGCATTGGGACGCAATGATCTTGAAGGCCATATTCTAGCTCCTGGTTCAGTCAGAAGGCGGCTCAAGCCGTCGCAACCAACGGCTTAACACCAAACTCGGCGGCGTAAAGCGCACCGATCGCAGTTTCGATGTAGTCATAGCCAAAAGCGTCCGTTGCTCGCACACCCGCTTCTGCTAGACGTTTCTTTGGGGAATCACCGATCTTGGCACAGAGTAAGATATCTATGCCTTCGAGCGCACTGATGATGCTATAAAGCGTGGCCTCCTCGCCCCAGCCGCCGAGGCAGTACTGTCCGATCTTGCGATTCCCTACCAAGTTAATCCCTTTTTGAGAGACTACGTAAACTTGGAGTTCCGTCGCGTGACCGAAGTGTTCGTTGATTCGGCCGCCGCCTTTGGTGGTCACGGCAACATGAAGCTGTCCGTCGGACTCTGCGGACGTGACAGCTGTGATCGCGTCCTTCCGTGCCGCCAGATGATCGCCGCACTCTAGCGCGACCAGCTGGCGGTAGGCGTGGCGCTTGCTGGCGTTGTAAGTAACATCGCTGGAGATGTGGTCTCGCGTAAATTCTCGCCTGCGATCATCGCCGAGCAGACCAACAGCGTCGGCGCGGCACTGCCTGCAATGGCGCATCAGCTTGGCGCCGCCTTCCAGGCGATCATGAAGCGCCTCCAGTTCTAACGGCTGTGGACCACGCTGACCGGTCAGTCCGTAATAGGTACCGTGTGAAGGCTCAGAGATCAGCGGCATCACGTTATGCATGAATGCGCCGCGGTCCCTGACCCATTTGTTAACCTCGACGAGGTGCGCGTCATTGACGCCCGGGATCATCACCGAATTGATCTTAGTGAGGATGTCTTTTTTTATCAGCATCTCCAAGCCCAACATTTGCCGCTCGTGAAGAATCCTGGCGGCTTCGATCCCCGTGTAGCGACGGTGCCTGTAGAATATCCAGGGATAGATCTTCGCCCCGATCTCCGGGTCCACCATGTTGATGGTGATCGTAACGTGATCAACATTCATCTCGGCAAGCTCATCGACGTGGTCCGGCAGCGCGAGTCCATTAGTCGAGATGCATAGCTTGATATCAGGGATTTCCCTCGCGACTCGTTCGAACGTCGCTTTTGTCTTCTTCCAATCGTAACAGGCGTCGCCCGGCCCGGCGATGCCGAGGACGGAGAGCTGCGGCACTTCGTTGGCGACCGCGATCACCTTACGAAGCGCCTGGTCTGGTGTCAGCTTTTCGGATGCAACCCCGGGCCGACTTTCGTTAGCGCAGTCATATTTACGATTGCAGTAGTTGCACTGGATGTTGCAGGCTGGCGCGACCGCGACATGCATGCGGGCGAAATAGTGATGCGCTTCTTCCGAAAAACAGGGGTGGTCCTTGATCCTTTCCCAGATCGCCGGATCTATGTCATCCGGGGCCGAAAGGCCGCAGGACGAAGGTGCGCAGCCGCCAGATTTTGCGGCCCGCAGCGCTCCGTCGAGGGATCCTTTCCTGGTAGTCTCAAGCTGTTTCACTGGTTGCGGCATCCCACGGCTCCATTGACGAGTTAGCGTTACAGCTTCAGACGCAAGAGCAATGCCAGTTCAAAAAATGGTAATGTTTCTCTGCAATAGCTTGCTTGTCCGTTTTGCGAGCTTGCTGCTACAATGGTTTTGTCGAACTTGCGACAGGGCCATGTCGCACAACGGTAGCGTCGCGTAGACCAACTGAAGACAAAAGTGATCCTCATGAAGTCCATGATGTCACTCGCCGTCAGTACTTTTTTACCTCGATACGATGCCGGCGCAGAGCATAGCCGACCTGGCGCGGCGTCAGGCCGAGGATACGAGCCGCCCTGGCCTGAACCCAACCGGCCGTTTCCATTGCATTGATTAGCCGGTCACGGTCCGTAAGAATCGGTGCGCCGACTATGGATGCGGTACCGCTTGCAGTGCCGGCGTTGGCCGGTGGTCTGACCGACACCCTATTGCCCGGTGCGAGGTCATTGATCGTGGTGTTGCAACCGTTAAAGGCAGCTCCTTTCCCGAGAAGCGAAGAAAAGCATCGGCCCCGCTGACACGCGAAATCTGATGGAACGATCGTACTTGAACCAGCAAGAGTGGCGGTTCTTTGTACGCAGTTTTCGAGCTCGCGAACGTTGCCAGGGAAGTCGCATCGCGACAAAATGTCCAGTGCCGATGGCGAGAAGTCAAGGTTTCGATCATTCTCCTTGTTGAATCGCTTGAGGAATACTTTCGCTAGAAGCGGAATGTCACCCTCGCGCTGCCTCAGCGGCGGCAAAATAATGGGTACCACATTGATCCGGTAATATAAGTCGGCTCTAAACTCCCTGTTCATAACGGCCGTCTCGAGGTCTCTGTTGGTGGCGCATATGAGCCGAACATTAACTTTAAGCGTCTTCGTCCCGCCGACCCGCTCAAGTTCACCCTCCTGCAACACGCGTAATAACTTCGCTTGAAATTCTGGCGATATTTCGCCTATTTCATCCAGCAGCAACGTCCCACCATCCGCCAGTTCGAAACGGCCTGCACGCTGCCAGATCGCTCCTGTGAAAGCGCCTTTTTCATGCCCAAACAGCTCGGATTCCAGAACACCTGACGACAGTGCGGCGCAATTCAGTTTCACGAAAGGCTTTTTTCGCCGTGGCGACAATTCGTGTATCGCCCTTGCAAAAGATTCCTTGCCGGTGCCGCTCTCGCCCCCCAAAAGCACAGCGGAGTTGGTCGTCGCCACGATAACAGCGGTCTCGATAACCTCCTTGAGCGCAGGACTCTCTCCGACAATCCAGCTGACTTGCGTTCGCGGGCTGGGGCCAGGCTTTCCCCCGACGCGGGAGATCGGCTCTGCTTGTTCCTCGGTTATTGATCCGCCATCTCCGCAAACATCTCGATTGAGCCGGTTGGCCAATCCGATGAGGTTGGCGACCATGGTCAGGAAAAGTATCTCCTCCTCGTAGTTATCACTGGCGGTGCCAGCCTTAACGCGATCAATCCATAATGCCCCGAGCACCATGTTTCCGGCCTTGATGGGGACACCCATGAAGGTAACGGCAAGATGGCGGTCTTGAGACGGTCGCAATGCAGTGTTGAATAGGTCCGATTTCCTAATGTCAGGCACGACGAGCGCCGCACCCGTAGCGATGATATGCTCTATTGCCGCCTTCGGTTCGATCGTGGGAGTGTCGCGGCCGAAGCCGGAGCACACCGGTATCTCTGCCTCCCGTTCCTCAGCTGAAATCACGATCTCGCCGTGGCGCATTGGCAGAAGCGAAGAGAGACTATTCAGCGCATGAGAAAATGCGATCTCAAGACGAGAGGAAGCGAGGAGATCTCTCGATATCCGGTAGATTCCACTGCGCCACATATCCGGCTTATGCATGTTCATGCTGATTACTCGCCTCCCGGCCGAACTCTATCGATACTGAATGTAAGCTGCGTTGGCGGACTGCCCAGAGGTTTCTACCCTCCATGCGCAAACTTTATTGTTCGAGCATTCGGAAGTTTAATACCTGGATTCGCAAACGCAGAAAAAATAAAATCATAAGAAAGTCGTCATGACGATTCCTGAGACTTATCTGCCGTCGTTACGCAGAAGGCGGTCAATGCACTCTGAGCTGGAGATGGCGCTCATCATCCAAATTTGAAGAGGATCCCGAACCCGCCTCGCGGATAATTCCACTCGATGTCACCATTTGCTTCGCATAACACTCTGCATGTGCCGCATTCCATGCAGCCATCCACAACGATTTCCACCTGCCCAGCATCGTTCACCTCATAGCATTTGGCCGGACAAATTTCCGTTAACGCAAGCAGGTTCGGGCTTGGCGACAAATGCGGCCGCACTTTTATGTGCGGACGCCCCGTATCGACCAGATAACGATTTTGGTAGAGTTTGTCTTCGATGCGTTCCATTACCGTGACCTTCATTTGAATTATCCTTTAGCGCCAGGCCAAGGCGAGACGGACCGCGTCACTGACCAATCCCCAACGGGAACGTGCCTTGATGAAGGCGGCGGATGTCGCCTTTTCGCTCTCAATCTTAGGCGTACCGTCAACGCGAACGAAATTCTGCGCGGCCTGCGATATCAGCTTCGGATAGGTCGTGAAAAAGCTTTGACGATTGGTATGGAGGAGGGCGGGCATATCTTTGTGCTTCCTCAGGTCTTTCATAACGAAGGACTTGTCCAGCATGCTCTTGTAGAGGGAGAGGTTCTGCTTGGTCATTGCGCCTCCGCGGCACTTTATGTGAAAAATTGATTCGCCGACCATGCGCCCCGATGCCATGGCAAGGTTGGAACCCTCGCGGTGCACGGCATTGTTTAGTTGCGCTGCGTCGCCGACGACGACCCAGCCATTGCCGAAGAGCTGCGGGATTGCCTTGAAGCCGCCCTCCGGAATGAGATGCGCGGCATACTCTTTGATCTCCGAGCCCGCTATCAGCGGTCGGATCGAGGGATGGCCCTTGAAGGCGTCGAGAAGAGCGTACGGTTTTTCCATGGTTGAAGCTAAGCCGGAGACGAGGCAGCCGATGCCAAGCGAAATTGACTCTCTGTTGGTATAGAGGAAGCCCAGTCCGGCCATTCCGCGTGAAATTGTCCCGCCTGCTTCGATCACGCAGCCTTCGTCTTCAGTCAGGCCGAAGCGCTCTGCTATGATCTCTTCCGGCAGGAAATGCATTTCCTTGACGGCGAGTGCAACATGTTCCGGCTTCGGCATCTCGCGCAATCCGGCCCGTGTGCCGAGGAGCCCATTTGCCCCCTCAGCGAGAACGACGACATCCGCAAGGATCACGCCGCCGGTGCGGTCCGTGTGGACGCCTATCACCTTACCGCTCAAATCCTGGGCAAGTTTCGTCACCGTTGTCTCGCATAGTACCGTGCCGCCCGCCTCACGCACCTTTCCCGAGAACCACTTATCGAATTGGGCGCGGATGATAGTGTAGCGGTTTGGCCTCTGCTCATTGAAGTCATCCGATCGATAGTGCATTCCTGTGTGCGACGTATCGTCCATTATCCAGAACCGCTGCTCGACCAGATGTCGTTCAAGAGGCGCGTCATCGCGGAAATCGGGAATTATTGTCTCCAACGTATTGGCGTACAATATGGCGCCTTGAACGTTTTTCGAGCCCGGATACTCTCCGCGCTCCAATTGCAGCACTTTCAGACCGGAACTAGCCATCGTATAAGCAGCAGCGTTGCCGGACATACCGGCTCCGACTACGATGGCGTCGAATTTCTCCTCGCTCATTGGACTTTCCTCAGTTCACTAGCTTCATATGATCGCGCGGCGCCAATCGCCTCGTGAGGGCCTCTGTCAATGCTGGAAGAAACCGGATTGCATCAGCAACAACGCCCACGTGGGCGAAATCGAAGATCGGTGCGTTCCGATCGGTGTTGATGGCGACAATTAAATCAGCTCCTTCGACACCAACCCGATGCTGGATTGCGCCCGATATTCCGGCTGCAACGTAGAGCTTAGGTCGGATCGTCTTACCGGTCTGACCGATCTGTCGGTCAAAAGGCATCCAACCCTTTTGAACCAGCGGTCGTGAACAGCCAAACTCACCGCCGATCGTCCTCGCGAAAACCTTCACGTGCTGTAGGTTCTCGGCTGCGCCGAGCCCGAGCCCGCCGCCAACCACGACATCGGCATAGGCGAGATTGGCATCTTCCGATTGGCTGTCAGAGAGGAAACCAAGAACTTTAGTGACAATCTCTTCCTCGACCATCATCAAATCGTGTCGGATAACACGGCCGATTGGCTTAGCCACTCGCTGCGGCATCGCCATGACCCTCGGACGCACTGTTGCCATTTGCGGTCGGCAGTTAAGCGTATAGATAGTGCACAGCAAGGAACCACCGAAGGTCGGCCGTGTTGCCGCGAGGGAACCATCTACATCGACGTCCAGTTCCGTGCAGTCGGCCGTTAGCCCTGTCTGCAACGTAGTTGCCACAGAACCCGCAAGGTCGCGGCCGAGTGTGGTCGCGCCCAGAAGCAAAATTTCAGGTCTATGGCAATTGACCAGATCTGTCAGGGCTTTGGTGAATGGCTCATTTCGATAATCTACGAGTAGCGGCGACTCAATAAGGTAGGCGAGATCGGCCCCGTAAGCGAAGGCGTCTGCAATGGCAGGCCCGGTCCCCACTCCGTCCCGTGGCCCGACGACCACGCCAGCAAGCTGAACGCCCAGCTTGTCGGCAAGCTTGCGGCCTTCACCGAGCAATTCGAGGGACACGGGATGGACCTGGCCCCGCTCCAGCTCAATGAAGACCCAGACGTGCCGATGGTCCTGATAATGCTTGGGCAACTCTTTCTTCATGGCGGCACGGCCGGTGGCTTGAGACGGCGTCTCACTTTTTTGGATTTCCATCATTTGCTCCTTGCTGCTCACGCGCTGCCATTGGATGAAAGCTCACCTTCCAACGAAGGTTGGTTGGTGAAGATTGATGCGACCACCTCGTCAGCGACATGGCCAGCGGTTTTGTCGGTTGTGTCGATTTGCATAGCTTTTTGCGCTCGGGCGGTGGGAGCGAATACGCGTTTCACGACCGTCGGCGACCCTCTCAAGCCGCAGTTAGCCAGGTCCTCAATTCCAGCGTCGGCCGCACTCCACTTCAGAATTGGGAACCGGGCTGCACGCAAAGCATTATCGAGAGAGCCGCGCCGGATAGAATTGACACCCTCCAGCATAGTGATAAGGCACGGGAATTTGCTCTTCAGCATCTGCGTGCCGCCTTCCGAGCGCCGCTCAACCGTGATCTCGCGCGCATGGCGATCGATAGAAGCGATTTTCGTTATATAAGTGAGCTGCTGGAGATCCAGACGCTTGGCAATTCCAGGCCCGACCTGGGCGGTGTCGCCATCGATCGTTTGTTTACCGGTGAAGACGATATCAGGCGCGCCAAAGCTATCGCCAATCTTCACGATTGCTTGAGCGATAGCGAATGAAGTCGCCAATGTGTCGGACCCCGCGAAGTGACGGTCGGTCAGAAGAATCGCGCGGTCGGCGCCATAAGTGAGCGCCTTGCGCATCGCTTGCTCTGCCATGGGTGGGCCCATAGTGAGGACAGTGATCGCCCCTCCATGGCAGTCACGCACTTTGAATGCTTCTTCGAGCGCGAAGAGATCGTACGGGTTGATGATGGTCGGCACGCCCTGGCGCATGATGGTATTGGTCACCGGATGGACGCGTATCTGGGCGGAGTCCGGCACCTGCTTGATACAGACAACGATGTGCATGATGACTTTGGTTTCCCGATCGAAGTGGATTGGCGGTTCTTACTCTAAGCACTAATCGTGCCAACCATGTCGGGGGTAGGAAAACCTCTTAAAATGTTAATGTGCTCTCTTTGTGAGGGTTCAGCCACGCGACGGGTTCTGTCGGATCGGAGACATTGGTGTCGCAACCCTGCCACACTTATTTCTGTTCGAATGAAGTCAAGTTGGGGCCTAATGCTACAAAGATGCGACGCGGCGGGGCGGCCTTTGTCGGATCGCGGTCCTTGAGCACCTTGAAGACTCGATGGGAAAGCGGTGAAGAAGTTGCAAAGTCGTCGTAAGCGCGTGCGAGAGTGGCGCGCGCACAAGCAGCGATCGCCTTGTCGGGGAGGTTGGAATGATCCTCCTCGGCCAGATATTGCCCCATGCGCTTCATGATGTGGAGCCGCGAGACATTGAGCACCTTCACATCATAAGAGACGCCTAGGACCTCGAAGAATTCCTCGGCAGCCGACAGGCGCTTTAACCGCTCAAGAACGTTGATAACATCAATGGGATTGCTCTCGCCCGCACAACTGTTCATTTGCGTTTTCCTTTGTTGGTGTACAACTCGCTCGAATCCGACAAGCCGCCGCATGGTTCGCTGATTGAGAATGAGACGCGGTTGACAGCGGCAACGCCGCTCACGCATACTCGTCTAGAAAGCCGCGGTATTATCCGGGGCTTGCGTTGATTGGGAGGCCCAAAAGCCAGTGTGGCACGAACCTCATCGATCTCTTCGGCGCGCAGGCCTATCTATCCCGCGTCGAGGACGCTGGCTCAAGTAAGCGAGTGGGCCTGCCCCTGGAGACCGGGGCGCCGTCACGTAGCTTCGCCACGATTCCTGGCATAAGTGCGAGCACTCGATCGACGTCCTCATCGCGGTTATAGCGTGAAAAGGAAAAGCGAACTGCCCCGAGTGGCGTAACGTGGCGAATGTTCATGGCCGTCAGAACATGGCTCTGCACCGAGGAACCAGAAGTGCAGGCGGAGCCCGAGGCGCAAGCGATGCCATGGCGATTGAGCACAAATTGTATTGCTTCACCAGCAATGCGATCGAAGGCGACGTTCGTTGTATTCGATAATCGTGCCAGCGGGTCGCCGGTGACGAAGGTCCCGGGGATGCGCTCAAGAAGTCCTCTCTCCAATCGATCGCGTAGCGATTTTACCCGTTTGTTTTCCTCGTCCGTGCGTTCCAATGCGAGCTCGGCCGCCTTGCCTAAACCTACGATTCCGGGCGTGTTCTCTGTGCCGGCGCGTCGGCCGCGCTCCTGATGACCGCCCCTGATGAGTGCGTCAAAGGCCGCATCGTGTTTTATGTAGAGCGCGCCGACGCCTTTCGGTCCATGTAGCTTGTGACCGGAGAGCGACAGCATGTCGATTGCCGTCGATTTCAGGTCCATCGCATGCTTGCCAACCGCTTGCACTGCATCGGCGTGGAAAACTGCGCCAACTTGCTTCGCCATCTCAGCAAGCCTTTCCACGGGGAATATTGTGCCTGTCTCGTTGTTCGCCCACATGATCGAAACGATTGCGACGCGATGGGTAAGGGCGGTCCCGTAGGCATCAAGGTCGAGTCGGCCATGGTGGTCCACCGGGATCCTGTGCACTTTGACGCCTCGCGTCTTCTCAAGGTGTGCGCAGAGCGTCAGCGCGGCCGGATGCTCCACCGCCGAAGTCACTATTTCAGTGCGCCCGCGATCCATCTCAAGACCCGAAAGGATCGCTGTATTAACGCTTTCGGTGCCCCCCGAAGTTAAAGCGATCTCATGATCAAACTTTGCGCCGGTCAGCGCTTGCAACTGCCGCCGCGCCGTCTTGATCGCTGCTCTGGCGGCGCCGCCGCTGTCATGCATCGATGAAGCGTTGCCAAACTGATTTAAAAAGAATGGCAGCATCGCCTGAACAACTTCGGCATCGACTTGTGTTGATGCATTATTATCGAGATAAATAGGTTTCATTGGGTACCACTCAACGACCGATGTGACGCAAACCTTGCAGCCGCGGGCTCTCCCTTGGACGTTCGCATGCGATATGATTAGCCACAGGACTTGCCGCAGGCGCACTTCTCCAGTGGGTTAGGATGATCGAAGATAAAACCGAAGGAACCCGGATCCGTGACGAAATCCAAGGTCGAGCCGGCGATATGGGGTTGAGAGCCCGCATCCACAAACACCTTGACTCCATCCGTCTCAATAACAGCATCGCCCTCTCGGGAACCGCTCTCCAAGCCCACATGATATTTGATGCCGGCGCAGCCGTCCATTTGGACCGTGACGCGCAAGCCGGTCACATCGGGAGCCTGGGATATGGCGGCCTTCACTGCGGCGATTGCCATTTCGGTGAGCGTGATCATCGGATCGTTTCTCCTGGTTTCGAGATTTGTTGGCAATTCGACGATGCACTTAGCGTGCCAACCGAAAAACCCTTTTAACGCAGCGTCAAGCTGAGGCCGCTATGTCGCATTTCCAACACGGTCGAGACCGAACAACGCAAAGGTGCGGCTGGGATAGCGTGAACTCGAAGGAGCCATTCCTGGTTAGCGCTGGGTTTGTTCAGTCATCGACACGAATGTGTACGCCAGGCTTGGTAGGGGCGCATTCAGCGCACCAACCCAACGCAGAGCCACATCTTAAGAATTAGAGCACGAGCTTGTCGTGGAACGAAATTTAGGCTCTGCTCTCACAGAGCCGTCAGACGTTCGTTCCGCTGGTCAGGGGGTGGACTCGGTCTTGAGAGACTTCAGCGTTTCGAGAATGTTCTGTGGCGACGAGACCGCATAGGGATCGGTTTCGCAATTGTCCGAGAGGCCTTCTTCCACGAACCATTGTTCTATAAAACAATCGTTGATCACGGCAGCGTAGCGCCAGGAGCGGAGGCCAAAGCCCTGATTGTCCTTTGCGACTAACATCCCCATCTTGCGGGTGAATTCGCCCGAACCATCAGGGATTAGCTCGACCTTCTTCAGTCCAGACGCCTTGCCCCACGCATTCATCACGAATGCGTCGTTGACAGAGAGGCAGTAGACCGACTCGATTCCGTGCTTCTCAAATTCCTCATAGAGCTTATCAAAATCGGGCAATTGATAAGTTGAACAGGTCGGCGTGAAGGCGCCCGGGAGCGAAAATAAAATCGTGCGCCTACCGCTAAAATAATCTTCCGTAGTCTTGTTTTCCCAACGGTACGGATTTGGCCCCTCCACGGTCTCATCGCGAACACGTGTGCGAAAGGTAACGAAGGGAACCTTTTCTTCATCGTCATCAGCATTGCTCCTTTCCGGCTCTGGATTTGTTTTCGAGTCGGCTTGAGTGTCTTCAAGATTTCGCTGCCCAAAGGCCTCGAGAAAACTCACAATAGTCGGACCCGTAAGCGGCGTCGCCTCAACTGCTGTGCTCGGCTGTTAGGCGGCTTCGAACGGACTGCAAGCGCCGTGCCATTTGACATCGTGTCCGTAACGGCACTGCGTTGTTCTGCAGGATCAGGGATCTGGCGTGGCGCGTACTGAGTTTCCTTTCCCATCGGCTTAGCAAGCGCTGCCGGTATTTTTAGTCATGCCCTCTGCAGTTTGACGGCAGGCGCAGCTTTGGCACAATCAATGCAACGCGGCAGCGAGATCTCCGCGGCGCGAGCTCGACCATATACTTGACGCATTCCGTGCGATGGCAGTCTTGCAAAGCCAGAACGCCGTGAATTTGTTGTCAGCGTCTTAGTAACGGGGCGCCGCAACTTTTGGCGCAAAACCAGCACCCAACTTGTCGTTTTCTCGCGTCGGTGCCCATCCTGCCTGCAACGAGGAGCTTACCTAACCCTTGAAAACACCGCAAAAGCTTGATCCATCATCCTCTGTAAGCCCAACTGGCATGAATTTTGAAACACTATCCTCGAGCAGCATGCTGCCGCGCCGCAGATCATCTCGTGGCGACTTATGGAGCGAAGGAGGAAGCAACATGTCAAGCGTCACTCAGATCCGAAATTTGTCGAATAGGAGCGTGACCCTCCTAACCGATCGACCTGGTTTGCCACAATCATCGCAATCGGTGGATCTGAAGCAACCAATAGACTTGGACATGGACTTCGATCAGTACGTCTTTTCCTGCGTGCTCTTGCACGTGTTGGAAGAGATTGCGGCCGACGTGGCAACTGCGACCGAGGCAACCGGCCTTTCCCGTGCCGAACTGCGAGATATCCTTAACCGCTGTGTTCCCGCCACTGTTATGCAGGCGTTCGGCTTGGAAAACGTGCGCGAAGCCGAGCCTGGTGTGGAAGAGGAACTTCTGCGCGATCTGCTGCTCGCGCATGCTCGACACGGCGACCCAGCAAGCGCTTGTTTCGCCAAGATCATCGCCCGGCGCGCCTTGCGCCACGACCATCTGTGGCTGGAGCTTGGACTATCCGATAGGTCCGAACTTAGCCTCTTGCTTGCCATCCATTTTCCCACGCTAGCGGCCGGCAATACCAATCACATGAGGTGGAAAAAATATCTTTATCGCATGCTTTGCGAGGCCGAGGGTTCTTCGATGTGCACGGCCCCCAGTTGCCGAGAATGTAAGGAATATCAAAGCTGCTTTGTTCCTGAGAAAAGCGAACCACCGGGATGAGCGACTGGTTTGAATTAGGACTAGCTTAACGTTAGCTATTGGCCGCAACCACGCCTGGGCGTCGATTCGGCAAACGGCTTTGTAGACGGTTCACGCATATGGGGAATTCGGCAATGATCGTTGAGCATTCCGCGAAGATCCGCGGCAAGACACCGTTCCATCGACATCTCTACGTCCAAGTTCTTGCGGCAATCGCCACGGGTATCCTGCTCGGGCATTTCTACCCCGAAGTTGGCACGCAGATGAAGCCGCTCGGCGACGCCTTCATCAAGCTCGTGAAGATGATCATCGCGCCGGTCATCTTCCTGACCGTTGCAACTGGTATCGCCAGCATAAGCGATGTCGCCAAGGTCGGTCGCGTCGCCGCCAAGGCGATGGCCTACTTCTTGACCTTTTCGACGCTGGCGCTTGTCGTCGGCCTCGTGGTCGTGAATGTGGTGCAGCCCGGTGCGGGCATGCATATCGACGCGGCCTCGCTCGACATGAAAGCGATCGCCACCTACACGGCGAAGGCAACCGATCAGTCGGTGACCGGTTTCCTCATGCACATCATCCCGACGACGCTTGCCGGCGCCTTCGCCGAAGGCGACATCCTGCAAGTTCTCTTCATATCCGTTCTCTTTGGCATAGCCCTAGCTATGGTGGGCAAGAAGGCCGAGCCAGTCGTCGACTTCCTGCAAGCGCTGGCACTGCCGATCTTCCAGCTGGTGACGATCCTCATGAAAGCGGCACCAATCGGTGCCTTCGGCGCCATGGCCTTCACCATCGGCGAGTACGGCGTCGGCTCGATCGCCAACCTCGCAATGTTGGTCGGCACGTTCTATCTCACCTCATTCCTGTTCGTCTTCCTCGTGCTCGGTGCGGTGGCGCGTTATAACGGTTTCTCGATCGTCTCGCTCATCCGCTACATAAAGGAGGAGCTGCTGCTGGTACTGGGCACCTCGTCCTCAGAGGCTGCCCTTCCAGGCCTCATGGACAAGATGGAGAAGGCGGGCTGCAAGCGTTCGGTCGTTGGTCTCGTGATCCCGACCGGTTTTTCCTTTAACCTCGATGGCACCAACATCTATATGACGCTTGCGGCGCTCTTTATTGCCCAGGCGACCGACACACCGCTCTCCCTCGGCGACCAGGTCCTGCTGCTGTTCGTCGCCATGCTGAGTTCAAAGGGTGCCGCCGGCATAACCGGCGCCGGTTTCATCACGCTTGCCGCGACGCTCTCGGTCGTTCCGGCGGTGCCTGTCGCCGGTATGGCGCTGATCCTCGGCATCGACCGTTTCATGTCGGAATGCCGGGCAATTACTAATATTATCGGCAATGCCATTGCAACGCTCGTCGTGGCGAAGTGGGAAGGCGAGCTCGATCGAGCGCAGCTCTCGGCCGCGCTTGCCGGCGAGGTGCCGATCGAAATCATTCCGCCGGTGACCAAGCCGGCCAAGTAATGCCTCCCAGGGCCCGCACGGCAAGTGCGGTTTGGCGCGATCTGGTTTCCAGATCGCGCCTTTTTTGCGCCGATGGACGCGCCTTCCTGCCCTCGTTCGAAATGAAACCGGCACCTGCTTTTTGTTGCATCCGCGACACAGGCCAGTCGCCTCAGCCTCTCACTTTCCCAAGGCCTAAATAACTGAAAAGCGGTCATAAAAAGCATTTCTGCGGCCTAATTAGTCAGATTGGCATGAGATTTGAAACCTCACCATCACAAAGCGGCGAGCCACTACGGGCCTGCAGCTGTGTCACGGGTAGGCGCGATGGAGCAAAGAAAGAGGAAAATGTTGGAGTCTTATCCTGCATGGAAGAGGAAAATCTCACCGTTTCGATCCATTTTGGAGTGCGCTGCGATGCCGGTTTCGATCTTTTTGAACCGTGTTCCACGTCGCCGTCGGCCAGCGCGTGATCGGGCTTCTTTATCGCGCCATTCGAGCCTGAGAAAGTACCGCCGCTCGGTGAGTCCGCTCGCTGGCTGTTCGCTTGAGAGGCCGAAGCCCGCTGACGAGATTACCGATCCTCCCCCACCTGAAAACGACCCAGCTGATGAGTGGCGAGAGAAAGTAAAAACCGAGTGGATAGCATTTCCATTCCCAATCATATCCCGCCCCGATTTTGTGACGGATTTAACTGTTTACATCGCCTGTCATGTACCGGCGCCCCAATGGAACCCCTATACGCATCTGTCGCATCCATGGAGACCCCCTGCCTCGTATCCCCTTTGGCACGCGCGATGGACAAGGTACCCGGCTGATCCCGCGCCCGCGAGACCAGCGCCGGGCGCTGCATGACCTGCAAACCTTTTCTAGTCATCGCAGCATCTTTTTCCAAGCGCTCAGCGAATGTTGGTCAATGAACCCGCTCGAGCTAAATCCATCGGCCTATGGCATCCTTGGTGCCCTTTTAAATTCGCTGTTCTCGCTCGGGCGGGTGTGCGGCCCGCTCCGCATGCGGAGGCAATAATGCGTGGGAAGGTTGCCAACCAAGTCGGTGCCATCTGCTTTCGGGCCAATCCTGACAGGATCCTCGAAGTTCTTCTGATCACGACACGCGAAACGCACCGCTGGACCATCCCTAAGGGCTGGCCGATCCAGGGATTGCAGCCGCATGAAGTTGCGGAACGTGAAGCGTGGGAAGAAGCCGGCGTAAGAGGCAACGCCAAGAAGAAGCCATACGGGTACTACACATATTTGAAGAGGATAAAAAACAACCGCTCCATTCAGTGCGTCGTGCAAGCTCATCTCCTGCAGGTTAAGAAGGTTAGATTCACATTTCCTGAGTGTCGGGAACGCGTGCTAATCTGGCTGCCACCGACGGAGGCGTCTTCACGGGTTCCCGAACGGCAGCTGAAGAGCCTCATTTCCGGATTGGATGCCAAATTTAGCTCCGGCGATACCGGGAAATGAGATTGGCTCAGCATACCCTGACTGCGGATCGATACGCGCCTATAGATATGTTTTGCGTCTCCAAACCTCTGGTCAACGCGGCAACGGTGAAGACACTCCAAAGCGCAAAACTGGCGATAGCGTCGTGAGGTGACTCTATCAAAGAGCTTCAGTCGGTTTTGTCTGTGTCGCGACACAGCCTTTTTTATAACATCTTGATCATCCTGAGGCTAAGTCATTGAAGTCCTGCCCTTAAATCACTCCTCGTCTTGATCAGTGAGATTGGCATGAATTTGATTGTCTTACTTCGCACCCGTCAAGGTGATGAGTCGGTGGGACAGAAGGAGAAAATAAAGTGCAGCGAGATTCCATTCCGGATCATGTTCCCTCCGCGTTGGTCAGCGACTTCAGTCTGTTCACATCGCCCGGTATGGCACCAACAGCGAACGGAGACCCGCACGCAGCTATTGCTCGGGTCCATGGAATGCCCCACATTTTCTATTCACCCTTTAACACGCGAGATGGACGGGGTACCTGGGTAATCACCCGCGCGCGCGACCAGCGCAAGGTGTTAGAGGATATCGAAACCTTTTCCAGCCATCGCAGCATCTTCTCCTCCGCACTCGGCGAAGACTGGCCAATGATCCCGCTCGAGCTCCAACCACCGGCCCATGGCATCTTTCGTGCACTCCTAGATCCGCTGTTCACCCCGAGGCGAGTGATGGCATTGGAGCGGAATGTCCGTAAGCAAGCGAGTGCGCTGATCGACCTGATCGCCCGAATGAGCACCAGCTGTGACGTCATGAAGGATTTCGCCATCCCATTCACAGTTGACGTTTACCTCGGTGTTATGGGGCTCTCGAACAGCCGATCCGACGTTCTTATTCGCTGGGTAAGCGACTTGCTCCACGGCAATGGCGTTAAGCGAACGGAGGCAGCCCAATCGATTGTGAATTTTATTGACGAAGTTGCAGCGATGCGTCGAAAGCAACCAGCTGCCGATTTCATGACGTTCGTCGTGCGTGCGCAGGTTGAAAGTCGCTCCCTGACCAACGAGGAAGTCCGCGGTATCGGCGTGCTTTTCTTAATTGCGGGACTAGACACGGTCGCGGCCGCCCTAGGCTTTGACCTAGCCTATCTCGCACGCAATCCTGAGGATCAGGAATTGCTACGGAGAGAGCCGGACCGGATCGCGCTCGCGGTTGAAGAACTGTTGCGCGCCTATTCAACCGTTCAGATTATTCGTGTGGCTACGAAAGATGTCGACTTTGAAGGTGTATCGATCCGTAAGGGAGACCTCGTTTCCTGCGCCACGATGATTGCTAACCGCGACCCCGCCGAATTTAAGTGCCCTGATACGATCGACCTGACACGACAGGGCAACCGCCACATAGCGTTTGGCTATGGTCCTCATCTTTGCCTCGGGGCAAATCTTGCCCGGCGGGAGATTGCTATAGGGGTCCATGAATGGCTGGCGCGAATCCCCACCTTTCGGATCAAGGAAGGTACGGCGCCGATTACCCATGGGGGCCATGTATTCGGAGTTCAAAATTTGATTCTGACCTGGTCCTGACTGCCTCGCCGGCGGCAGCGAAAAACAAGGGGCCCTTAGCCGCACCACACTGTGGGCTTTGAACAGGAGTGAACGGATGACAAGGGCTCTCAGTGCAATGATCCGAATGGAAATTCTGGCGATGTCACGTTATTTGATCAAGGTCGGAACAAGGCGCTTGTGTGAGACGTCAGGCGGTTGCGCCGGTCACGGCTTTCCACTGCGCCATTGCGCGGATCCGATGGATGTGGATGGCGAGGGCTGAGTTTTTCTGGTGCGGGGGGACGAAGAGATTTCGGAGTGCCGAAAAGATCGATATGAACCGTTGCAAGCCGCCGACGGATCGAAATCCCTGCATCATCCGCTCCCGTTTTCGAAGCGGCACGTGAGAATTCTCGGCCCGATTGTTCCGGCCCTTGTGCGATCGATGTTCGACGGCGGGCATCACCTCCCGTCTTGCAGCACCATATGAGCGCAATTTGTCGGTGACGATCCGCTTCGGCGTCAGGCCTTGCTTCTTCAGCAGCCTGACCAGCAATCGCCTGGCGGCTTGGGTATCGCGGCGGGCTTGAACGATCTCGTCGAGAACGTAACCGTCTTGGTCAACGGCACGCCAGAGCCAATGTTTGCGGCCGCCGATGGAAATCACCACCTCGTCCAGATGCCAGATATCCTTTCGCGAAGGCCTCTTTCTGCACAACTGCCTGGCATAAGCCGTTCCGAATTTGCGACCCCATCTCCGGATCGTCTCATGGGAGACGACGATACCGCGCTCCAGCAGCATCTCCTCGACCATCCTCAGGCTCAAAGGGAACCGAAAATACAGCCAGACCGCACGGGCGATGATCTGCGGTGGAAAGCGGTGGTTCTTGTAGCTTACGGCCGGACTGTTCATCCCAACCCGTTACCCGACAACCGTTAAGCCGCTGACAACGTGACATCACCCGCGCGAGACCTCCCTTGGAACGGATATCGCGTTCGCCATAGCGCGCCCCCTCGCAACTCGAAGCTGGAGTCTAGAAGATTCCCGCTTCAGAGTTTCGGTTGTGATGCCTTCATATTGGTTATTCTTCCCTTCCCGTGACCTCGCGTCATCGCCCCTGTCCTGGATACAAGCCTCTTCCGGCAACCAAACGGGTCAGATGAAGATCCCGGTCGATCCCGCTCCTAACGCCCCTGCGGCTTGGAAGGTGACAATCCGACAGCCGGCCGCCGGCCGGAATGACGGCCCGCCCGGCGACGATCACCATGCCAGAACTTCTACGTCCAAGAAGGTGGCAGCAGGCCGGATGATGCAGCGCCGGATCCAGCTGTCTCAACGAGATCGCTAACGTCTTTTGTTGAGTAATAAAAGGGCGGCTCGAGAGCCGCCCTTCGGATCCGGATGGATCGTGCTAAGGCTGTCGCCTTATCACATCATGTCCATACCGCCCATGCCCCCCATGCCGCCGGGCATTGCCGGAGCGTCCTTCTTCGGCAGCTCGGCGATCATGGCTTCCGTGGTGATCAGCAACGAAGCAACCGAAGCTGCGTTCTGCAGAGCCGTGCGGACGACCTTGACCGGGTCGACGATACCCATGGCGATCATATCGCCATATTCGCTCGTCTGGGCGTTGTAGCCGTAGTTGTCGTCATTTTTGTCGAGGATCTTGCCAACGACGATCGAAGCTTCGTCACCAGCGTTGTCAGCGATCTGGCGAACCAGCGACTGCAGCGACTTGCGAACGATGTTGATGCCGGCTTCCTGGTCGTCGTTCACACCCTTGGACGTGATCTTGACGGAGGAACGGAGCAGGGCAACGCCGCCGCCGGGGACGATACCTTCCTGAACAGCAGCGCGCGTCGCATTGAGGGCGTCGTCGATGCGGTCCTTCTTTTCCTTCACTTCGACTTCCGTCGAGCCGCCGACGCGGATGACGGCAACACCACCGGCGAGCTTGGCAAGACGTTCCTGCAGCTTTTCGCGGTCGTAGTCGGAGGTGGTTTCTTCGATCTGCGCCTTGATCTGGGCAACGCGGCCTTCGATGTCCGACTTGGCGCCGGCGCCGTCGACGATCGTGGTGTTTTCCTTGGAGATCGAAACCTTCTTGGTGCGACCGAGCATGTCGAGGGTAACGGACTCGAGCTTGATGCCGAGGTCTTCGGAGATCACCGTGCCGCCCGTCAGGATGGCGATGTCCTCGAGCATGGCCTTGCGGCGGTCGCCGAAGCCCGGAGCCTTGACGGCAGCGATCTTCAGGCCGCCGCGCAGCTTGTTGACGACGAGTGTTGCAAGCGCTTCGCCTTCGACGTCTTCAGCGATGATGAGCAGCGGCTTGCCGGTCTGGACGACAGCTTCGAGAACCGGGAGCATCGACTGCAGGTTCGAGAGCTTCTTCTCGTGCAGAAGGATGTAGGCGTCGTCGAGGTCAGCAACCATCTTTTCCGGGTTAGTCACGAAGTACGGGCTGAGGTAGCCACGGTCGAACTGCATGCCTTCGACGACTTCGAGTTCGGTTTCGGCGGTCTTGGCTTCTTCGACGGTGATGACGCCTTCGTTGCCAACCTTCTGCATGGCTTCGGCAATGTCGAGACCGACCTGCCGGTCGCCGTTTGCAGAGATCGTGCCGACCTGCGCAACTTCTTCCGAGGTCGAGATCTTCTTGGCCTTGGCCTGGAGATCCTTGACGACTTCAGCAACGGCAAGATCGATGCCGCGCTTAAGGTCCATCGGGTTCATGCCGGCGGCAACCGCCTTGTTGCCTTCGCGGATGATCGACGCAGCCAGAACGGTCGCGGTCGTGGTACCGTCGCCGGCGATGTCGTTGGTCTTCGAAGCAACTTCGCGGACCATCTGGGCGCCCATGTTCTCGAACTTGTCGTCAAGTTCGATTTCCTTGGCGACCGAGACGCCGTCCTTGGTGATGCGCGGAGCGCCAAAGGACTTATCGATGATGACGTTACGGCCCTTGGGGCCGAGCGTTACCTTGACTGCGTCAGCGAGGATATCGACGCCGCGCAGCATCTTTTCGCGCGCGGTGCGGCCGAATTTAATTTCTTTAGCTGCCATTTTGAAAACTCCAGAATAGGGTTGTCAGCAATTTCGGGAAAAGCGATCGGCTGGATCAGCCGATGATGCCCATGATGTCGGCTTCCTTCATGATCAGCAGATCTTCGCCGTTGATCTTGACTTCGGTGCCGGACCACTTGCCGAACAGAACGCGGTCGCCAGCCTTGACGTCGAGAGCGACGACCTTGCCGGACTCGTCGCGAGCGCCGGAACCGACGGCGACGATTTCGCCTTCCTGCGGCTTTTCCTTGGCGGTGTCCGGAATGATGATGCCGCCCTTGGTCTGTTCTTCAGATTCGACGCGGCGGACGACGACGCGGTCGTGCAGCGGACGGAAATTGGTGCTTGCCATTGTCTAATCCCTCGATCAAGTGACAGTGCGGATCTTCATCGATCCGGTGGACGTGCTAGCACTCCTCACACGAGAGTGCTAGCACCGTGGCTGAGATATGCCTCGCTGACGTGCGTGTCAAGCATTGGCCAATTCGCAACGGGACAGGCGACCGCATGCATGGGGATTTGCCGATCACGATCCGCTTATGCCCGTTTGGGGTGATGTCACGTTGTCAGCGGCTTAACGGTTGTCGGTAATGGGTTGGGATGAACAGTCCGGCCGTAAGCTACAAGAACCACCGCTTTCCACCGCAGATCATCGCCCGTGCGGTCTGGCTGTATTTTCGGTTCCCTTTGAGCCTGAGGATGGTCGAGGAGATGCTGCTGGAGCGCGGTATCGTCGTCTCCCATGAGACGATCCGGAGATGGGGTCGCAAATTCGGAACGGCTTATGCCGGCCTCAGTGCATTTTTGGGACACGGATATGCGGTAGCGGTTATTGGCGCAGATCGATGACGCCGAGTTCGTGCCACATCCACTCAAAACTGTATGTCGCCATAGGATCTGCCGGATTTGGCTGCCGTGAAGACTGGTTTTCGAGATATTTGAGCCATTCGGCGACCTTTTGTCGGCTAGCGGCTGATTTTGCGGCCTGACGCGGCGTCTTGTTGCCGAGCATGCCGACCGGCTGATCAAGGGTTTCACGATATTGCCGGTCCATGAACTGATGAACGACCTGCTCGGCAATTTCGGGCGGGATTTCAGGCGCGGGGGCTTCCTTTTCGCGTGCCGGCCGCTCGGCCATCATCTGTTCGACCGTGCGGATTTCTGTAAGCGGGGCGCGGACGAGATCACCGAGAGCCTGCTGGATCAAGGTCGTTCCATCTTGTGCGCGCTCTGCCGAGTTGGTCGCCAGGTGCAGGAATTTCCCCTTCAATTCCACATTTCCCCGCACCCGCGCCCCGTTTTCCATCGTAGTGTCGAAAGACGGTGCACTGCGTTTACGGGCGTCGTGCTTCGGCTTTTGCTCAAGCCAGTTCCAGAATTTTGCGTTTTCCTGCGACATGCCGGGAATGTTGCTAACCCGTGCGGCAACATCCTTCTGGGCAATTCCGGAGGCGAGCGGAAACCTGACGTCATGGAATATGAGCTCATCACCATCCGCGTTCTGCATCGATGGCAGCCCTGCGGCGCGTTCAAGCGTATCGAACAGCCATGAAAGCGTGAACATGGAGGCGGCGGCCTGAAGCTCCTCGTCCTTGATGACCGGCAGCTTCTTCGCATTCTTTTTGCCGAACATCTGCCGCAGGCCATCGAACAGCGCATCGGTGGCCTGCGGCGTGAACGGCAGAAGGCCTCCGGCGAAGACGTTTGTGCCCATGACGGGGACAATCCGGGCGGCGATCCTGTCCCACTGCTTGAGGGTACTTGTAGCTGTTCCCTCACTGACCGCGATCGGGTCACCACCACGAACAAGATCTCGCGCGGCGAGCGACTTGCCCGGCACGATCTCACTGACTTCGTAAAGGCTCATGACGGAAGTGCGCAGCGCCTTCATACAGTTTTTTGCCTGGGCATTTTCCTTCCAGCCGCGACGTTTGAGATATTCGTCGACGATGTTGCCGCCCTCGACCTCGAAGTCCTGGGTCAGGAAATCCTCGAAGGCGCAGCCCCAGAGCGTCATAGCCCAGTCGTCGCCAAGGATTTCGGCGATGTCCTCGAAGTCCATGTCGCCAGCATCCAGGACTGGCCCGAAATGGTCGTAGAACACCTCGTCAAAGCATTCGCGCCATTCTTCCCGGGCAAGGAACTTCATCAGACCTTTGAGGTCATGGCTGGTCGGCATGGAAGGTCTCCACATTCTGGCGATGTTCGGCGACGATGCGCGAAACCGTCGGTTCGCTGATATCGTAAAGTCTTGCCATTTCGGCTCCGCTTTTGCGGCCTGACAAGACGCTCTCGGCGATTTCCCGGCGTTTCTTCGGGTCGAGCTTCTTACGGCGTCCCCCAATTCGTCCTTCGGCACGTGCCTGAGCTAGGCCCGTCGTGGTCCTCTCCCGGATCATGGCGCGTTCGAACTCCGCAAAGGATCCCACCATCTGCATCATCATGCGCCCTGCCGCCGTGGTTGTGTCGATCGCCTCGGTGAGAGACCGGAATCCCGCACCTGCACTGGTGATCCTGTCCATCAGATGAAGGACATCCTTCAGCGATCGTGACAGGCGATCCAGCTTCCAGACAACGACGGTGTCGCCATCACGCAGTTGATCGAGCATGCGGTGCAATTCGGGCCGATCCCAACGCCCGCCAGACGCCTTTTCTTCGAACACGCGCTTGCAGCCAGCTTCGGACAAGGCGCGGGCCTGGGCCTTGTTCGATTGCTCGTCTCCCTTGCTCACCCGGGCGTAGCCAATCAGCATCGAGGTCTGGCTACACGGACAAAGCAAGGCGAAATTCCTTTCACAATCCTGTTTCAATATGGACTCGTAAGGCAAGCTATTTTTGAAAGGATATGGAATGCCGCCGCGAATTTCCATGACCAGGAAACAGAGGGATGCACTGCTGACATTGCCGGAGACGGAAGTCGAGGTCTTGCGCCACCATATGCTCGGCCCAGCTGATCTTGCCGCCGTCAATCAATGCCGGACGCCGGAGACCCGACTGAGCTATGCACTCCAACTCTGCTGCCTGCGGTTCCCTGGCCGATATCTCAGCCGCGGCGAACTGCTGCCAGGCATCATGCTCGATCACATTGCTGATCAGGTTCAAGCCGACGCTGATGTCATCACGCTGTTTGCCCGTCGCGGCGCAACGCGATACCAACAGCTGACCTCGATCAAGCAGCGCCACGGCTTCCGCGATTTGAGCCGACCATTGCGGGACGAGCTTACCGCCTGGGCTCAAGACGAAGCTGTCGGCTTGACCGATGGCCGGGTGCTTCTCGATCGGCTGATCGAACGGATGCGGTCTGCAAGGATCATCATCCCAGGTATCAGCGTCGTCGAACGTTTAGCCGCCACGGCGATGCATTCTGCTGATCTCGCGGCGATTGCCGAGATCGGGGCGCTTCTATCTCCACCACAATGCGATCAGATGGACGTGCTTTTATCGGCCAAGGTTCATCGCCAGCAAAGTCGCTTGTCATGGCTGCGTGCGCCGGCTGGAGGCGTAGGCGCACGATCGCTGGCCGAGATTCTCGACAGGCTCGACCTTGTCCGCAACATCGTCGGTGATGCACCGGCACGCTTGCCGCTCCACCTCAATCACCGCATGGCTCAAATGGCGAGAGAAGGAAGCCTCTATACGGCGCAAGCGTTCCAGCAGATGAATGCACCACGCCGACATGCGGTCATGATGGCGACCTTGAGCGAGTTGGCGACTACCTTGACCGATGCGGCGTTGTCGATGTTCCAGTCGCTCGTTGGGCGTGCCAATCTGCGCGCCAAAAAGCGGCTTGAGGAAACGATCGCCGCTTCTGCGGAACAGGGGCGTGCCCGGCTTCTTCGGATCGCCGAGGTGCTTGACGCTGTGGTGACTGCTGTGCGATCCGAATCCGATGTAACTGCTGCCGTCGCTGTGATCGCGCCCCTGGATACCATCGCAGATGATGCGGCTATCATCCGGCGAACACTTCGTCCTGGAAGGCCGGACGTGCTCGGCGAGCTTGCACCCGAATACCACGTGTTCAGGAAGATTGGCGCCCGGTTCCTGAGCAGCTTTGCATTCGAAGGCGGTCGTGCCATGCAGCCGCTCCTTGCTGCAATCGCAGTGTTGGGCGGGATTGGTGGCGACCGTCGTAAACCGCTACCTGCCGACGTCCCGCTCGGCCATATTGAGCGGCGGTGGTCCCGGTATGTCTTTACCGACAATTCCATTGACCGCTCCTATTACGAACTGGCCACCTACTTCATCCTTGCCAATGCGCTTGCGAGCGGCGGCGTGTGGGTTGCGACATCGCGAATTCACCGCCCGCTCGAAAAGCTCCTCGCGCCCGCTTCACCGGCAACTCCGACGCAACCGGTCGCTCTGGTTCACGCTTTCAATGCCGAAGACTATCTTTCAGACCGCATGGCTGCGCTCGATGCTGCTCTTCTGAACACGGAACGTCACCTGTCTGGCAAGGATGCAGCGATATTCGCCGATGGAAAGCTCCGCTTCCCCAAGGAGCCAAGAGGCGACAACGAGCAGGAACAAATGCGTGCCGTCACGGCGAGGTTATACGCCATGATGCCGCGGGTGCGGATTACCGACCTGCTCGATCAGGTCAACCACTGGACCGACTTCACAGAGCATTTCTCCCATGTCTCCACCGGATTGCCACCTGTGGATCAGCGCGCCTTCATGGCCGCATTGATCGCTGAAGCGACCAATCTCGGCCTGTCACGAATGGCCGAAATGTGCGGTACGGTCACCCGGCGGGCGTTGCTGCGTATGCAGACATGGCACATGCGAGAGGACACCTACCGCGCCGCGTTGGCGAGCATGACCGATGCAATTCATGCCGAGCCGCTATCGGTCTGGTTTGGCGAAGGCTGGCGCGCTTCCGCCGATGGACAGGCCTATTATCTCGGTGGTCCGGGCGAAGCTGGCGGCACAATCAATGGGCACTATGGCCGTGACCCGATCGTGAAAATCTACACCACGATCACCGATCGCTATGCGCCGCTTCATCAGAAGGTCATCGCTGGCACCGCTGGTGAAGCCATCCATGCATTGGATGGCATTCTCGGCCACGAAAGCAATGTCGACATCGGGGCGTTGCATGTCGATGGTGGCGGAGTTTCCGATATCGTCTTCGCCATCGCAGCGCTGCTGGGCCGCTCCTTTGAGCCTCGAATTCCGCGCCTGTCGGACCGCAAACTCTATGCATTCGAACCGAAAACAAGATATGGCCGTCTGGCGCCGCTGTTTGGACACCGGCTCGACGCTCACCTAATCCTGGGGCATGCCGATGAAATCGGCAAGGTAATCCGGGCACTCGCCGACAAGGTGGTCACACCTTCCCTTATCCTGAAGAAGCTGTCCGCCTACCGGCAGCAGAACAGTCTGGCAGCGGCCTTGCGCGAAATCGGGCGAATCGAACGCACACTCTTCACCTTACGATGGTTTGAGGATCCCGCTCTTCGGCAACTCGTCACCGCAGAACTCAACAAGGGCGAAGCGCGAAACACCCTTGCCCGCGCCGTCGCCTTCCATCGCCTGGGACGCTTCCGGGACCGGAGCCATGAAAACCAAGCGAGCCGGGCCGCAGCCCTCAATCTCGTCACGGCCGCCATCGTACTCTTCAATTGCCGGTATCTCGGACGGATCACGGAGGCCATGCGCCGGCAAGGCAGGCCATTCGATGAGAAGATGATCCCCAAACTGTCGCCGTTGGGCTGGGACCATATCAATATTACCGGCGACTACGTCTGGTCCGACGCCCTGGAGGTCGATGAGGAGGGCCTCCTGCCGATCAGGTCGGCTCCATCCTGAGCGGAAAACCGCCTACCGTATATCTGCGTCCCAATAATGTACTGGAGCCTCATTGCCAAGGGGATCAAACCATCCCCGGCCGGAGTGAGTGACGATGATGATTTCGCTGCCGCGACGATACTTCATCGCGCGCTTCGTGCTTTCTTTGACATCAAGGGCAAACCCGGCCGCCTCCAACACCGCCTGGCAGCCCACCGTCTCTCGTAGTCGTTCGATCTCGTCTCGCTTCATATCTCTCTTCCGGCCGCGTTGCGGCCGACCTTCCATCTCTTTTCTTCCCGCTTTTTGCGGGACAGCTTTGGACAGGCGCGAAGAGCAAAGGCCGCAAGGGCATGGCCCGCAAGGTGCAAATTTGCACCGGCCATGGCGGAGCTTCCCTTGCGGCCGCGGGCTCGCAAGCGGCAGCCGGAACGGCAAGGCGGCTCAATGAGCCGCCCAGGGATGAAATTCATGGATGACCTCGAGGTCGTCGCTTGCGTCGATCTCGTCAGAGGGAAGGACGCCATATTCGCCATCGACTTCGAAGACGGTGACCGGGACCATCAGGTCGCGCGAAAGCTGGAAGGCGTGGGACTGTGCGAGAGAGAGATCATGCGACATTTGAGAGGCTCCATCTGGGAGCGGGCCAATTCCCGCTCGATGGCTCCAAAAAGGCACGGGGACGGGCGCGATCACCGCGATGGCGAAGCCGTGAGCGGCCGCAGCTCGCTAGCGGACCCCTTGCGGGTTGATCGTGCAAGATCCGGACCCGGGCCAGGACGCCATCGCATGAGAGCGGGATTGGTTTGCTCCCGGCCGGCGCTTTCACCTCATCGCTCGGTTTCGATCGTCTTGTCTCTCACGAACGGCCCTTCGCTGCCGCTGAGATCCGGTTACCTTGCTGTGGCAGCCAGGAATTTCACGACCAGCCTACTGACCAGAATTTGTATATGATCTTCGGACAACGGAGAGCCGATGGGCCAAACGTTCTCATCGTGTTATGTTATAACATCTCGCATAAACAGAGTTATGGAACTGCGCCAAAAAGAGACCCGCCTTCGCAAGAGGCGCGCGGCAGTGTAGCGGCATCGCCAGTTGCATATGGCCACCCGCTTTTTTGGACAGTTTGGCCTCGGCTTTCATTGTTCTGCCAGTGACGCCAACTGCTTTTGCCTACTCTTGGCCGGTCAGCCATGCCAGAGCTTGCTTCCCCGCCGCAGTTACGGTGACGCTGCGGTCGGCGTCCCGCTGGATCCATGTCTTCGCCAGGAGGTGCCGGCAGAGCGCCGCTCCAAGGTGACCGCCTAAATGAAACTGATGATGTTCGCTCCAGTCGGGGCAGGCGAAAGCTAATCGCCTATGCGAATGGGTTTCTTCGTGTGTGCCGTAGTCCAGTTCCAATCGATCGAATGCATCCCGCGCGTTAGGCCCGATACGGACATCATCCCAAGGGAAGGCAGGTTCCGTCAACGCACCGTAGCCAATCAAACCTTGCATAATCTGGACGCCGATGCGGCCGGCCAGGTGATCGTAGCATGTCCTCGCCTGCCGAAGAGCATCCGGCGTATGCATTGTCGTCATCGTTCGGCTGCCGGTGGCGGCCCAAGAGAGCGAGGCAATCACCTCGGCGATTGTCGGCGAGGCGACGCGATAAATGACCATCCGGCCATTCTTCTCCGCCTCCACGAGGCCATGCGCACGCAGGCGGCGAAGGTGGTTGGAAACATTTGATTGGGACGTTCCGGTCGCCTCGACAAGCTGCGCGACCGAACACGGTCCCCAGGTGAGACACTGAAGCATCTGCAGTCTCAGAGGGTCGGCGAGCATCTTGGCGATGGCTGTCGCTACTTCTAATTCATTTGTCATTGACTTCTTCTACGTTTTGGCGTCATCTATCACCAATTAGTGATATGTCAAGTTTCTGGTTGTGATTACGTGCACTTGGCGAGGGGCCGAATGTTCAAAAATCCGAAGGTGGCAGCCGCCAATCTCGCTGTTGCCAATGCGATATTTGGCACGATCGGCCTCTTCGCGGTTGAAGCGGGCCTGCCGCCCGTTGCCACCGTATTTTGGCGCTGCGTTGTCGCGACCGTGTTCCTTCTGGTGTGGTGTATCGGATTTGGCCATCTGGCACCGGCTAATCTCTCACCAAGGTTGCTGATATATGCTGCTATCGGAGGCATCGGCAATATCGGAAGTTCCGTGGCCCTGTTCGGAGCATACAAATTCTCCAGTATTGCGACTGCAACTATTATCTATCACGTACAGCCCTTCTTTGTCGTCTTGATTGGCGCCTTGGCGTTGCACGAAACCATAAAGGCGTCAGAGATCCTTTGGATCGTTCTTGCATTCGTCGGCTTGATATTGTCGACCGGCCTGATCGGCACGACGGGCGGCGATGGCTCATGGATTCCCGGCGTGGGTCTTTCACTCGTGGCCGCGTTTTTATATGCCGTTGGCACGATCATTGGCAAAGAACTGGGCGCGCAGAGGCCTGAGGTCACAACCCTGGTGCAGACGATCGTCGGTGCTCTTTTACTGTCGCCTTTCGCGGATCTGGCCGCCCCGGTGCCCGTGCAGTCGTGGAAGTGGCTCATCTCTTTGGGGATCTTGCACACCGGCATCGCCTATGTGCTGCTTTTCTCAGCCTATCCGCGCCTTAGAACACCTGTTATCGGCGTTTTCGCGTTCATTTTTCCGTTGGTTGCAATCCTCGTCGATCTGCTGGTTTACGACAAGCCCATCGATTTGCTTCAGGCGGCCGGATTGCTTCTGATCATGCTTGGTACGTTGGGTGTTCAGCTGGGCTGGGCGGGAAATTTCCGTCGCGTTCGCGCGGTCCAAGGTTCGTCCAATCCCAATTGAATGGTCAAAGCGTATCGCTCGTTCTTGTTGATCAAACCTGCCACGAGACGGCAGCAGAGTAACCTTGAGGAGCTACTATGGATTCCAGTCGCCACTGCCCGGCAATGATGTTTCCATCCATGACCGATATCCGGTTCAAGGGCGTGCTAAACCCGGTTCCGATGGCCTTCAACAACGCCTCTTTTCGAGTCCACAAGGTAAAGAATGAAGGCATTCGGTTCTCGACGCCGCTTTCGATAAGCCACTGATGTTCGTCGCTACAGAAGTAGTCATAGACCATGCCTTCCGCATCTTCGATTACACGGTGCTTTTCGATGTCAATGCCGACGTCAGTGGGACTGATCGCAATGGCGATGAAATTGCCGGAGTGGGAAACGTTGAACCTCAGGTTCGAAACGGGCTCGAAGAGGAGCGGCTTGCCGTATCGGCCTTTGGCAAAGCCTAGCGACGCAGGCGCTATGCCGAGTTCCCGAGATAGCTCGGATCTCAAAATAAACTTTGACAAGATCGAGCGCGTGCGTTCGGCCCTGTCGAAAATCGCGCCCGCCTCTTCCAGTTCGTCTACGGGCAGGTGGTCCAGGATGGCCTGCGGCAACGGCTCCCTGCCAAGGATGTGCGGCGATGCGTCGTACACTTTGTAGCGGCAGCTCTCATCTAAAACTTTTGCATCAAACAGGAGCATACGAAACCCTAGCGATCATTCTACGACATGACTTTCGGACTAATCGGTGAGGTGCACGCGCCGCAGTCGAGTGTACGCAACGTCTATTTCATTGAGAGAAAGCAACGTCATGCAAGATACGTACCACGGGAACGAAATCGCGATCATCGGAATGGCATGCCGGTTTCCCGACGCCGACACCGTAGACACATACTGGAAGAATTTGAAGCAGGGCCGCGAGAGCATTGTTCCAGTCTCCCGCGAGCAGCTTCGCCGCCTCGGTGTGGCGGACAAGGTTATCGATGGCGGCGACTATGTTGAAGTTTCAGCCAATCTACCGAATTTTGACGCCTTTGATGCCGGGTTCTTCAAGTTGTCGGAGAAAGAGGCCGAAACGATCGATCCTCAACATCGTCTGTTTCTGGAGTGCGCTTGGGAAGCGCTCGAGGCTGCGGGATACGCACAAAGGCGAAGCGAGCTTCTGATCGGCGTTTACGGCGGTGTGGGACCAAGCACCTATTCGACGGATTTTCTGCAGAATCTATATCAGGTCCCCGGCACGAACCGCTTTCTCGACAGCGCCTCAGGCTTCCTGGTCATGCTTGGAAACGACAAGGATTATGTCAGCACAAGAACGTCCTACAAACTCGACCTGCGCGGACCAAGCCTGAACGTGCAGAGCGCGTGCTCGACCGGTCTGCTATCGGTGCATCTGGCATGCCAGGGGCTGCAACTGGGAGAATGCGACGTTGCCCTTGCTGGCGCATCATCGATTCTCATCCCTCACGGCGTAGGTTACATCCATCAGGCAGGCGGTATCGTTTCGCGTGAGGGCCATTGCCGGGCTTTTGACGCCGCTGCTGATGGAACGGTTTTTAGCAGCGGAACAGGAGTTGTTGCTCTCAAACGTCTGGACGACGCGTTGTCCGACGGAGATTTCATTCACGCTGTCATCAAAGGTTCTGCCGCAAACAACGACGGCGCCGCTAAAGCGAGCTTTGGTGCGCCGAGCGTGCGGGGACAGGCTGACGTCATCAGACAGGCGCTTGCCAATGCCGGCGTCGAGGCAAATTCAATTGGGTTCATCGAAACCCACGGAACTGGAACGCCGCTGGGAGATCCGATCGAAGTGCGCGCCTTGGCTGAGGTATTCGCACCGTCTTCGAACGAGCAGGCCCGCTGCGCTCTCGGCTCGGTTAAGACGAACATCGGCCATTTGTCGGCGGCGGCGGGTATTGCGGGTCTCATCAAGGCGGTCCTGGCCTTGCAGCATCGGACCATTCCGCCAACATTGCACTTCCAAAGTTTAAATCCGGCAATTTCCTTTGACGGAACACCTTTCTACATAAATACCGCGCCGGAAGATTGGCCCGCGCAGGCGCCTTGCAGGGCAGGCGTGACATCGCTCGGTGTTGGCGGCACGAATGTGCATGTCGTCCTGGAGGAAGCTCCTCGGCAGCGATCGGCCGACGAAGAGCGGAAGGGACAAAGGCCAGACGTCCTCGCGTTGTCGGCGGATTCCGAAAAGGCATTGAGCAACCTGCTGCTGAAATACCGCGACTATCTCCTTGGCCCGGTGGCACCAGAGCCATCAGACGTCTGCTACAGTGCAAACACAGGGCTTGCACATTTCCCCTACCGCTTCGCGGCAGTGTCGACGAGCGCGGCCGACCTTGCCGAGCAGCTTGACGTCGCGTCGAAGCGCACGTCTTCAGTCGCTCCCAGCCAAGACGGCAAGCTGGCATTTCTGTTTACCGGCCAAGGATCCCAATACCCCGGAATGGGCAAGATTCTCTACCAAACTGAACCGGTCTTTCGCCACTGGATCGATATCGCAAATCCACTAGTCACGGACGAATGCGGCGTCCCTCTCCTCGACCTATTGTTCTCTCCCCTGGTGAGCAAAGAGCTGCTTGATCAAACGCGCTACACACAGCCCGCCTTGCTGGCGTTTGAATATGCGCTCGCAAAGCTCTGGCTGGCGCGTGGGGTCAAACCCGATGTCCTCATTGGACATAGCCTGGGCGAATTCACTGCCGCCTGCGTGTCCGGAATTCTCCCATTCGACCAAGCTCTGCGGCTTGTCGGGGCGCGTGGTCGGCTCATGCAGGACGCTCGTCCGGCCGGTGCGATGCTGGCTGTTGCCATGGGCCTCGACGAGGCGCGTCGATTGATCAGAGAATTCGGGTCAAGCCTTTCGATCGCCGCGAAGAACGCGCCGCTCAGCGTGGTTGTATCGGGCGAAAAACAGGAAATACTGGCCCTTCGTGAAGAGCTGGAAAGATGCGGCGTCAGTCATTCGATCGTCAACGCTTCGGTAGCGTCCCATTCTTCGCTGATGGAATCCATAGTCGGGGATTTCGCCCATCATGCGAAGTCTGTCGATTTTTCATCACCGACGCTTCCAATCATCGCAAATGTAACGGGAAGCATTTCCTCGCAGGAGATGACCAGTCCCGACTATTGGTGCAAACAGCTGCTAAAACCTGTCCTTTTCGAACAAAGCGTCGAAACCGCGTTGCGACTGGGTGTAACGACATTCCTGGAAATTGGCCCCAAATCCGTCCTTTCAAATCTCGGTAAAATGTGCGCCAGCGATCGACCGGCAATCCAAAACACTGCCTGGATTACAGCATTGAGTGAGAACGTGGATGATTGCGAGCAGGATGCGCTTGCTTTGGCTCAACTCTTTGAAAGTGGCGCGGGGATTGATTGGGCGGCCATTTACGAGGACAGGAAGGGACGGCGTATTCCTCTTCCAAGCTATCCATTCCAAAGACGGCGATATTGGCCGGGCGTTGACGATAAGGTCGATGAGAGATGGTTTCATCGAACGCTTTGGCGTCCTGAAGAACAGGCGGATCGTTCAGCAGACAGCCCGCTGCCCCAGATCCTCCTCGTATGTGGTGGCGCGGACACTGCAGCAACCGAACTGGTCAACCTGCTTGAGCGACAAATTACCGCCGAAGCGGCAAAGACAGTGCGTTGGGGCCGCCACAGGCCAATCGTGATGTATCTCAACGAAATCAATATCGCTGACATTCAGGCGCTGCTCCGCCACACGACGACCGGAAAAGACGCCCCGGAATGCCGACTGATTTACGTGGCCTTCGCGTCGTCACAGGAAGACGGTGAAACAGCGCCGCAGGCGGGACCAGATGCCACTCAAGGGATCTTTGATGCGCTACGCTTTGTGCGCGACGCGTCCGCCTTCGATGGCCCTATAGACCTCAAGGTCCAGATCTTGACGCGCAACGCGGTCAGCATCGATCACCAGGATCTTCCTGTCGTGCCCGCCCAGGCCGCCATTTGGTCTGTCGCGACGGTGTTCGGGCAGGAGCACCGCGACATATGGCACAGTGTGATCGACTTCGACCAATCCTCGACGGATCTTGTAGTCGCACGGCTTTTACGCGGTGATTTGGCCGACCAGACGGCACTTCGACGCCGAAGCAGCTTTGTTGCCCGACTTGAGGATGTGGAACTAGCAGAGTCGCGGTCGCTCGCTTTCAGGGATGATGCCACCTATCTCGTCACGGGCGGACTTGGCGGCGTCGGAAGATCGCTGGTGCGATGGCTTGCAGATTGCGGCGCTAAAAACATTCTGCTCATCGGCAGGTCGCTCGAAGACGAAACCAAGCGGAGCGAACTGAAAGCCCTTCGAGAACGCATTCCAAACCTCCGCTTCGAAAGGGCCGACGTAGCGTCCCGCGCGGATATGGCGCGGATTTTTTCCGATATTGAGGTATCGGGCTTCCCGTTAAAGGGCGTCTTTCACGCGGCTGGCGTCAATGAAAATGGCATGATTGCGGATGTTGCCCATGACGCCCTCGACAGAGCCTTGAGGCCAAAACTTCATGGGACGCTCGTGCTCGATGAACTCACGCGCTCGTGCGAGATGGATGTCTTCATCTGCTTTTCCTCTCTGTCATCCATGCTGGGGTTTAAGGGGCAGGCTGCTTATGTGGCCGCAAATGCCGCCATGGAAGCAATCGTGACGAAGCGCGCTTGCGAGGGGTTCCCGGCGCTTGCGATCTGCTGGGGGCCCTGGGCAGGTGACGGAATGTCGGCCTCTTTCGGTGCCCGACAGAAAGCGCGTCTTGCCGCCATGGGCATTCGGGAATTTTCCCCCGATGAAGGGGTAGAGAAGCTTTCGCGCCTTTTCGGCCTCTCGGGGATCTACGGCGCTTTTCCAATCGTCTGGCAAAGCTATCTCGACCAGTTCAATCGACGAATTCCGCCACTATTTTCGGCAGTAACATGCCCCAAACCGACAAGCGTTGTCGGCACTGGACGAACATCCAAACGCCCGTTCAAAGACGAAGCGGCCGCGCTTCCCATCGAGGAGCGGACGGATTTTGTCGTTTCGAGTATTTCCGCGATCGTCGCCAAGACCCTTGGTACATCCCCGAAAACGGTTAGGACAGACGAAGCGATCAATCGGCTGGGCTTCGATTCTCTCACCACCTTGGAATTGCGCGACGCCCTGAAGGCACTCGGCGTGGTCCTACCCCTTGGCCCGCTCTTTTCCGGTGCCTCGATCGCCGACATCTCCAAGATAATCCTCGATCAACTGGAAACCCAAACGGGTGTGCGCCTTGCTCCGCCGTCTGCAGTTCTTCCTGCTCGACGTGAACCGTTGATCATTCCAAGACGGAATGAAAATGCGAGCATGCAGCTTGTTTGCTTCGCGTATGCCGGCGGAGGACCGGCCGTCTTCAATGGCTGGGCCGACCAACTTCCAGATGACATCGAAGTGGCTATCGTTCAATTGCCCGGAAGAGGCTCACGGCTGGCTGAGCGGCCGCATACGAGGATGCATGATCTCGTTGATGAGCTGACGCCTGTCTTGGTTGACTACCTCGACAGGCCATTTGCCTTCTTCGGTCATTGCGTAGGCGGTATCCAGGCTTTCGAACTCGCCCATCGCTTGGAACGCGAATATCGATTGCATCCGCATCATCTGTTCGTCGCCGGGTCGAGAGCTCCCCAGATCTATAATGAACGACAGGCGGCTATTGACGCTGTCCAATTCGGTGCGACGGCAGCTCGTTCCGGAGCTGCAACCGAAGAGGATTTCATTGACATGCTTAAGGATGTCAACTTCGCAAACAACAAGGCTCTCTTCAAGGATGCCGAATTGTTGTCTCTCATGCTCCCCGTCATCAAAGCCGACTACGAGCTTAACAACACCTACATCTATCAGCCAAAACACCCCCTTGCCACGCCCATCACGGCAATTGGCGGTCGGGCCGATCCTTACACGACCGGCGAACATATCCTGGCGTGGAGCGAGCAATCCATGTTGCCGTTAGACACCCATTTCTGCCCGGGCGACCACTATTTCATGGAAACCCATAGCTCCTTTCTGATCGAGACAGCTGCCCAAATTCTTCTGGGATATGCCTCTCAGGCAAGGCCACGTCACATCAGGATTGTTTCGTCCAACTGACTGTTTTTCAAATGGAGATTCCGATGTCGTTGAAACTGATGAATGCCACGATCAACGTTGCCGCACTTTCATTTGTGATGATGTTCTCGTTAAGCCCAGAACGCGTTTTGGGGCAGACACAATCAGCGCCGATCACGTTCTACGACGGGGGATGGGAGAACATCCAAATCAGCAACGCGATTGCCATTTACATGATCAAGCACGGCTTCGGGCGCCAAGCCGTGGACGTCGATTCCAATGTTCCGAAAATGCAAAACGCGATGAGAAGCGGAACGATGGACGTCAATCTGGAAATGTACAACAACCTCATGGCGGAATGGGTGAGCGCACAGGTCACAGACGGCAAGATTGTCGAGCTCGGCGAAACTTACGAGAGTGCCTCGCAGGGCTTTTATGTTCCCACCTATGTCATCAAAGGAGATGCCGCCCGAGGCATCAAGCCCCTCGCCCCCGATCTTAGCAGCGTTCAGGATCTTCGCAAATATCTTCAAGCATTTCGCGAACGCGATCCGGACAGGCAAGCCAAATTCATCAATTGCATACCCGGCTGGGCTTGCCGGGAGATCAACCTGATCAAGCTTGCGACATACGGGCTGGATAATGATCTCAAATCCATCGAACCAAAAACAGAAAACGAGCTGAACGAAACCATTCTGAAGGAATACGAGGCGGGGCGTCCGTTCATAACCTATTATTGGGCTCCCAGTGCGCTGCCGACCATGATCGACCTGACGCTTCTGAAGGAACCTGCTTACGACCCCGCTTGCTGGGCTGCAATCGAAAAGCTGCTCACGCCGTTTCAGCCTGGCGTTCCGGCTGAACGAGCTTGCGCCTATGAGACTATTCCAATCCTGAAATATGCGACGAAGAAAATGGTCGGTGAAAACCCGGACGTTGTTGCCTTCCTGCGGGCCATGTTCATCGGTTCCAAGACGATGGGCGAGCTTGCGGCTTACATGCATAAGCAAAGGGCCACGCCTGACGAGACCGCACTTTATTTTCTGAGAAATCATCAGACGACCTGGACGAAATGGGTCTCCGATCCCGTCCGATCGCGGGTTGCCGCGTCGCTCTCCCACTAATTCATCGCAACGCTCTCGCTGGAGAATGTAAGATGGCCGACTTAAACTTGCTGCGCAAAATTCAAGAATTCAGCTGGCGAACTCCTGATCACCCAGCGATAGAGTTTCACGGCGAAGTTACCACCTATGAAGACCTCGCCGCTCGCGTGGCTGCAATATCCAAGCATTTTCTCGCAGCCGGCATTTATGTCGGTTCGCGCGTCGGCATCCATCTTCGACGCTCTCCCGATATGGTTGCTGCGATTCTCGCAGTTCTAAATGTCGGGGCCGCGTTTGTCCCATTGCCCCTGGATTCGCCTAAAGCAAGAAACAAACTGGTTGCCGAATTGGCTGATCTCAATCTGTTGATCGTCGATGACGAACTTCATGGCAGCGATTTTCCCGCCCGCAACCGAATGCGGCTGAACGAGATTAGCTTTGCTGGCAATCCCATTCTGCCAGTCGCTGCTTTCGATGAGCAAGCGTTGGCTTATGTCATATTCACGTCCGGATCGACCGGCCAGCCCAAGGGCGTGATGGTTAGACGGTGCAATCTCGACTACTTCCTGGACGCGATCGATCAGGTCGTCGATTTTCGCAGATGGAACAGGATCCTGGCGGCGACGACGTTTGGGTTCGATATTTCCGTGCTCGAGCTGCTTCTTCCGCTGGCCAATGGCGGTACCTTGATTCTTGCCGACGATCATCAATCGAGAAGCAGCGATGCCCTGATCAAGCTCGTGGAAGGGCGAGAGCGATGCCTGATCCAGGCAACACCAACTATGTGGCGCATGATCGTTTCCTCGGGTTGGATTCCCGACTGCAATGTCGGTGCCCTTTGCGGAGGAGAAGTTCTCCCGACCCAATTGGCGCGAGAATTATTCGATCGTTCAAGGGCCGCATGGAACCTCTATGGCCCGACCGAGACGACCATTTGGTCGTTCTACCATTGCCTCTCGGAAGCAGATTTTGAAGATCCCGGAAAAGCGGTGCCAATTGGCTATCCTTTGCCAGGGACCAGCTACGCAATTGAGAAGGCCGATGGCGAACTGGGGGATGGTGAGCTGCGCATCGATGGCCCCGGTGTAAGTGGAGGTTATTTCCGACGCCCGGACCTGAATGAAGGGAAATTCACAAGTGCGTTTGAGAACGGGCCGCTTGATCGCTTCATGACGGGCGATCTGGTCGTAGAGCGCAAGGATGGCTGCTTGATATATGTCGGACGCAAAGATCGCCAGGTGAAGCTGAATGGGTTTCGTATCGAACCTGGTGAAATCGAACGAGCGCTCGATCGTCTTCCGTTCGTAGAACAATCGGCAGTCAAGCTCACTGAAACGAGGTCGAGTGAAAAGTGCCTGACCGCGTTCATTGTTGCTCCGCAGCTTGAGGAGAGGGTCGAAAGCTGGGGCGCGGTCTGGGATGCAGCCTACGACCTCCATGGGCAAACAAGTATTGCCGAGGGAACGGGATATACATCGACCTTCACCGGAAAACCGATCGGCGAAACCCAAATCAAGGCGTGGGCGCAGGCGACCGCAGATCGCGTCTTAGAGTTCTCGCCCGGCAGCGTCCTCGATATCGGCTGCGGTGTGGGCTTGCTTGGCGAGCGCCTCTTAAGGGAAGGCCTCGTCAAATATCAGGGCTGTGATCTGTCGAGTGCGGCTGTCGCAGCAGCCCAAAAGCGGCTGGCGCAGCAATTTGGACAATCCCGCCGCTGGCAATTGACCTGCGTGGCGGCCAACGATATTCGGACTGCTGTGTCGGGGCCTTTTGACCTCGTCCTGCTGAACTCCGTGGTCCAGTACTTTCCAGACGAAGGCTATCTTGCCGCCGTTTTGCAGCAGGCGATTGCGCTTTGCCGGCATGGTGGAAAGATCGTCGTCGGCGACATTCCTGCCGCATCCATGAAGCCGGTTATGGCACGCATTGCCGCGAAGGCTGCCGCAAATGACGGCAGTGCTGACGCCGATGTTGAACAGCGGATCAAGACCATCGGCCGCGGCGAGCTTTGGCTCGATCCGGCCGACTTCACACGGATCACACAGAGCCAACGAAGAGTGGCTGCCACCGACTTGGATCTGCGACTTGGTGAAAGCGATGACGAAATGACGCGCTTTCGTTATGATGCAGTATTGCATCTGGATTCGGATGAACGGACCGCCTGCCATGTCGCGGCGGTTTACGACTTCGAGAATGATGTGCCGAAGGCGAGCGATCTGTCGGAATGGCTGAAAACAGCTCCGGACGCATTCATCTTGCGACAGATCCCCAACCCACGAGTTCTTGGCAAAAAGGTACAGAGACAGCATGACGCTATTGCCTCTGTCGGGCGAGATGAAGCCGAAGTTTTGCCCTTAACGCCGACGTCAGACCTGACCCTTGAGGATTTTCGCAGATGGGGAACAGCAAAACGGCGGGCAGTTCGCATCATGTGGAGTGAACCGATCACAAAGGGTAGTGTCGATCTCTGCGTGACACCGCTTAATAGTTTCTCATCTCTCTTCGAGAGGAGACATCTATCTCGGATCCTTGGTCATCAGATGCCTCAATCGGTGAGTTGGTCGATCAATCGGCAACGTGATTCCAAAGTAAGAAAGCTATTGGCCGAAATTCTGCCGCACTACATGATCCCCTCACAGTTCATCTATCTTTCAAAAATGCCTCTCACCTACAACGGAAAGGTCGATTACAAGGCGCTTCAAACAGTTGATCTCCCCCAGTTCTCACAGGAAAGGGAAATCGAGCTGCCAGATGGAAGCATACGTGATCGCATCGCCGCCATGTGGTCAGCTCTCTTGAGCATAGATGAGCCACCGCTGGACCTCTCCTTCTTCCTCGCTGGCGGTTCATCCATCTTGACTGTCGAACTCGCAAGACGATTGTCTAGCACGTATGGCGTGGAAGTGAACGTCGTTGACCTTTTTGTTCATACAACGATCATCGGCCAGGCGGAGCACGTGGAGAGGTTATTGAACAATCGCTCAGCGGAAAGAACGGAAAGAGCGAACAACAAGATCATCGATGCTGCGAGCCGTCGGCACAACGCTGCGCTGGCAAGAAGGTCAGCGAGAGTTTCGCTGCGGGAGTGAGGCGTGCCGAAACACGAAGACCGTTCCAGTGAACGCGTTCTTGCGCAACCCGCTCTTCACCAGTGACCGTGCCCGGTTGAAATATTCCATTCTGAAGTAAGCTCTGGCCCATTGCGAGGACCAGGGAATAAGCGCAACCGTTTCACAGACGAACAGATCATCGGCATATTGAAGGAGCACGAGGCAGGCACGCCGGTCTTTGAGCTTTGCCGCAAGCACGGCGTCAGCGACGCCAGCGTCTAAAGGTGGAAAGCCGAGTTCGGCGGCATGGGACGTGTCCGAAGCCAAACGGCTGAAGACGCTGGAGGACGAGAATACCAGGCTGAAGTGGCTACGGGCGGATGCCATGCTCGACAATGCGACAATGCAACTCTTTCGCGCAACTGATGAGCCAACATAGGATGAACGAACGGCGGGCGTGTAAAGCCATCGGCTTTTGCCGGATGACGATCCGTTATGAAATGAGACGCGACGACGATCATGGCCTTCGCGAGCGAATGAAGGTTTTGGCGCAAACGTCGCCGCTTTGGAGATCGACGCATTCATGTGCTGCTTAGGCGCGAGGGACACTTTGTGAACCACGAGAGGCTCTTCCGGCGATGTCACGTTATTTGATCAAGGTCGGAACAAGGCGCTTGTGTGAGACGTCAGGCGGTTGCGCCGGTCACGGCTTTCCACTGCGCCATTGCGCGGATCCGATGGATGTGGATGGCGAGGGCTGAGTTTTTCTGGTGCGGGGGGACGAAGAGATTTCGGAGTGCCGAAAAGATCGATATGAACCGTTGCAAGCCGCCGACGGATCGAAATCCCTGCATCATCCGCTCCCGTTTTCGAAGCGGCACGTGAGAATTCTCGGCTCGATTGTTCAGGCCCTTGTGCGATCGATGTTCGACGGCGGGCATCACCTCCCGTCTTGCAGCACCATATGAGCGCAATTTGTCGGTGACGATCCGCTTCGGCGTCAGGCCTTGCTTCTTCAGCAGCCTGACCAGCAATCGCCTGGCGGCTTGGGTATCGCGGCGGGCTTGAACGATCTCGTCGAGAACGTAACCGTCTTGGTCAACGGCACGCCAGAGCCAATGTTTGCGGCCGCCGATGGAAATCACCACCTCGTCCAGATGCCAGATATCCTTTCGCGAAGGCCTCTTTCTGCACAACTGCCTGGCATAAGCCGTTCCGAATTTGCGACCCCATCTCCGGATCGTCTCATGGGAGACGACGATACCGCGCTCCAGCAGCATCTCCTCGACCATCCTCAGGCTCAAAGGGAACCGAAAATACAGCCAGACCGCACGGGCGATGATCTGCGGTGGAAAGCGGTGGTTCTTGTAGCTTACGGTCGGACTGTTCATCCCAACCCGTTACCCGACAACCGTTAAGCCGCTGACAACGTGACATCACCCGACGAAGTGATGATCGGCTGCAGCAGTGAGATTATTGCCCTCGGCTCGTATCGGCGTCGCCCGTTCCGACCTACGTCTAACGGTCCCAGCCTGAAGGGTTCAGATCGACTATAGATGCGGCGGACGGTCGGGCGAAAGTCCCATTGTGGAAAAGAACTCGTCCCACGCCTTATAATTGTCTGGTTGATCAGGCACATGGTGCTCCTGATGGACACTGCAGCGCTCTGGGACTGGCCCTCTAAATTCCGAATCATCGTAAGCCCCTCCGATGGCGCGAAAATAGGCGATGTGGAAGCTTGAGTGTCCTAATTTTTCCTCAAGGAGAGTGACCATCTTCTGGAGATCATCTGCTCCAAACGGCTTCCCTCGCTGCTGATCCCCCGGAGAATCTGTCCCCGCAACATAGCGGACGAACAACGTTTTGCGAGTCCGAGCGATGTTGATCATCTTGTTGTATTTGTAAGTCAGCTTCTCGCGACAAGACTGTAACGCCTCCGGTGTGAAAATAACGGCGCCCGACTTCGTTCGCTCAAATTCATGATGGTAAAGAACTCCGTAATTCTCACATAGAGCAGTCGTCCCATTTAAAGCAGATACACGAAGTCCAAATTGTGCTCCATCGTCTGCCAGTATTCTCTCGATGGAGGCCACAGGCGTCACAAGCCAATCAAAACAGCTACTTGGGCGCCCTTTGAAATATCGTATAAAATGGGACGCAGGCCTGCAGTCCGAGCCAAGACTAAAGATTGCTTCGTATGACATTGTACCGGTCCTTACGGGTTCATCAGGAATGAAAAAGGAGTAGGGCGCTTCTCTGAAGCCTGGTATTCAACGAAAATCACTTCCAGAGTATGCGGCAAGATTCCAGATGGCTGCTCCTGCTCTACAGCCGTCGCGCTCGACAGGACAATCGCCCAGTCATACGTCAGGTGATGCTAACGCTCGCAATTCGATTCGTCCTAAGGACGAAATCGCGTGAGCGGTGAGCAAGCTGTCTTCGTTGATGCATCCTGGCATTCCTGCGCACCCGACGGCGAGTGCATTTGTGATGGAACTTTGGGAACGAGAACCGGCGGGCGATCGCGTGATGCTCACTCGAACTGGTTCTGTCGCGCTGCCACGGATCGTCTACGGCTTATTCCCCATTTGTGTCCTGTTCGGGCCTGGTCCGGCCGCTCTCGCCGAAAACTCCGTCAGAAGGTTCTCCGCAACGTTGCCCGCCGGCAGATTTCGCGTCTATCCGTTTGGTTTCGTGTTTGGTAATGAAGCACTTCATACCATCAGTAAAATCGTACGTTTGGATGCATTCCATCCGCGCCATGGATACTAAGCAGGCAACATCGAACTGAGCCAGCGTGAGGACGTGACATCGCGCGCGGCTATGAACCGAAAGGGATGCCTGAATTGCGGCACTAAACACTTCCTTCAGCTCTTCCGGAGGGTGCCGACCTCAAGTCCGTCACAATGACAATCGCCATCACGCCGTTTTCCCTGCAGATGCTCAGACACGAAATGTGGGCTCAGGGCCGAGCCCTCTTGCTGGTCAGGCTGCTGAAGAAGCAAGGCCTGACGCCGAAGCGGATCGTCACCGACAAATTGCGCTCATATGGTGCTGCAAGACGGGAGGTGATGCCCGCCGTCGAACATCGATCGCACAAGGGCCTGAACAACCGGGCCGAGAATTCTCACGTGCCGCTTCGAAAACGGGAGCGGATGATGCAGGGATTTCGATCCGTCGGCGGCTTGCAACGGTTCATATCGATCTTTTCGGCACTCCGAAATCTCTTCGTCCCCCCGCACCAGAAAAACTCAGCCCTCGCCATCCACATCCATCGGATCCGCGCAATGGCGCAGTGGAAAGCCGTGACCGGCGCAACCGCCTGACGTCTCACATAAGCGCCTTGTTCCGACCTTGATCAAGCAACGTGACATCGCCGCTCTCGGCTTCCAATCGGCTGAGATAATCGCTCTTAGGTTCCGCGAATTAATTATGATGGGTAATCTCAAAGGTCTTCAAGCTCGTCGTCCAGTCTTGTTTCTAAAGCAAATTCCCAATGTGGATACTCTTTCTCGTCCGACACCCCCCGCAGGCAGCGAGGTGCGTAGAGAGAATTCCTTCGCTGGACTAAGGAGCGAGCCGCTGTCAGCATCAGATATATCCCTCGACTTTCTTCATCCCGGTAGAGAACGGGTAAGCGCCATCGAGCTGCTTGCTACTCTGGATTGCTGAATTGAATGGGTCGACATACCTGCACTTTTTCTAGTCAGCCTTGATCAAGATCAACGAATTTCGCGTAAGGTCCATATGCGAAGTGATCCCGCAACTCTCGGAAATTCCGTACCGTTTCACTCAACGGGCGCGATTCTTGTCGTTGTAGAATGCCGCGACCCCAAAGTTTTAGGGGTGAAACATCAAGGAAATTGAAGACGGTTGCCACACAAGCTCTAGGATCGCGAAGAAGGTCCTCGTATTCGATTTGAATTATGCTTGTAGGCTCGAAGGCGCTTGCGACGCGGGCGTGGAAATCTTCGGCAGCTTTGAAATAGGCCTCGCAGGCGGCGATTGACAATTTCACGGGTCGCGGTGGAGCGGCCGGCTTGTCGGAACTGAACTTAAGCCACCTCCGGGTCTGCCTTGCCTGCACGAGCGATCTGAGAGATTCCAAGGTGTTCCTGCGAACCACAAGGACAACCTTAAGCAGCGGCCAGCGGGCCAGCTCGGAAAAAAAGTTCGGACGCTCGCGAAACTGAGGTTCGTTGATCTTGCAGCCGACATGCGTCACCTCCTTATTTTCTCTCGTCGGGTGGCGCACGAAGGCACGCTCAAGGAGCTCGCAGTCACTACCTGACAGGCGATCTTTATCGCCCCAATTCGCATCATAGGTGTTGAGCAGCTCGCCGTTGCTCAACACATTCGGATGCTCGTTCAGCAGTTCTTCAAGATAATGCGTGCCGGTTCTTGGCATCCCGAGGACTACAAATGGCTCAGGCGAGAGTGTGGATCGGATCGTGCGTGTTCCAATTAGCATCTGCGGTAACTCCAGCAAAAGTCCTGACTGTCATTATGTGCGCCAGCCCGTTCAATCTGAGCTAGCGGTGCTCCAAGAGCCCGGCAAACTTGCTCCGGTTTCAGAAGGGACTGCAAGCTCTGCCCTTGCTCGCGAAGCTGTACTTCGTTGCGCCTGCGCCTCAGCCCTATTTTCTGTTTGGCCATTCATTTCCGTCCACCTGCGGAAACGCGGCGATCACTCGCCGCTGCAAGTGCCTCAAGCGCCGCCGGCCTCGACTCTTGGGTGGCGTCATGCGTTCTGCTAATGTCTTGCACATTGGCCGCGCTCCCGCGCGATAGCCAATCGCTATTGGACAAGGTACACAACGCATAAGCCTTCAAGGGAAGTAAGAGAAAGATGTTCACAAGCGTGTGCAGCGAAAAGCCAATAAATCTGAGTTGGCGAGCGCGACACGCAGCCACGCTGCACCGTATCAGAGTCATTAAGGCGATCATCAGGATCGTCCACCAGGGGAGCGTGCCTGTCAGTATGAATTGCCCCGCTCCTGTGACTACCGACAGGGCGAGAAGCAGTGGTCCGAGGTTCTGCCCGACCACGTCCAACGTGAGATACCGATCGAGCCCAGGTAGGAGGGGAAACGCGAGCAACGTGTCACGGAACGTACTACGTGCCCAGCGCAGTTGTTGGAGCAGATACGGCCCCAACTTGTCCGGAACAACTGTCGCCGCTATGGCGTCTGGGACGTACTCCGTCCGAAAACCAGCCTTCAGCATGAGGATCGTCAGATGGCGGTCCTCACCAAAATCGCTTGGTTTGCCTCGATAAAGCTGCGTCTCGTACTGGTCCAACAGCGAGAGCAGCGCGGATCTGCGGTACATTGCACACGGGCCGCAGCAACACATGACGGCACCGAAGCGAGCCTGTGCCGCGCGCTCTTCGTTGCAGGCAAGCCAATATTCCATGTCAATCAACCGCGTCAGCCATGTTTCGGTCCGGTTGCTGGCCGTCAACTGGCCCATGGCCGCACCCAGCACTAAATTTTGCATTTTGCGCGCAAGTTTGGCGACCACATCAGGCGCGATAGTGCTGTCCGAGTCTACATTCAGGATGAGGTCTCCGCTTGATTGCCTAATCGCGGCAATCTGCGCTTTGCGCTTTCCGACGTTCTTCGGTAGCAAAATGAAGTTGAATCTCGGATCGTATGCATAGGCTTCACGTACAGCCATGACTGCGTCACGGTGCCTGGAACCATCATCGACCACAAAAAATCGCAACTCTCCCGGATAGTTCTGGTCTGCAAGGGACGCTAGGCACGCTGACAGAACGCGCGGGTCCTCATTATAGGAGGGTACAATGATATCCACACTCGACAGAGCACTAGCTTCGACTGTTTTGGCCGGTACCGCTGATCCGTTTGCGGGGCGAGCATAAAGGACCTGCATGCTCTTGTAAGCGGTCGAGAGCAGGGCATACATCGATATGGCGGCGATGCTGGTTGTAGCAAGCAGGGTCATGGTTTCTCGTCGTCCAGTGATGCTAGGGAAGTAACCGAATTGCAAAACCACGGCTGTGCAGCGCCGGGATGAGACGTGAAAGCGCCAAAAGAGTTTGGTCACGCAGACCCGAAAGCCCAACCTCATCGGGAGGACAGCCGTCGTGCAAAAGCACGATTGCGCCAGGTCGAGCAGTAGAAAGTACTGCATCAACAATCGCGTCGACGCCCGGCCGAGACCAATCTCTCGGGTCTGACGACCAGTGGACGGCCTCAAGTCCGGCGCTCGCTGATTTGGAAAGCACGTCCTCGGTCCAAGCCCCGTAAGGCGCTCGTATATGGCGGACCGCAGCCTCGGGACACGCCGAGAGAATGGCTCTACTCGCCTCGTTTATCTCACGTTCTATATCTTGGGGTTCGCAGGCCGTAAGATCGGGATGGGTCATCGTATGGTTGGCGACGTCGTGACCTTCCGCCACGATCCGCCGGATGAGGTCAGGCTGCTCTTTCGCAAACACACCGACCACAAAAAATGTGGCCGGCACGCGGTGTTCAGCCAGGACATCCAATATCTGTGGCGTAGAAAATGGGTTAGGACCGTCGTCAAACGTCAAATAAACGCTGCGATCATCGGCGCCAGCAACGGGCACTTCGCGTAAACAGTCGCGCTGAATCATAGTTCAGGCCCATTTCGTTCTATTATCGTGCCGGACGGCCACTCGCTCATCATGCGCCGCCCTCGAACCGTTCAGCGTGATATGCCCCTGTCGGCCCAAAGGTCGATAGAAAGAGCTCTGAGTGGTCTGATCGTCGCAACTCATTTTCCCAGCATAGCTTCCATTGCACCTTCGAGGACATGCAAAAACTCCTGTTTGTTGTTTTATTATCGGGCACGATCGAAGTAGTGGTAAGATCTGGTAATCTGGTGTGACGCTAGTTTGACGAACTCTTAAGTAGAAAGCGGAACCGTCCTACGCTTCTTAAGCTTGCGTCGACGCCTTGATCACGGAATGTAGTGGGTTTCTAATAGCACCCCGGGAGAGGGGTAAAATTGATTGTTTGAATAGCAATCATCTAAGAGATGGATAACCCAAATGCGTTTCAGGGGCCTGGATCTAAATCTCCTCGTAGCGCTTAATGCTTTGATGACCGAACGCAGCTCACCGCAGCGGCGCAGCATCAACCTCAGTCAAGCCGCCATGAGCGCGGCCATCGCCAGGCTGCGCGCCTATTTCGGTGACGAGCTTTAATAATGCAGGGACGCGAACCTATTCCAACGCCACGTGCGGAAGCGCTTGCCCCGCCGTGCGGGAGGCCCTACCGCATATTCAGGTCTCCGTCATTGCTTGGAATCCAATAATTCCAGGCGAATCCGACCGCTGTTTCAGGATTATAATTTCTGACTTCATGACAATCGTGTTCTTTGACAGGGTCGCGAAACGCGTGGCTCGCGAAGCTCCCGGCATCAGCTTCGAATTGCTGGCTCTCGACGACAAACCTGATGAGCTTCTCCGTCGTGGACTTGTCGATTTCCTTATTTTTCCGGATTTGTTTATGTCACGCACATCCCAAAGCGAAACTGTTTGACGATAAACTGGTGTGTGTCGGCTGCCCTTCCAACAAACGTAAGGGACAAGCTGACCCCATCTGGCGTCGGTAGCGTTGGCCCCTGTATTGCGGACAGACGATTCACAAACTGTGAGCTTCTATGTCTGCGCCTGGCGATGTCACGTTGTTTGATCAAGGTCGGAACAAGGCGCTTGTGTGAGACGTCAGGCGGTTGCGCCGGTCACGGCTTTCCACTGCGCCCTTGCGCGGATCCGATGGATGTGGATGGCGAGGGCTGAGTTTTTCTGGTGCGGGGGGACGAAGAGATTTCGGAGTGCCGAAAAGATCGATATGAACCGTTGCAAGCCGCCGACGGATCGAAATCCCTGCATCATCCGCTCCCGTTTTCGAAGCGGCACGTGAGAATTCTCGGCCCGGTTGTTCAGGCCCTTGTGCGATCGATGTTCGACGGCGGGCATCACCTCCCGTCTTGCAGCACCATATGAGCGCAATTTGTCGGTGACGATCCGCTTCGGCGTCAGGCCTTGCTTCTTCAGCAGCCTGACCAGCAATCGCCTGGCGGCTTTGGGTATCGCGGCGGGCTTGAACGATCTCGTCGAGAACGTAACCGTCTTGGTCAACGGCACGCCAGAGCCAATGTTTGCGGCCGCCGATGGAAATCACCACCTCGTCCAGATGCCAGATATCCTTTCGCGAAGGCCTCTTTCTGCACAACTGCCTGGCATAAGCCGTTCCGAATTTGCGACCCCATCTCCGGATCGTCTCATGGGAGACGACGATACCGCGCTCCAGCAGCATCTCCTCGACCATCCTCAGGCTCAAAGGGAACCGAAAATACAGCCAGACCGCACGGGCGATGATCTGCGGTGGAAAGCGGTGGTTCTTGTAGCTTACGGCCGGACTGTTCATCCCAACCCATTATCCGACAACCGTTAAGCCGCTGACAACGTGACATCACCGTTCTACGGGCTCCCTGAGTAGGCCGATGAAGGATGGAAGCACGGTACGTCAGCGCCTTTTCTTTCTTGTAAAGCGCGAGACAGCCCTCTTGAAGTTCCTGTTTGGGATACGAGTCAAGGCCTTTGAACCGCATGTCTTCAGCTATCCATAGTGTGGATGCGTCAAATCGAAACAAACGATTTTACCGGTTTTGCAGAACGTCGCATATTGACATTTCAAGGAAGCCCCTGAAGGAAGTTGTCGATGTTTGCGTTAGCTCTGAGGAGCACTTTCGGCTCCGCGGAGCATTTTCCGGTGTACGCCTTCCGGTGTACGCCGAGCGTCAACCAAGCCGCATGTCCATCGCGGCTGGGTTCTTCGGTGATCCGCGCAAGCTACGTCGCGTCGGCTCAATGCGACTAGCTCTTCATGCATAGGCGCTTACCTCAAGAAACAGCAATAAAGACGAGGTCTGTCCATGCGCTCTGACGTACGGTGGCGGTTGTGCTGGGAAAACGATTTGCAACTGGCCGACCATGCCGCTCTCTCCGACTTCTTCCGAGAGAGCTATGGACGGACTGGGGCCTTCAATACAAAGCCATTCGAAGACGGCAGCAGCTGGGCCGGTGCGAGGCCGGAATTCCGCGCAATCGGCTACGACGCGCACGGCGTAGCCGCTCATATTGGTATACTGCGCCGCTTCATCAAAGTTGGCGAGGTCGATCTATTGGTGGCCGAACTAGGGTTGTATGGGGTCCGTCCGGATCTTGAGCGACTCGGAATCAGCTTTTCACTGAGCGATGTGTTCCCGGCGCTGCAGCAGCTTAGGGTCCCATTCGCTTTCGGCACGGTGCGGCACGCGATGCGCAACCATATGGAGAGGCTGTGCCGAGGCGGTCTGGCGACGATTGTGTCGGGCGTCCGCGTACGGTCGACTCTCGCTGATATGCGTCTCGACCTGCCGCCCACCCGCGTCGAGGACGTGCTCGTCGTCGTTGTGCCCTTTGGACGCTCGATGGACGAGTGGCCGTCCGGCACGCTGATCGACCGAAACGGCCCGGAACTATGAAGCGGGATTTAATATGTGGACTTCCAAGTGGTCGCCGCCGAGCGCCGTTTGCTTCTCATCCGAAAGGGAATGAATATGGAAAGGCGTGGCTCATCAAACGTTTGGCCTTGCTTGCGGCTTGCCCGCTTTGCGTCAAGACCGCTTATGCAGCGGAAGGCGTGCATTGGAGCTATGAAGGCGAAGCGGGTCCCGAGCCCTGGGTGTCTTTGACAAAGAGAACAGTGCTTGTTCGGCCGGTTCGCAGCAATCGCCGCTCGACATCAGGGCGCGATCAAGGCCGATATCCCGGACTTGGCATTAGACTGGAAAAGTGGCGGCGCGATCCTCAACAATGGGCACACAATCCAGGTGAAAGCCGCGCCCGGCGGCACGCTCCGCCGCGGCGACAAACGTTATGAGCTGGTGCAGTACCATTTCCATGCGCCGAGCGAACATCTGGTGGCCCGGCCGGTGAGCAGACCGCACTCCCGATGTCGATCCGAGCGGTTTGCTGCCGGCGTCACTCAAATATTGGACCTATGAGGGGTCGCTCACCACACCACCCTGCAGCGAGATCGTCGACTGGATGGTAGCGCAGGACCCGATCGAGGTGGACGCGGCCGATATCGAGAGGTTCACTGCGCTTTATTCGATGAATGCGCGTCCGGCACTCGTTTTAAGTCGCCGTTATATCCTGATCTCTAGCTGACGCGAGCTCGCAGCCTCTCGACCGCTCTACGGAACCGATTGCTCGATTTCGGCAGGGCAAAGCTTTGCCGAGATCAGATCACGCCTTCCGTGTTGGAGACTGCGCTGACGGTGTTTTTGCCCAAGCGATTTTGACGGCAGGGCAGAATAATGATGTTTTCGGAGACCATCAGATTGTTGGACGTGAGCCAACTCTCTGGTCCATAATGGGGATGGCGTGCGCATCATGGGCGACGTTTCGCGATATCTCGATCAGATGTAGCCCATCGAGACCGAGACATGGAATTCCTCCCAAAGCCATTTGGCCAGATCGCACCGACGCCAGCGCACGACCCATCGAGATAGGGCGTGGGACCACGCTCGACGGCTTGTGCCAAGGCCGCACGTTGATCGTCGGTTTGCCCGGAGCCTTGCCGTTGATCAAACCGTCGGGACCACGGGCGTTGAACCGCACCACCCAGTGACGCACGATCTGCACCGTGACTCTGCCGAGCCGAGCAGCATCAGCACGAGAGCCACCATCATAAATCGACGCGCCTGGCTGGCATCCTTTGTATGCCGTGCCAGAAGACGCAACCCGTCCCCGTCCAAGTCTGACCGCAACAAAATCGCTGACCCCATCGCAAACCTCCTGTTTGCGCTATGTATTCAGATTCGTCGGTTTTTGGAATCCCGAGAGTCAGCATCAATGAGGCTCGAATTAGAGCACGTCCACTTTAACCCGGGTCATATCCTGCTGCTGCGAAGTAGTTCGCACATTGTTGCGGTTCGAAGAGCTTGACGATGTCGCCAACGGTGTTCCACAGGGCGTCGACGGAGCGTTCGGCCCTTGCCGCAGAAGCGCCTTGAGCTTTGAGAAGGCGTTGTCGATCGGGTTGAAGTCAGGGCTATAAAGCGGGAGATAGGGTCAGCGTGCAGCCGGCGGTTTCTATGGCCTGTCGGATGCCATCTGCCTTGTGGGCCGGCAGCTTTTCCATGACGATGCCGCCGGGCGTGAGGGTCGGCACGAGAACCTGCTCGACATAGGCCCGGAAAGCCACTCCGTTCATCGCCCCGTCAATGACCATCGGCGCGGTCATGCCGGAGAGCCTGAGCGTCCTGGTGAACGTCGTAGTTTTCCAATGACCGTGCGGAACGCCCGATCGGCAACGCTCTCCGCGCGGCGAGCGACCGCGAAGCCGGGACATCTTCGTGGAAAGACCCGTCTCGTCTATGAAGACGAGGCGGGCTGGATCGAGATCAAGCTGTGCATCGAACCAGTCCTGACGCCGCTTCAGGAGGTCTGGCCGCGCCTGCTCCAATGCATGTGCGGTCTTTTTTTGAATGTGAAGCCGCGCTTGCGCAGCCAGACGTCGAGGGTGCTGCGGCCGATAGAGACGGATCGGCCCTCTTCCAGCCGCAAAACCATCTCGTTCAGCGTGATGTCCTTCGGCGCCTCGATCATGCCGATGATGAAAGCCTCATCATCGTCGAGACGGCAACCTCCAGGTCGACCCTGCTTGGCAGCGCTCACCTGACCCTGCCGGGCGCTCGCGATCCAGGCAATCGCCGTCGAAATCCCGATCCCGAACCGCGCTGCAGCCGACCGCGCGGACATCCCACCAGCCGACGCAGCCAAAACCCGGTGGCGAAGATCATCACTCAATGCTCGGGCCATATTCCCTCCGACAAATCAAAGACAGGAGGAGGGGATCACAGAAGCTCTAAAAAAGAATCCTCACGCGGATTCTGCTTTCATCGGACGCGCTCTAGCTCAATCCATCGCGCGAATGGGTGCTATGAAAACAAACGATTTTACCGTGTTGCTCAATGCAGATAAGACGACTGCACCTGACCTGCATCGATCTCGTCGCGGTTTGATCTTGTGACGAGGCCTATGGGGTTGGGCATGAAGCCCCTATCCCGAAAACAGAAAAGGAGTTACGACATGCATAACCCTATAGACCCAGACTTGGAGGACCTTTTTCGAGAGATTTGGGAACCGTCGCCCGAGGACGCGGTACGGTTGCTCGGGGATGAGCGCTTTGAAGTCCCTGTGGATATGAAGCCGGACGAGTCAGACTTGGAGGACCTTCTTCCAGTATGGAAGTTGCCCGATCCCCGGTCGCTCGACGATGAGGGCTCTGACTTCCCTGTGGACCTCTTCGAATTCAAGTCGTTCCAAACTAAGTCCGCTGCGGATTCCGTGCTGCCGAGCGTCAGCGAGGCTCGGGACTTACACTATCGACTGGGACTGGGCGACGACGCGCCTTCTCCAGGAGCACCCCAAGACGACGGTTGCGAGCTGTGCGCGGATTGGTTCAGCGCACATTCTCACACAGACTGGCTTATCTGAGCGGTCGATCGTGTGGACGCCACCGAGCAGTGCCGAGGCTCACTTCTCGAAATTAGGTCTCGATCCGGTGATGTCACGTTGTCAGCGGCTTAACGGTTGTCTGGTAATAGGTTGGGATGAACAGTCCGGCCGTAAGCTACAAGAACCACCGCTTTCCACCGCAGATCATCGCGCGTGCGGTCTGGCTGTATTTTCGGTTCCCTTTGAGCCTGAGGATGGTCGAGGAGATGCTGCTGGAGCGCGGTATCGTCGTCTCCCATGAGACGATCCGGAGATGGGGTCGCAAATTCGGAACGGCTTATGCTGCGGGTTTCGGTAATTCGCGGACAGGGGTTCCATTGAATCCCGGACAGCGATTTCACTAAATCCGGGACGGCGATGTCACGTTATTTGATCAAGGTCGGAACAAGGCGCTTGTGTGAGACGTCAGGCGGTTGCGCCGGTCACGGCTTTCCACTGCGCCATTGAGCGGATCCGATGGATGTGGATGGCGAGGGCTGAGTTTTTCTGGTGCGGGGGGACGAAGAGATTTCGGAGTGCCGAAAAGATCGATATGAACCGTTGCAAGCCGCCGACGGATCGAAATCCCTGCATCATCCGCTCCCGTTTTCGAAGCGGCACGTGAGAATTCTCGGCCCGATTGTTCAGGCCCTTGTGCGATCGATGTTCGACGGCGGGCATCACCTCCCGTCTTGCAGCACCATATGAGCGCAATTTGTCGGTGACGATCCGCTTCGGCGTCAGGCCTTGCTTCTTCAGCAGCCTGACCAGCAATCGCCTGGCGGCTTGGGTATCGCGGCGGGCTTGAACGATCTCGTCGAGAACGTAACCGTCTTGGTCAACGGCACGCCAGAGCCAATGTTTGCGGCCGCCGATGGAAATCACCACCTCGTCCAGATGCCAGATATCCTTTCGCGAAGGCCTCTTTCTGCACAACTGCCTGGCATAAGTGCGGATTTCGGATTAACGGGACAGCGATTCCGGTAAATCCCGGACAGTCGTTTCACTAGATCCCGGACAGTCTCGCGGGATCGACTTTCGTTCGCCTGGTTGATGTCATTGGTTATTGATTTCGGCGTTTCGCGCTTCGGTCAAGAGCGGTCGTGGTTTTTGCCTCCTCATGCTGTCTCCCTCGAGCGCAATTCGATGGGCGTTATGGACGATACGATCGAGGATGGCGTCAGCGATCGTCGGTTCCCCGATCATCTCGTGCCACTGGGCCACGGGCAGTTGGGCGGTGATCAGAGTGGATTTCCTGCAGTAGCGCTCTTCGAAGATTTCCAGGAGATCGAGCCGCTGCTGATCGCTGAGCGCATGGGTTCCCCAATCGTCGAGGATGAGCAATTGGACGCGCGCCAGTTTGTCGAGCAATCGGGGAAACCGACCGTCGAGGCGTGCCAGCGCCAAATCCTCGAAGAGACGAGGCATGCGGACGTAGAGAACGGAATAATCGAGGCGGGCCGCCTGCCGTCCGATGGCGCAGGCAAGCCAGGTTTTGCCCGTTCCCGTTTGACCGGTCAGGATCAGGTGCTCATGGGCTTTCAACCATTCGCCTTGGGCCAGCGAGAGAAGCTGTCGGCGATCGAAGCCGCGCTGGGCGGCGAAGTCGATATTCTCGATGCAAGCGTCGGGGAAGCGCAGTTTGGCGCTTGCAAGCCGGTTGGTCAGGCGCTTGTCGCCGCGCACGGCCATCTCCCGGTCGAGCATCAGACCCAGCCATTCATCGCGGTTGAGATCGCTGCCCTCAGTTTGATTGGCCAGTTCGCGATAAGCTGCCGCCATGCCGGATAGACCGAGTGCGTGCATCTGGTCGAGGGTTGGATGTGTGAGCATGTGAGTGTCTTCCTTTCTTCACTGGTAATAGGAGCTGCCGCGGATGTTGCCATGCGCCGGGGCTGGCTTGACCGGCTCGGCGACAGGCGGCGCCTGATCGAGGCCGGATTTGAGGATGGTGCTGACGGAGGAATAGCTGAGCGCATTGATGGTCAGTGCCCGAGCGCACGCGGCTTCAAGACGCTCAGGCCCGTACCGGCGCGCGAGCGATAGAACGCCTTGAGCGGCGCGGTATCCCTGCTGGGGATGGGGCCTGTCGCGCATCAGCCGCTCGATCAGGATTGCAGCGTTGCGGCCAATCTTTGCAGCCTGCTTGATGAGGCTCGCCGGCGTCGTGTTGGCATAGTGCTGATGTGTCTTCGGCATGTGCTCGTTGACGGTGACATGACCAGCCCGCTGCGACGTCCGGCGGTGGCTGGCGACGCGTTGGTGATCATGGAAGATCTCGACGATCCGGCTTGTGAGCCGGACATCGACCTGGCGGCCGATCAGGCGGTGCGGCACGGAATAGAAAGCCTTGTCGACTTCGACATGGTAGTCGGGATGAACCTTTGCCGATTTCCATTCGGAATATTCGAATGCGGTTGCCGGCAAGGGTGCAAGCGCTTCGCGTTCGATCTCCTCGAAGAGCTGACGTCGGGATTTGCCAACCCGTCGCATCGACCGGTTATTGAGATCGTTGAGAAGCTGGCTGATCCGCACGTTGAGATCGACGAGGCTGAAGAAGCGGTCGTTTCTCAGCCGCGCCAGGATCCAGCGCTCAACGATGAGAACGCTGCCTTCGACCTTTGCCTTGTCCTTCGGCCGTTTTGGACGGGTCGGCAGGATCGTCGTGTCGTAATGCTCGGCGAATGCTGCAAAAGTGGCGTTGATGGTCGGCTCAAACCACAAGGGCTTGGCAACACCGGCCTTGAGGTTGTCGCAGACGATCGCTTTCGTCACGCCACCGAAGAAGCTCAGCGCCCGTTGCTGACCCTCGATCCAGTCCGGCAGCCGTTGAGTGAAGCTTGCATAGGCGAAGGTGTACAAGGAGGCCGGCAGAACCGCGACGAAGATCTGCGCCGACCGGATCTCGCCCGTCGCCGGATCGATCACCGGGACGGTGTGGCCGGCGTAGTCGGTCTGCATCGCCGCGCCGGCAGTGTGGCGATTGCGGAAGGTGGCGCTGGCGCGCTGTTCGAAAGCGGCGAAACGCTCGCAGAACCAGGTGTATCCGTAACCGTTGGGGTGCCGCTCGCGATATTCCTGCCACAACAGCGTCAGCGTCACGCCCTTTCGCTTCAGTTCACTGGCGATCTTGCCCCAGTCGGGCTCGTGCATGTCCTGGGGCGGGCGGCCGCGACGATGGAACAGGCGGCGCTGCAAAACAGCGTCCTCGTCAAGCCCAGGCGGCAACGGCCAGCCCGTCAGCCCGGCCTCACGCGCCCGCAACAGATAGGTCGAAATGGTCGTTTTGCTGATCTTCAGCCGTTCCGATATCGCACGAACCGAAAGCCCCTGTTCGTGCGTCAGCCGCAATATCGATCGAATGTCCTTCACACTCGTAAGCCTCGCCTGCTTCCGTCTCGCCATTCATCAGCCCCTCGTTCAAATCGAGGCTCAGAATGGCAAAACGGCGCGCGCGAAAGTCGATGTTTTAATCGCCGAAAGACTGTCCGGGATTTACCGGAATCGCTGTCCGCGAATTAGCGGAAATGCTGTCCCGGAGGCGATGTCACGTTGTTTGATCAAGGTCGGAACAAGGCGCTTATGTGAGACGTCAGGCGGTTGCGCCGGTCACGGCTTTCCACTGCGCCATTGCGCGGATCCGATGGATGTGGATGGCGAGGGCTGAGTTTTTCTGGTGCGGGGGGACGAAGAGATTTCGGAGTGCCGAAAAGATCGATATGAACCGTTGCAAGCCGCCGACGGATCGAAATCCCTGCATCATCCGCTCCCGTTTTCGAAGCGGCACGTGAGAATTCTCGGCCCGGTTGTTCAGGCCCTTGTGCGATCGATGTTCGACGGCGGGCATCACCTCCCGTCTTGCAGCACCATATGAGCGCAATTTGTCGGTGACGATCCGCTTCGGCGTCAGGCCTTGCTTCTTCAGCAGCCTGACCAGCAATCGCCTGGCGGCTTGGGTATCGCGGCGGGCTTGAACGATCTCGTCGAGAACGTAACCGTCTTGGTCAACGGCACGCCAGAGCCAATGTTTGCGGCCGCCGATGGAAATCACCACCTCGTCCAGATGCCAGATATCCTTTCGCGAAGGCCTCTTTCTGCACAACTGCCTGGCATAAGCCGTTCCGAATTTGCGACCCCATCTCCGGATCGTCTCATGGGAGACGACGATACCGCGCTCCAGCAGCATCTCCTCGACCATCCTCAGGCTCAAAGGGAACCGAAAATACAGCCAGACCGCACGCGCGATAATCTGCGGTGGAAAGCGGTGGTTCTTGTAGCTTACGGCCGGACTGTTCATCCCAACCCATTATCCGACAACCGTTAAGCCGCTGACAACGTGACATCACCCGCAACACGCATCTGGAACAGGTCGTTATGAGTCTATGCCCTAACCGATTTCTGCCGATTCAGAAACTCACCGGACGGACACTTGATCCGGCGTTTTATCGCAGTTTCGGTGGACGTGAACAGCTCGTGAGGGATGCAACCGAACGAGGCGCTGCTCCCACAGTCGTTGCAGGCCCTTCATCAGACCTTCACGCTTAGCCTGATGCGGCCCAATTGCATCGAGGAGATCTCCAAGCACGGATTCACCCTCAATCCGCATCAGCAGATCAAACAAGTCATGTGAAATTCGCACACTGTCACGGTTGGAGTGGCTCGTACGGATCTCGCAGACTGTCTCCTGACGATCTACCGCTGTATAAGCGCGGACTTGATGGAGCGACATATAAGGCGGCAATGAAACCGCGAGCGCAGTCCAATCCTGCAGCGTTGCGGCCCGCTTTTTGACCAGGAACGGCCCGACCACAAGTCCATCCAGCTCTGTCGTCAAAAATGTGGCAATCGCGTCTGCAACCGAATCCACGATCGGTTCGGCATTGTTGTTAAAGGACGTATTAAGCAAAATTGGGGTGCCTGTCCGCTTCTTGAATGCATTGATGAGCTCCCAGTAAGCGGGATTGGCGTTGCGCGATACTGTTTGCAGGCGAGCCGTACCGTCGACGTGCGTAATAGCACCGAGCAAGGCGCGTTTTGAGTCACGCACGCGAACGACGAAATTCATGAATGGAAATTCGTCCCTGCCATCCGGGAGGTCGAAGAATTCGCTCGCGTCTTCTTGCAGCACAGATGGCGCGAACGGCCGATAGCCTTCGCGCTTCTTGACCATCGCATTGATCCGGTCCTTGTTTGCGGCCGGCCGAGGGTCGGCAAGAATGCTACGGTTGCCCAGCGCACGTGGCCCGAACTCCGAACGACCCTGCACCCAACCGATCACGGCGCCGTCGGCGATCCAGTCGGCTGCACTAGTTGCCACGTCATCAGAGCGTTCAACCTGGAGATGTCCGGCCCATGCATTCAGTTCCTGCTGCACGGCGCAGTCGCTGCCGAGATCAGGACCCCAATAGACCTCCTGCAGTCGCTCTCGGGGCGCGGGACGGCCCATCTCGTTAGACACCATCAGCGCAGCGCCTAAGGCACAACCGGCGTCGTGAGACGCGGGTTGCACGAAGATGTCTTCGAAAAGCCCTGAATACAGCAGCTTACCGTTCATCGTGCAGTTGTGGGCTACCCCCCCAGCCAGACACAACCGCTTCATACCGGTGGCCTCACGGTGATGCCGGAGAATGTGGAACACGATCCGCTCCAGCGTTTCCTGCAGTGATGCACTCACATCTCGATGCTGCTGGGTAAACGGCATCCCCTTTCGCCTGACCTCGATATTGCGGAGCAACGCCGGACCGATGCGGTCGAGATAAACACGGTAGCCACCGTTGGCGGAGAGGTCGTAAAAGTGCTCGAAGAGCTCGCGATAGGGCGCGGGATCGCCGTAGGGGGCGAGTCCCATCACCTTATATTCATCGAACATGCCGTAGCCGAGATAACGGATCGTCTCGAGATAAAACAGTCCAAGAGAATTGTTCTCGGGAAAAGCTTCCAGTTGCGTAATTTCTGTGCCAGCTCCTACTGCCAAGAGTCCCGATAGAAAATCACCACAGCCATCAATTGCTAGAATGAGACTCTGATCGAAGCCCGACATTGCAAAAGCGCTCACGGCGTGCGCCTGATGATGACTCACGAATGAAATACGCGAACCGTCCAACTTAGTACCGAACTCACGCGCTAACAGATCCTGCACCAACACTTTAGCATCCGGAATGGAGAGAATGTCCGGATGGGAATTGGACATCTCACCAACCATGGCGTTGACATAGGGCTCGCTAGCGTAGATCGCGAGACGATCAATGTCGCTGAGCTGAATCCCCGCCGCTGAAAGACAGTATTGAATCGAACGACTTGGGAGCTTGTTGGAGTGTTTGATCCGATTGAGGCGTTCCTCTTCTACGGCGGCTATCACCTGTCCGTCTCGAACGAGCACCGCGGCGCCATCGTGCACAGAGGTGTTCGGAAGCTCGAATCGGTTTTCATGGACTTGGTCAAGTCCGCCGCTAATCCCTAGAAAAAGCATCTGTTTCTCCACATTGTGACGGGAAAGCCAAACTGGCCTCCTCAGACTGTTTCCGTATAAGAAGGCCGTGTTGCCGCTTGCTGCTGCAAACGCCTGTTTCGGACATCATCGGCCTCAAAAGAGGCCTCATATCGGTCCGCCTGGATCCGCATGAGATGCTCGATCGTGGCGCCCGTGTTCCGTGACGCCGAGGAGATTGGGTGCATCTTCGAACGTTTCAGCGGCGGCCGACTTCCTGGCGATGTCGTTTTCATTTCCAGCGCGGCGTCAATGACTGCCGAGTGGCGTTATCGATGCGAACGGGCGGTTGTTCACGAATGATACCGCACCGTGGACTGGCCTGATGTCGCTACACCATCGCCAGGCGAGTGCTGCGCTGGTCGTCTGCTCCCCGGCCGCACCCGATGACGCGTTCTTTTGTGCAGGAACTCGCATAGGGCGTCGGACAAACCGGACATTGACAAGAAGCACGGCAATACAACATATCTGCAAATCGCGCTGATGTTGCAGGGCGACGCGTCCGGCCGGGTACCCAAGCCGCGGCCCAGACGGGACGACTACATCTGCAAAGGGCAATAAGCCCGCCACGCGCACCCGCTGGGCAGCTGGTTCGCCGGTAAGACTTCGCAGCTCAAGAACGTGGGGGTCACGACCAGCCTCGAACCGCTCCACATGGTCGGGCAGTTGCAATTCACTTTCGTCAGGGAACATGGAGGATTTTCTCCTTATCGGTGCGCGTAAGGTGCTTTTGTCCATGCAAGATTTCGTTTGATTGATGAAATCGTTTGTTTCGATCAAGCCCATCCACGTTATGAATGACTGCCGGACATGCGCTTCAAAGGGCAAAAGGCTAGCTAGATGTGAGCTTTCAGTAGGTTGTCCATCCGGCCCAGACCGGGAAAGCTGAGGTTGTCGAAGCTTCAGTGATTCTCGGAGGACCGGATGAACATCCACAAGAATGCCCGGCTGACGCCGCGCGGTCGAGAGCGAATTGTAAGGCAGGTAGAGAGCGGGCAGACGCCGGAGGCCGTGGCCAAAGCCGCAGGCGTCTGTCTGCGGACCATTCGGAAGTGGATAGACCGATATCGCCGCGAAGGATTGGCAGGATTGCATGATCGCTCCTCCCGGCCTCATCGACTGCGCCGGCCGACGCCTGCGGCGATAGTCGAAACGATCGAACGGCTGCGCCGCCAACGCTGGACGGGCAAACAGATCGCCGCTGAGGCCGGCGTCTCGCCAGCGACGGTGAGCCGTATTCTGCGCCGGTTGGGCTTGAATAAGCTGAGCGCGTTGGAGCCGGAGCCCGTGCGCCGCTATGAACGGGAGCATCCCGGCGAACTCATTCATCTTGATATCAAGAAGCTCGGCCGGATCGGCTCCGTCGGACACCGCATCACCGGACGACAAACTGGCATGGTCAACCGTCACATCGGCATTGGCTGGGAGTTCGTCCATGTCTGCATCGACGATGCCTCGCGCGGCGCTTTCGTCCAAGTTATGCCCGACCAGCGCAAGAAGAGCGCTGTCGCCTTCCTTGAGGCCGCCGTTGCTTATTACGCCAGTCTCGGCGTCAAAGTGCAGCGAGTGATGACCGACAACGGTTCCTGCTACCGGTCAAAGACTTTTCGGGCAGCCTGCAAGCGTCTCGGCCTGCGCCAGATCTTCACCAAGCCCTATACTCCCAGGACCAACGGGAAAGCCGAGCGCTTCATTCAGACAAGCTTGCGCGAATGGGCCTACGCTCGCGCCTACAACCTCAGACGAACGCACCGCCGAACTGCCGCGATGGCTTCACCGCTACAATTGGCATAGACCTCATGGCAGTATCGGCTCAAAACCACCTATCAGCCGACTCGGTCTGACCGGGAACAACCTGTTGAGGCTCCACAGCTAGAGCATCGTACGATTAATCGAACCCATAGCCTGCGGCTGTAAAATAGTTTCGACATTCATCGGTGTCGAAGAGATTGCAGATTGAACCGAGTGCGTCCGAGAGGGCGTCGAACGTTCTGGCCGCTGCGGCTCTCAGGTGGGCTTTAATCTTGGCGAAGGCCATTTCGATCGGATTCAAATCGGGCGAATAAGCCGGTAGGAAGAGGAACCACGCACCGGCCTGTTTGAGCAAGCCTGCAGCTTTGGCACTTTTGTGAACCGAGAGATTATCAAGGACGACCACGTCGCCTCGATTGAGGGTCGGAGCCAGTTGCGTTTCGACATAGGTATCAAAATGGCGCGGTTCATCGGCCGGTCGATAATCCAGGGTGCGGTCAGGCCGAAGCATCGCAAACCTGCAACGAATGTCTGTGTCCCCCAGTGGCCGAACGGCGCATCCATGGCGAGGCGATTGCCGCGTTGAGAGCGGCCGCGCAGTCTCACCATCTTCGTGTTCACCGAGGTTTCGTCCAGGAAAACAAGCCGATGCGGTTCAAGTCGCATTCTGGGTTGGCGTTTTCCAATCCAAAAATCACGGTCCCGACGCACATCAGCGCGTCCGCGTTCCGATGCCATCAGCTGTTTTTTTATATGTGAAGCCCTGCAATATCAAAAAGCGCGACAAAGACGATGGCGGCACAACAACAGCATGTTTCTCCTCAAGACGGCGGGCCAGCTCCGGCATGGTGATATCAGGCTTGGCCTCGACCTGCGCGACCAGGAAATCGCGATAGGCCGATAGCTTTCCATTGCCTGGTGGTCTGCCTTGTCGGGCGGGGGCTATGGTGCCAGTCCGCTCACGACGCTGGATCAGTTTGATCGCAGAGCTGTCGCTGACACCGAAATGGCGAGCTGCGGCGCGTCGTGACTGACCGCTGGCAACCATGGCAACGACACGCTGGCGAAGATCAACAGAATGAGATTTTCCCATGTGATTGAACTAAGCCGCTAATCGCGGCGATTTGAGGCGGGCTTTGACGAGAGCCCCCTGACTGAGAGGATGGTTGTGTTGCAACCCACCCTTCAGGCAGGAGGCCCCGATGGCTGAGATAAGCCCTCTTCGTCGCCGGATGATCGAGGACATGACGGTCCGCAATCTTTCCCCGGCAACCCAACGATCCTACATCAACGCTGTACGGAAGTTCAGCCGCTATTTCGACCGATCCTGATCGGCTCGATCTTGACGATATTCGTAGCTTCCAGGTTTACCTCGTCTCAACCGGGATATCCTGGGCATCGTTGAACCAGATTGTATGCGCTCTTCGGTTTTTCTATGGGATCACTCTGGGTCAGGATGATGTCCCCGAGCGGATCCCGTACGCGCGCGAGCCACGGAAGCTCCCCGTTATTCTGTCGGCGGACGAAGTGGCGCATTTTCTTGAGGCCGTCTCCAGTCTGAAGGCGCGCGTGGCGCTGACTACGGCTTATGCCGCTGGCCTCAGGGTCGGTGAGGTCTGCGGACTGAAGGTCGAGGATATCGACAGCTCCCGCATGGTGATGCATGTTCGCCATGGTAAAGGCGCCAAAGCCCGATACGTTATGCTGTCAACCGAACTACTCGGGATCCTGCGCAGCTATTGGCGTCTATCGCGCCCCACGGCTTTCCTTTTTCCAGGGCGTGATGCTGACAAGCCGATCGAACCGACAGTGTTAAACGCCGCCTGTCGGTCGGCGGTTTCGGCAACAGGCCTTTCAAAGCGCGTTACCGTGCATACGTTGCGGCATCCCTTTGCCACTCACCTGCTGGAGAATGGCACCGATATCCGGATCATCCAGGTCCTGCTCGGCCATGCCCATCTGTCGAGCACGGCACACTATACGCAGGTTTCCACCGACACGATCCGGTCGACAGCTAGCCCGCTCGATCGGTTACGGCTGGAGGTGACACCGCCGGAATCGTAATCGGTTGCGCCCTACCTTCGAAGTCGCCGACATCTTTCGACGACATGGAGGCTCCTACAGGCGAGAGAACGCCGGCCATCTTGGCCGCGGCGAACGACGCGTCATGGGCGCGATCGAAGCCTGCCGCACACCCAGGCTTGGTGGTCACGTCGATGCCTGCGATGACTGCGGCAGGACCCGCATCTCCTATAATTCCTGCCGCAATCGCCACTGCCCGAAGTGCCAGGGCGCGGCCCGCAGGGAGTGGGTTGCGGCCCGCGTCGCCGATCTCTTGCCGGTCCCATACTTTCATGTGGTCTTCACACTCCCACCTGGCATCGCCGAGATCGCCTTCCACAACAAGGCGGTCGTCTATGCGTTGCTGATGCGGATCTCGGCCGAGACGCTGCAGACGATCGCCGCCAATTCCAAATGGCTGGGCGCCGAGATCGGCGTCACCGCCGTACTTCACACCTGGGGCCAGGCGATGACCCATCATCCCCATGTCCATTGCGTCGTGCCGGGCGGCGGTCTCTCGCCCGACAGATCAAGGTGGGTCGCGTGCCGACCGGGTTTCTTTCTGCCTGTTCGCGTGCTGTCGCGTCTGTTTCGGCGGCTCTTTCTGACTGCGCTTGCTGAAGCCTTCGCTCATGGTGAACTCCGCTTCTCCAACGAACTCACCCATCTCAACGACGACGACGCGTTCACCCGCCATCTCGCGTGTGCTCGCAGAATCGAATGGGTCGTCTATGCGAAGCCACCTTTCGGCGGGCCGGACCAGGTGCTTGCCTATCTCGGTCGGTATACCCATCGTGTCGCGATCGCCAACAGCCGCATCGTCGATGTCGATGACGACCATGTTGCCTTCCGATGGAAGGATTACCGTGGCAATGGTCGCGACCGTGAGAAGATCATGCGCCTTCACCCGCACGAGTTCATCCGGCGCTTTCTCCTTCATGTGCTTCCTGACGGCTTCCACCGCATGCGCCACTTCGGCTTTCTCGCTAATCGCCATCGACGGGATCGTGTCGGTCTCTGCAGGAGCCTCCTCGGCCAGCCATCACCAACAGGCGGGCAACCCCATCCCGACAAATCACAGCACGGGCAGTCCTACGAATGCCCCGATTGCCAGCGTCCCATGCGTAGGACAGGTGTCAACGTTGCCCCAGTTGCGCCGCTCCGACCTTCATCCTTCCGGTGCGATACATCATGATGCCCGACGATCTGCGCCAAGTGATACGCCCACAGACCCAACGCATCTCCAGCGTGCGATATCGCTTGACCTTGGCCGGGGCAAAAGACCGCCGATACCGATCTATATCGCAAATAGATCCGCGGGTGATGTCACGTTGTCAGCGGCTTAACGGTTGTCGGATAATGGGTTGGGATGAACAGTCCGGCCGTAGGCTACAAGAACCACCGCTTTCCACCGCAGATCATCGCCCGTGCGGTCTGGCTGTATTTTCGGTTCCCTTTGAGCCTGAGGATGGTCGAGGAGATGCTGCTGGAGCGCGGTATCGTCGTCTCCCATGAGACGATCCGGAGATGGGGTCGCAAATTCGGAACGGCTTATGCCAGGCAGTTGTGCAGAAAGAGGCCTTCGCGAAAGGATATCTGGCATCTGGACGAGGTGGTGATTTCCATCGGCGGCCGCAAACATTGGCTCTGGCGTGCCGTTGACCAAGACGGTTACGTTCTCGACGAGATCGTTCAAGCCCGCCGCGATACCCAAGCCGCCAGGCGATTGCTGGTCAGGCTGCTGAAGAAGCAAGGCCTGACGCCGAAGCGGATCGTCACCGACAAATTGCGCTCATATGGTGCTGCAAGACGGGAGGTGATGCCCGCCGTCGAACATCGATCGCACAAGGGCCTGAACAATCGAGCCGAGAATTCTCACGTGCCGCTTCGAAAACGGGAGCGGATGATGCAGGGATTTCGATCCGTCGGCGGCTTGCAACGGTTCATATCGATCTTTTCGGCACTCCGAAATCTCTTCGTCCCCCCGCACCAGAAAAACTCAGCCCTCGCCATCCACATCCATCGGATCCGCTCAATGGCGCAGTGGAAAGCCGTGACCGGCGCAACCGCCTGACGTCTCACACAAGCGCCTTGTTCCGACCTTGATCAAATAACGTGACATCGCCGACGAAGGCGCTTCTAGCGCCAGCTTGCAGTATCCATCGAACGAATGGATTTCATCCAAACAATCGATTTTACCAATCTTAGCAGTTGCTACATAGCAAAGCTCCACACGCCTGGGAAGCCGGCGACTTTCTTTCGTCATCGGAGCCTACGCGGCACAGAAGCCGGAACTCCTCCGGCCCTTATAGGCATCGGCCTTGCCCAGTCGTGCAAGTCTGGTGGCAATTTTCACGATGGGGGGGCAGCCTCAGGAATTGAGCCGCGTCCACGTCGAAACACAAGCTGGAAGGCACTCGAATGGTAGACCAACTCGCAACGGAAATCATTGCCATAGTCAAGAAACGCGTCGAATCGGAGAGCGGCGAGGGAATGACCGCATCCATTGTCGGCGAAATAACGACTGCCACCGAACTGACCGCGCTCGGTATTGATTCACTGGGATTAGCGGACGTGCTCTGGGACCTGGAGCAAGCCTACGATATCAAGATCGAAATGAACACGGCCGAGGCGTGGTCGGATCTCCAGAATGTCGGCGACATGGTGGAAGCCATGCGCGGCTTGCTTGTTAAGGTGGCTTGATGGACAGGCGCGTCGTCATCACCGGAATGGGCGGGCTGTGCGGACTAGGCACCGACGCCGCTTCCCTCTGGACGGGGATGCGCGAAGGCCGCTCCGCTATCGGCCCGATTGTCAATTCAGAGCTTCATGAGCTGAAGGGCATGATCGGCGCCGAGATCAAGGCGTTGCCTGAGCACGACATTGACCGCAGGCAGCTCGTCTCCATGGATCGTTTTAGCGTGCTTGCCGTGCTTGCAGCGCACGAAGCCATGCGACAGGCCGGACTTTCCTGGGATGAAGGAAATGCCCATCGCTTCGGCGCGACAGTCGGCTCCGGCTTCGGCGGCTGGGACGCGACCGAAAAAGCCTACCGTACGCTCCTTTTGGGCGGAGCGACGCGCACCGAACTCTTCTTTGGCGTAAAGACGATGCCGAGTGCCGCTGCCTGCCAAGTCAGTATGAGCCTCGGCCTGCGCGGCCCGGTCTTTGGCGTCACCTCCGCCTGTGCTTCGGGCAACCATGCGATCGCTTCGGCGGTAGACCAGATCAAGTGCGGCCGGGCCGACGTCATGCTTGCCGGAGGCAGCGACGCGCCACTCGTCTGGATGGTACTGAAGGGATGGGAAGCCATGCGGGTACTCGCTCCGGATACTTGCCGACCCTTCTCCGCCGACAGGAAGGGCGTGGTAGTGGGCGAGGGTGCCGGTATGGCGGTGCTGGAAAGCTATGAACATGCCGCTGCCCGCGGTGCAAGAATACTTGCCGAGGTCGCTGGCGTCGGCCTTTCCGGCGATGCCTCCCACATCGCCGCGCCGGCTGTCCACGGGCCGGAGGCGGCGATGCGCGCTTGCCTTGCCGATGCCGGACTGAATGCCGAGGACGTGGACTACCTCAACGCGCATGGCACCGGCACCAAGGCCAACGATCAAATGGAAACGGCGGCGATCAGGCGCGTCTTCGGTGACCACGCTAATTCGCTGTCCGTCTCGTCCACCAAGTCCACCCACGCCCATTGCCTCGGGGCAGCGAGTGCGCTTGAAATGATCGCCTGTGTGATGGCGATCCAAGAGGGCGTCGTGCCGCCGACCGCCAACTATCGTGAGCCAGACCCCAATTGTGATCTCGATGTCACGCCAAACGTGCCGCGCGAGCGCAGGGTGGGCGTGGCCATGAGCAATGCCTTCGCCATGGGCGGCATGAACGCAGTTCTGGCATTCAGGAAGGTGTAGAAGACATGCCTCCTGAAAAGATCACCCCTTCAGGTGCTTGCGGGATCGCCGTATCTCGCCGGTGATGACCCGTTGCTGATGTAGGCTGAGGGTGCAAGTCTTAGTGCAAGCACCAAGTGAAGTCCTGTGACGAAGCATCAGATTGAGGTGATTCGCCGGTCGAAGCACGTCGGCGCTGGCCTCGACGGGAGAAGAAGCGGCACGTTGCCAGGGCGAATGTACCGGCTTCAGCGGTGGAATGAATCTCCCCTCCGAACGGCGGCTCGACGATCTAAAAGCGGTGCCGCTAAGGTACTGTCTGGCCTGGCGCGGCGCATCAACCGCGATGTCGCCGCCGTTAGTAGGCGGCACCGCTGGCGCTTGAGTGCTCGGGCGAACCAGCCCCCCGCGAGGAGTTCTGGGCGCGGCGGCTTAACCGAATTCATCAGCCTGCATGATTGAGAAGAGGATAAGACATGTTCGAATTGACCAGCCGTAAGGCGCTCGTCACCGGCGCATCGGGAGGTATCGGCGAGGTGATCGCCCGCGCGCTGCATGCGCAGGGTGCTATTGTCGGCTTGCACGGTACCCGCGTTGAGAAATTGGAGATGCTTGCCGCTGAGCTCGGGGACCGCGTCAAGCTGTTCCCAGCTAATCTGGAGCATCGTGACGAGGTCAAGGCGCTCGCTCTGAAGGCGGAGGCCGATCTCGAAGGCGTCGACATCCTCGTCAACAATGCCGGCATCACCAAGGACGGCCTGTTCGTGCACATGTCAGACGCCGACTGGGACTGTGTCCTGGAGGTCAACCTCACCGCGGTGTTCCAGCTAACTCGGGAGCTCACCCGTCCGATGATGCGCCGCCGGAATGGCCGCATCATCAACATCACTTCGCTCGCCGGCGTGACCGGCAATCCTGGCCAGACCAATTACTGCGCCTCCAAGGCCGGTATGATCGGCTTCTCCAAGTCTCTGGCGCAGGAGATCGCCACACGCAACATTACCGTCAACTGCGTCGCCCCGGGCTTTATCGAATCGGCTATGACCGACAAGCTCAATCGCAAGCAGAAAGAGACGATCATGGCGGCGATCCCCACCCGCCGCATCGGCACCAGCGCCGAAGTCGCGTCCGCGGTCGCGTATCTCGCTTCCAATGAAGCGGCCTACGTCACCGGCCAGACCATACACGTGAACGGCGGCATGGCAATGATTTGAGCACGGTCATGCGCCAGGGGAGATATTGATTTGCGCGGGCATAGCACGTCTTAAACCAGATCGGATCGGCTGCCTTGTCGCACGGAGTAGGTGCGGGGGAACTCCGCTCACGTAGAAAATTTCCGATGTGTAGAAAGCTATGCGATGGCCCAGCCTTTCCTGCGATGAGGAAAATGCGCATCGCTTCGGCGCGACCGTGGGGGCGTCGGCTTCGGCCGGCTGGGACGCGGGTGCGCGTCGCCATGAGCAACGCCTTAGCATGGGCGGCATGAATGCAGTTCTGGTATTCGGGAAGATGTATAGGGAGACGTCATTCCAAGGGAACGGCCATATAGCGTAAGTCGAATGATTACCTAGTAAACGCAAGGCGATAAATTGACTCTTATTCATCTCCGTCGGCTTGAAGCCGAAGCGATCCATGTCATTCGAGAAGTCGTTGCAACATTCTCTAACCCGGTCGTGCTTTACTCGATCGGCAAGGACTCCTCGGTATTGCTGCATCTGGCGATGAAGGCGTTCTACCCCGCCAAACCGCCTTTTCCATTCCTGCATGTAGACACCAAATGGAAGTTTCGGGAGATGATCGAGTTCCGCGACCGGATGCCGCGAGAGCTCGGCTTCGATCTCCTCGTTCACGTCAATCAGGATGGGGTGGACCAGGGCATGGGTCCATTCACGCACGGCTCGAACGTGCACACCCACGTCATGAAGACGATGGGGCTCCGGCAGGCGCTGGAGAAATACGGTTTCACCGCGGCTCTCGCAGGTGCGCGGCGGGACGAGGAGAAGTCGCGGGCCAAGGAGCGCATTTTCTCCATTCGCAGTCTCCAACACGGCTGGGATCCGACGCGCCAGCGCCCGGAAATGTGGAAGACCTACAACACGCGCGTCGGCCAGGGGGAGACGATGCGTATCTTCCCGCTCTCCAACTGGACCGAGTTCGACATCTGGCAATACATCCTGCGCGAGGAAATCCCGATCGTGTCGCTCTACTTCGCGGCCCGGCGTCCGGTCGTCAAGCGTGACGGCATGCTGATCATGGTCGACGATGAGCGGATGCCGATCCAGCCGGATGAGAAGGTTCTGGAGCAGCAGGTTCGCTTCCGGACCCTCGGCTGCTATCCGCTGACCGGAGCGGTCGAGTCCGAGGCCGCCACGGTTCCGGACATTTTGCGGGAAATGCTGACGGTGCGAACGTCTGAACGGCAGAGCCGCCTGATCGACACGGATGAAGTCGGGGCGATGGAGAAAAAGAAGCGGGAGGGCTACTTCTGATGTCGTATGTTCAATCCATACCGCCGCATGACATTGAAGCACATCTGGCCCAGCACGACCACAAGTCGATCCTGAGATTTTTCACTTGCGGCTCGGTGGACGATGGAAAATCGACCCTTATCGGGCGCCTGCTCTACGACGCGAAACTGATCTTCGAGGACCAGCTCGCCAATCTCGGGCGCGTCGGCTCTCCCGGTGCCGCAAACGGCAAGGAGATCGACCTTGCCCTGCTTCTCGACGGGCTCGAGGCAGAGCGCGAACAGGGCATTACCATCGACGTCGCCTATCGCTATATCACGACGTCCAAGCGCAAGTTCATCGTTGCCGACACGCCCGGCCACGAGGAATATACGCGCAACATGGTGACCGGCGCTTCGACGGCGGACCTCGCCATCATCCTGATCGACAGCCGGCAGGGCATCCTCCAGCAGACGCGGCGCCATTCCTACATCGCTTCGCTGCTAGGCATCCGCCATGTCGTGCTGGCCGTCAACAAGATCGACCTCGTCGGTTTCCAGCAACAGGTCTACGAGGAAATTGTCGCCGACTACATGGTTTTCGCGAAAGAGCTCGGCTTCGCCAGCATCCGTCCGATCCCGATTTCGGCGCGGGACGGGGACAACGTCATCTCGGCTTCCGCCAATACGCCCTGGTACAGGGGGGCGGCGCTGCTGGAATATCTGGAGGCGGTCGAGCTGGATCCGATGGACCAGGCGAAGCCATTCCGCTTCCCGGTTCAGATGGTCATGCGGCCGAATGCGGATTTTCGTGGCTATGCCGGGCAGATTGCTTCCGGCCGAATTTCGGTGGGCGATCCGGTCGTCGTGGCAAAGAGCGGACAGCGCACGTCGGTCAAGGCGATCGTCAACTATGACGGCGAGCTTGCGACGGCGGGGGAGGGCGAGGCGGTAACGCTGGTGCTCGCCGACGAGGTGGATGCCTCGCGCGGCAATATGCTCGTCGCCCCCGGTGCCCGCCCTTTCGTGGCGGATCAGTTCCAGGCGCATGTGATCTGGTTCGACTCGAGCCCGATGTTGCCGGGACGAAGCTACATTCTGCGAACGGAGACCGACAGCGTCAGTGCCATGGTTACCGCGCTCAAGCACCAGGTGAACATCAACAGCTGCATCCGCGAGGCCGCGAAATCGCTTCAGATGAACGAAGTGGGTGTTTGCAACATCTCGACGCAGGCGCCGATCGCCTTCGATGCCTATACGGACAACCGGGCGACGGGCAATTTCATCATCGTCGACCGCGTGACGAACGCCACCGTCGGCGCAGGGTTGATCGATTTTCCGCTCAGGCGCGCAGACAACGTCCACTGGCATGCGCTCGAGGTCAACAAGAGCGCGCGCAGCGCCTTGAAGAACCAGCTCCCGGCCGTGCTCTGGTTCACCGGGCTCTCCGGCTCGGGAAAATCGACCATCGCGAACGAGCTCGACAGGATACTCCACGCCCAGGGCAAACATGCCTACCTGCTCGACGGCGACAATGTACGCCACGGCCTGAACCGGGATCTCGGCTTTACCGAAGAGGACCGGGTCGAGAACATCCGCCGCGTGGCGGAGGTGGCCAAGCTCATGGCCGATGCCGGTCTGATCGTGCTCGTGTCCTTCATCTCACCGTTCCGCGACGAGCGGCGGATGGCGCGGGAATTGATGGACGAGGGCGAGTTCATCGAGATCTTCGTGGATACGCCGCTCGACGAGTGCGCACGCCGCGATCCGAAGGGCCTCTATGAAAAGGCGCTCGCCGGGAGGATCGCGAATTTCACCGGCGTATCCTCACCTTATGAAGCCCCGGAAAACCCGGAACTTCATATACGCACCGTCGGCCAGGAACCGTCCGATCTGGCGCTTGCGATCGAGGAATTCCTCGAGCGGAGGATGGAGAGCAAATGACGGCCTTTTGCGAAATGCTCGAGCGCATAGCGCTCGACGCGGCCGCGGCGATTATCGAGGTCTACGACGCAGGTCCCGAGGTCTGCTACAAGGAGGACCAGTCGCCCGTCACGGAAGCCGACGAGCGGAGGCAATGATTCTGGAGGGACTTGCGGCGGCGTTTCCGCAGATCCCCGTGGTTGCCGAGGAGTCCGTCTGCTCCGGCCGCGTTCCGGATATCAGCGGCGGCACGGGCGATGTCACGTTATTTGATCAAGGTCGGAACAAGGCGCTTGTGTGAGACGTCAGGCGGTTGCGCCGGTCACGGCTTTCCACTGCGCCATTGCGCGGATCCGATGGATGTGGATGGCGAGGGCTGAGTTTTTCTGGTGCGGGGGGACGAAGAGATTTCGGAGTGCCGAAAAGATCGATATGAACCGTTGCAAGCCGCCGACGGATCGAAATCCCTGCATCATCCGCTCCCGTTTTCGAAGCGGCACGTGAGAATTCTCGGCTCGATTGTTCAGGCCCTTGTGCGATCGATGTTCGACGGCGGGCATCACCTCCCGTCTTGCAGCACCATATGAGCGCAATTTGTCGGTGACGATCCGCTTCGGCGTCAGGCCTTGCTTCTTCAGCAGCCTGACCAGCAATCGCCTGGCGGCTTGGGTATCGCGGCGGGCTTGAACGATCTCGTCGAGAACGTAACCGTCTTGGTCAACGGCACGCCAGAGCCAATGTTTGCGGCCGCCGATGGAAATCACCACCTCGTCCAGATGCCAGATATCCTTTCGCGAAGGCCTCTTTCTGCACAACTGCCTGGCATAAGCCGTTCCGAATTTGCGACCCCATCTCCGGATCGTCTCATGGGAGACGACGATACCGCGCTCCAGGGCGATGTCACGTTATTTGATCAAGGTCGGAACAAGGCGCTTGTGTGAGACGTCAGGCGGTTGCGCCGGTCACGGCTTTCCACTGCGCCATTGCGCGGATCCGATGGATGTGGATGGCGAGGGCTGAGTTTTTCTGGTGCGGGGGGACGAAGAGATTTCGGAGTGCCGAAAAGATCGATATGAACCGTTGCAAGCCGCCGACGGATCGAAATCCCTGCATCATCCGCTCCCGTTTTCGAAGCGGCACGTGAGAATTCTCGGCTCGATTGTTCAGGCCCTTGTGCGATCGATGTTCGACGGCGGGCATCACCTCCCGTCTTGCAGCACCATATGAGCGCAATTTGTCGGTGACGATCCGCTTCGGCGTCAGGCCTTGCTTCTTCAGCAGCCTGACCAGCAATCGCCTGGCGGCTTGGGTATCGCGGCGGGCTTGAACGATCTCGTCGAGAACGTAACCGTCTTGGTCAACGGCACGCCAGAGCCAATGTTTGCGGCCGCCGATGGAAATCACCACCTCGTCCAGATGCCAGATATCCTTTCGCGAAGGCCTCTTTCTGCACAACTGCCTGGCATAAGCCGTTCCGAATTTGCGACCCCATCTCCGGATCGTCTCATGGGAGACGACGATACCGCGCTCCAGCAGCATCTCCTCGACCATCCTCAGGCTCAAAGGGAACCGAAAATACAGCCAGACCGCACGGGCGATGATCTGCGGTGGAAAGCGGTGGTTCTTGTAGCTTACGGCCGGACTGTTCATCCCAACCCATTACCAGACAACCGTTAAGCCGCTGACAACGTGACATCACCCGTCAGATCAAGGCCTATGAAGTTACACCTCATTTATTCATGCCATGGATGCCGGCTATCCAAACAATCAACTTTACCGATGTCCCGTAGTACCATTAGAAGACGCTGAATTTTGATCCCAATCAAGCATCAGGTGGCAAGACTTGCGATCGGTGCAGGAGGAAGCACATGCGCTGCGGTGGAAACTATGCTGGGAAAATCAGCTGGAGCTTTCGGATCACATCGAGCTCGCTGAGTTCTTTCGAAGGACATATGGTCCGACTGGAGGCTTTAGTGCAACACAATTTGAAGAGAGTCGAAGTTGCCGGAGCAAGGGCTGAGTTTCGTCTAATCGCTTACGACGAACGGGATAGCGGCTCATGTGGGCCTGTTGCGCCGTTTCATTAAAGTCGGCGAGGTTGAGTTAATGGTGGCCGAACTGGGACTGTTTGGGGGGCCGTCCAGACCTTAATGGTCTCCGGTTGAGCTTCGCTGCACGACAGGGTGTATCCAGTGTTGCAGCAGCTTGGCACCATTCGGCACGCGCTGCACAAGTACATTAAAAGGCTCTGCATATACGGTGTGGCGACAATTGTGGCGGGGGTTCGAGTGTGGTCCACCATTTCAGACGTGTATCTCGACCTGCCTCCACGCGCATCGAAAACGTACTTGTCGTGATTTTTCAACTTGGACGCGCGATGAGCGAGTGGGCCGACGGCACACTGATCGATCGGAATGGTCCGGAGCTGTGAAACATCCTGCCTACATACGCGAAGCGCCGAGTCGTCACGCACCAGATCGTCTTCATCTCTGCGAATGTAAGCGCGGCAGGGACGGCGAGTGGGTTTGGGATTGGCGAAAGCTGTGGCGTACAGATCGTGTTCATCTGCCCTACGAGGAAGTTTTTGCCAGCCAGTTTCAAGAGTGAAGGAGAGCCATTGAAACACGTTCTTGTCATCGATGACGATGCCGCTATACGGCACCTCATTGTCGAATACCTAACGATACATGCCTTTAAGGTAACCGCGGTAAGCGATACTAGGCAGCTCAATCGCGTACTCTCGTGTGCGCCGGTCGATCTCGTGGTTGTTGATCTTAATCTGGGTCGCGAAGATGGTCTGGAAATCGTCCGCAATTTGGCGACAAAATCGGATATTCCAACTATTGCCATCAGCGGCGATCGTCTTGAGGAGGCCGAAAAAGTCGTTGCACTGGAGCTCGGGGCAGCTGATTTCGTTTCCAAGCCTTTTGGAATGCGCGAATTCTTGGCCCGCATTCGAGTAGCATTGCGCCAGCGGCCCATCAATCCAGGGGCAAAAGATCGACGTTCGTTTTATTTTGCTGGTTGGAGACTCAATCTTAATCAACGCCGATTGATCTTTGAACAAAGCGGCGAGGTCAAGCTGACCGCAGGTGAGTTCAATCTACTAGTCGCCTTTCTGGAAAAACCACGGGACGTTTTATCCAGAGAGCGGCTTTTGCTTGCGAGCCGAGTGCGTGGAGAAGAGGTGCATGACCGAAGTGTTGATGTCCTCATATTGCGTTTGCGCCGAAAGCTTGAGGCGGATCCGGCCCACCCTCGTCTGATTAAAACATCCAGGGGTGCAGGCTATTTCTTCGACGCTGATGTGGATACCAACGACGGGGGCGCATTGGCCGCCTGATCGGTGTCCATGGGAGGGTCGGCGGCTCGGCGCCTGTTGCCCACGAGGTGCCGCCGTGTAATGCGGTTCCCGAGATGGCCGTGTCGGCAGCGGCCGTTAAGATTGGCAATTTGCGCCGAGTCCCTCCTCGGTGATTATCAAGCGTGCGGGCTCCGGAAGGCCTCCTGTCTGGCTTTCAAAGATGCGCTTTAGTGCGCGATCGGAGTAATATCGAACCTTTCGCAGTTGCAATGGTGGCTGGCCCTTAATGAGGACAATTTGGCATTTGTCGTCGAGCAGACGGACCTGCTCGGGCCGCAGTAGAGGTGATCCTTGATCTGAAATCTGAATATTGCGATCGAACATTCGCCCTTGGGTATGGGAAGTGGAGCGCGCTTGAAACGTATATTCACCGATCGCTTTCGAAATATAATTTGGTGTCTCGTCATCGGCGGTGGCCATGAAGACTTGCACGCCAGTATTGCTGAGAAAGTTTTGTTTGCCGGCCTCGTCGTATGTTCCCGACAATGCCGAGAGGCTTTGGATAATGAACATAAAGCGGCCCTTGTAGCCCGCGATGGTCGTGATTGCCGTTTCAACCGCCTCCAGCTTGCCCAAGTGCTTGAACTCATCCAGCAGGAATAGCACCTCGTGCTTCTCATCCTTGCCAGGCAGCGAGCGTTGTAGAATTGAAACGACCTGCTGAAAGAGTAGGCGCATCAGAGGCGCGACGACCTCAAGATCGTTTGGGCTAACGCAAAGATAAATGCAAGTTCTTCGGCGACGCAAATCATAGATTGAGAAATCTGAGCGGCTTGTCGCGGCTTTAACCAGGGGGTCCGCCCATAAGTTGAGCCCGCCATCGCCCAGCACAGAAGTGTAGGAGGTTAGAATTTTTGTATCGTTGCCCGCCATGTCGTCGAAGATCCGCTGAGCCTCTTTGTTCTGGGTCTCCTCCGCGAGGCGCGCAAAGAGCCTATATTTCTCGCCTGGCTGAGCAAAGAGGTCGTAAACGGCCCCGATTGTTGGCGTGCCGCGCTCGATGCAGGCAAGAATGCCGGCGACAAAAAGATCTCGAGCGCCGTTGATGAAACCTTCCGCGCCCTGTCCCTTGGTCGTAATGAGGTTCGCCGCCAAGCGGCGTGCCTCGGTGAACTGCCGCTCTGGAGGCAATGCTATGATATCCAACAGAGGATTATAGCAACTCGTCCGCCGTTCTGGATCTAGCGGTGCGAATTTCAACACACTGTCGCCATCGGCTTTGCGTGCCCTAGAGGTGAGTTCAAAAAGCTCACCCTTAACGTCGAGAGCTATCACTGAGCCCTTGAAAGTAAGTAGCGTGGGAATGACAATGCCCACGCCTTTTCCCGCGCGGGTCGGCGCAACGATAAGGCTGTGAGGCTGCTCGCCATTGGTCAGGTAATAGTCGGACCAAAAAGGGCCACTTGTCTTTCCAAATATTGGACCACTGATGCGGCTGTACCGCTGCAGATAACCTGTACGGCGCATTTCACCCACGCCAGCCCAGCGCGCCGTGCCGTGATGCTCGCGGCTGCCTTCGGAAAGCATCTGCTGAACCAGCAGGACGATTCCCGATGTTGAGACGACGACAGCTAAGCCATAATAGAAGGCAAGCGTTGTATAGCCCAAATAGAAAGGCGTCTCGTACCAAAAAGCGAGGATGTCAAACGCCATCAACGCTTCACCGCTAATTCCGTGACGGAATGTTGCGTACAGACTTGCCGCACAAAAACCTGCAGCCAGTGAGCACAGAATGCTCAAAGCGATGCTTGAGGGCGTAGTTTTGTTTGAAAACGTAGTTTTGCTTGAAATGGTCGTTCCACCGTATGATTCGAGCGGCTGCAAGATGCTGCGACACCCCGGCCGGAGGTCGCGACTTTATGGCGCCGCGTGAAGAGCGGAAGACGCGGACCTGCCCGATATGCAGATATCCGCCAACCATCGATAAGGATCTAAGCACTGAAGATATTGGAATCAAGGTGAAAGAAAGAAATTCTGTTGCAATGTCAATCGATTAGAAATCGTTTTGTAACGTGCCCCTATTGCTTGCTACGTCTCCGAACATAACAGGAAAACAAATTCATCCCGCCCTTCACGAATTGGGATCGGCAAAGGAAAACGTCGCCTGTCGGCCCCAAACGGCGTCATTGAACGTCAGGGCTCCGCTTAAGAGTCAGTCAAATTGATAAAGCTCGGCTGATCTATCAGTAGCGGCCCTACGGAAGGCTGCCGTCGGCGAAGCGTAAGTGAAATCCGCCTCTCACAAGGGGGCGCATTGACGTGCCCTGGCCATAGGATTGCGAAACGCCGATTGTCTTGCACGCTCGCTTTGCTTGTTCTTCGACACATATAACATACCTAAAGTGGCGATGAGGGGGTATGTCCGCGGCGGCAACCTTCAGTAGGACTACAAATGTAACGCTAATTCGATTTAGCAGATCAAGCTTCGATGGTAGCCTCATAGGGCAATGGAAATTACTTCGGAGTCCTATCATAGATCACGATAGCAAACGGATACGCACACCTGAAGTTCATCCCCGCGACGGCGGGAGGGCGGCCGAGGTACGACGTTACCTTTCTGATCTCCCAGATGGGCTGCTGACTAATATTGCAGAACGGTTAGTAACTGATAAACCGCGCGAAACAGCACGCAATTTTGGGGAAAACGTGTGGCTGCAACTAGCTTGGTTGCGACGGACTTTGGCAAGTTTGGTGATAGCGAAGAGAAAAATCCCTTGTCAGTCGCGTCATTGAAATGCTGGAGGCTCCTGATGTCTACGGGGCCTACGTGTTCGCACAAAATACCATCACGCGAGGGTAAGCCACTTAGATGCAAATCGGAATGCGCGAGCTTACTGGTGGCCCAGGTCTGCAAGAGATGTCACAGAGCTTGCAGCAGTGTCTATGAGCAGTCCCATCGAGATCCACAAAAGACGAACAACCTTCCTCGCCTATGCGTCCCGGACGTCGCGTTGCGATGCGTATCGATTGCAGTGGGGAATAGGCGTAGTCACGCTACTGAACGGGGAGGGGCGTGGTGTTTCAGGTTCAGCACCGACCGTGCATCCATCAGCGCGAAACCGAGCTAATGTTCAGATCGCGATGCTCAGGAAGGCGGGCGAACGCGGATGATTCGTCGCTGACTTCTTGGGAGAAGAAACTCAGCACCAAGATAGTTTTTGTGTTGGTCGTCACGACTGTGTTGTTGACAGTGCTTGCAAGCTGGTGCGGGCAAGACAATCAGACTAATCAGGTAATACTAAGTGAATTGCAAAGAATTAAGACCAATGGTGCATTGCTGCAGCGCGATGTGCTTCGCGTTCACGCCGGCATGCTACGGGATTACAGCCCTGTTGCGGAAAAGTTACAGGCAGTGCAGAAGAGCCTGATTGACCTTCAGGAGTTGTTTGAAAAGGCGACTCACGAGAACGCCAGTGATCTCTCTCAACTGCTAACTCGGGTAAAGCTGTCGGTCGAAAGGACAGATGCGATCGTCGCCGGCTTGGGCGCACAGAACGCGCGCTTGCAAAACGCTCTCTCAAGTTTCGAACACTTTGTGAGCTTGCTTCCGGGATCACCGAGGCTCGAACTCGGCCATTTGATTCTGCAGTTTTTGCTTCGTCCGAGTTCGAACCTTGCGTCAGAGATCGATAGAAATCTTGACCGGCTTCAATCGACGGGGGGTGAGAATGAGGCCATTGAACATGTTGTACGCAATGGTCGAGTCATCCTGTCTTTGCTGCCGCAGGTGAACGAAGCCGTAAATAGCATTGCGTCATCCGACACTATTGCCGAAGCCGCGAAACTGGAGCGCGAATATGTAAAACACCACAGCTTGATCAATCTGGGCGAGAAGTGGGCACGAATGTTTATGACCTTCGAACCAATATGCCTCTGCTTTTGTATAGTCGTGCTCCTCTCAAGATTGCATCTGTACACGAATCGGTTGGTAAGGCGCTTGCAATTTGAAGCGACGATGAAGGAAATTGAGGCTTGCTTCAGAGATAGTGGAGCAACAAAGATGTCGTTAACTTCCTCAACCCAAGCCGCACTTCGAGTTGTTCAGCGCTTTTTCAATGCTGATCAGTGCGCGCTGGCACTGGTCGAAGTGAGTGCCAGGAGGGCGGCTGAGTGCTTCGCCGCAAACAATCCTGGGTCTACATGGAACGATGGGCTGCTGCTTGAAATTGTTTCGCTTGTCCAGGCGGGGGAACAACTGCCCCCGTTTGCCATCGTTCCCGCGCAAAACGTTCGCGGGGTTGCGGAGGGGACTTCTGGTCTTTCTCAGGTGCTTGTCTTCAAGGCCTCCGATCAGCTAATCACCGTTTGTTGCCTTGCCTATGAGCAAGACCGTTCAGGGCTCTCTTCCAGTGAGGTCCAACTTCTTGAGTGCGCTACTGGTCGTGTCTGCGATTACATCGATCTTCGACGTAGGCAGATGGAACATAACCTTCTGGAGAGGCGGTTGGAGCATGCGGAACGGCTGAAGGCCGTCGGCACACTTGCAGGCGGCATGGCGCATGAATTCAACAACCTTTTAGGGGCAATCCTCGGCTATGCCGAGATGGCCCACAGTCTTCTGCACCCCCTCTCGAGAACAAGAGGTTACATCGGCCAAATCATTGCTGCAGGCGATCGAGCAAGGCTGATCATTGATCAGATCTTGGCACTGAGCCGAAACCAGAAACGTAAGACCAAGGCCTTCAACGTCTCCGAGGTGACAATGGATTTAGCTCCGTTGCTGCGCGTTACGCTTCGTGCGGATGTAGAGCTGGATTTAAAAATTGACGAGAGGCAAACGGTAATCGATGGAAACCCATTGGAAATACAGCAGATCCTGATGAATCTCTGCAAGAATGCCTCGGAGGCTGTCACGAATGGAGGCCGCGTTGAGGTCAGCGTCTCTCGCACTTATGTCTCCCAATCGAAGACACTTGCTCCTGGCGCTTTGCCTCCCGGGGACTATGTCCTCCTTTCTGTCGGCGATAACGGCAACGGTATTGCTGAAGCAGTACTACCGTATATTTTTGAGCCCTTTTTCACCACGCGCTCGTGCATGGGCGGGACGGGGCTCGGTCTCGCTGCAGTTCACGGGTATGTGAAAGCGCATGCAGGATGTATTGATGTTAGCTCAACCGTTGGGCGCGGTACGCGCTTCGACATTTATCTACCGCCTTCCTCAAAGGAGCCGGTGAGTGCGGACAGCTTTTTTGGGCCTTGTGAAATACCACTTGGTAACGGAGAGGTCGTCGCAGTAGTAGAGCCCGACCGAGGGACGCTGGAGATGTATGAGGACAAGATTGCCGCATTAGGCTATGAGCCAGTCGGCTTCAACACATTCGACAATCTTTGCGATTGGATGTTTAGGGGGAAAGCAGTCGATCTTATTGTGGCGGACCATTTGTCTTTTCCCGGGCGATGGCGCGCCGAAGCCATACATGCAGCCCTTAAAACAGTGCCTGTCATCATCATTGGTGGAGCTAACCTTAACATGCCACCTGCGGCTGATGACCGAGCCTCCGCGATTGCCCTGGCTAAGCCAGTCTCGTCGAGGACCATGGCATGTGCAATTCGTATGATGATCAGGACGTGAGGCTGCAGTCGTGCACAAGGAAGACCTACTGAGATTGGACTTGCTTCGGAGAAGTGGAGAGGCATTTTCAGATCATGCGGCCAGTGTCTCGAACTGTGCGGGGCTTAGGTAGTCAAGCGCCGAGTGCCGCCGGGTGGGATTGTAGAAGCCATCGATGTAGCGGGCAGTGGCAATTTCGGCCTGATTTCGCGTCTGATAGTCCTCCAGATAAGCTCTGATTTCAACCTCTTGAAGAACGTTTCGACCATGGCGTTATCATAGCAGTTTCCCTTTCCTGACATCGAGATTAGGATGCCATTGCTGCGCAGCGGGGCCTGATAGTCAACTGAACAATATTGACTGCCGCGGTCGGAGTGATGGATCAGGCCAGGCTTTGGTCGACGCATGATAATGGCTTTTCGAAGAGCATTGACTGCCAGTTGGCGATGGAGCCGATCACCGGTATCCCAGCCGACGACGCGGCGGGAGAACAGGTCGATGACAACGGCCAGATAGAGCCAGCCCTCGCGGGTCCATACGTAGGAAATATCAACACCCCATTTTCTGGTTTGGCCCGGTCGCTGCAAAATCCTGATCGATGATATTGGGGGCTACCGGAAAGGCATGTTGGCTATCCGTAGTGCGCTTGAACCTCCGCCTCTGCCGGGCGTGCAGGCCATTCTCGCGCATGAGCCGGGCGGTTCGTCGTCGGCCGATGGCAAAGCCGCTGTCCTGCAATTTTCGCGTCATGCGTGGGCTGCCGTAGGTCTCGTGAGAAAGCGCATAGGCAAAGCGCACATGCGCCAGCATCACCATGTCTTCGCGCTGCCGACGACGTGCGGGCCGGTCTTTCCAGGCAAAATAGCCGCTCTGGCTGACGCCCAGTACCTTGCAGAGACGGTATGCGGGGAATTCCGTTTTCGCCTGGTCGATGAAACGGAACTTCATCGACTTCCCTCCTTGGCGAAAAAAGTCGCGGCACGCTTCAGTATCGTAAGCGACAAGCTGGGGCCGTTCAGGCCGTGTAGTTCCACGGCATGAGGGCGTCGATTTCGCTGCTGGGCCATCCATTTGCGAGGCGCTCAAGTGCCTGGGTAAGCCAGGCTTGCGGATCGACGGCATTCATCTTTGCCGTTTGCAGGAGCGTTGCGATGGTCGCCCAGGTCTTGCCGCCACCGTCGCTTCCGGCGAATAGGCTATTCTTCCTTGTGATCGCCTGAGGTCTGATCGCCCGCTCGACGATGTTGGAGTCGATCTCGACGCGACCGTCGGTTAGGAAGCGTTCGAAGATGTCGCGACGCGAGATGGCATAGCGGAGGGCTTCCGCGAGTTTGGATTTGCCGGAGACCCGTGGCAGGGTCGCCTGCCAGAAGGTGAAGAGGTCTTTGACGATCGCTGCAGAGACTTCCTGACGTGCTGCAGCACGAGCCTCAGGGTTTTGACCCCGGATGGTTTCCTCAATCTCCCAGAGCTTCGCCATACGTTCGACCGTCTCTGTGGCAACCTTTGAGGTTTTTGCGACATGCAACTCATAGAACTTTCTCCGACTGTGCGACCAGCAGCCAGCCAGGGTGACCCCGTCATTGCCACCATCCTTGCGGACAAGCTTATTGTAAGCACCGTATCCGTCGACTTGCAAAATCCCCCGATAGCCGCTCAGGTGCCGTGCAACGCACTCGGTCGCGCGACTGTCCTCGAAGCGATAGGCCACCATCGGCGGGCCACTGCCTCCGAAGGGGCGGTCATCCCTTGCATATGCCCAGAGCCACGCCGTCTTTGCTGATCCGGAACCAGGCGCAAGTGTCGGCAAGGTCGTTTCATCGGCAAAAATTCGTTCGGCCTTCTTGATCTCGTTCAGGATGTAGTCCGCGAGGATGTTGAGCTCGAACCCCAGCTTGCCCATCCATTGGGCCATCAGCTTGCGGTCAAGTTCGACCTTGTCACGGGCGTAGATGGCTTCCTGGCGATAAAGTGGCAGGCCGTCGGCATATTTGGAGACGGCGATCTGGGCCAGAAGCGCTTCTGTTGGAATGCCGCCTTCGATGATGTGTGCCGGAGCCGCAGCCTGGATGACGCCGTCTTCGTTCTTAAAGGCATATTTCGGCCGGCGGGTGACGATGACCCGGAACTTCGCTGCGACGACGTCCAGCCGTTCGGAGACGTCTTCTCCGATTAGGATCTTCTGCTTACCCGCGTGTTCCGGCAACTCTTCCGGCTCGATCACGACCTCGACGCGCTCAAGATGCGGCGCGAAGCCCTTGCGTGGCCGCGGAGCACGTTTGGCATCCGCATTCCCGCGGCCTTTTGTGATCTGAGCCCTGATTGCCGCAATGCCAGTCTCGATTTCTTCGAAGACAAAGGCATGCTGCTCGTCGTCGACCGTGGATGCTGCAAGCTTTTCCGAACGCCGTCCAAAGCGAGCTCGATCGAATGCTTTCAAGATTTGCGTCAGCCGCTCGATGCGCTCATCGGCGTCAGCGTTCCGGGCCTGGAGGTCATCGACCTGCTTCTCCAAAGCCTCGACGCGGGCTGCCTTTGCGGCCATGGCAAGAACCATGGCTTTCAGTGCCTCTACATCATCCGGAAGCTCAAGATCGGGTGGCGTCATGGGTCTGATCAGAGCATATTTTGCTGCAATCCGCCCGTGGTTTCAGCCACCTGATTTACTTCGCCGCAGCGGTTTACCCAACAATTTCGGGAGGTTTGACTGGCGTGAAGCGAACCCGCTTCCAGTCCATTCCATCGACCAAAGCCAGAAGCTGCGCATGGTTGAGTTGGACCCGGCTGTGGCCGATACGTGGCCAACAGAACTGCGCTTTCTCCAACCGCTTGGCATAGAGGCAAACCCCGGAACCATCCCACCACACGATCTTGATCCGGTCCGCGCGCTTTGCCCGGAAGACATAGAGCGCCCCGTTGAACGGGTCACTGCCGGCATCGCGCACCAGCGACAGCAAACTGTCCGGCCCCTTGCGGAAGTCGATGGGATGGCTCGCAAGAAAGACCTTCACGCCCGACGGGATCATGCCGATCGCACCGCCCGGATCACTCGCCGCAGGTGTGCTTCATCGATATCAGCGCCAGCTCGGACAACGATATCGCCGATGACAAGCTCGATCACTGCTCTCGCGCCAACTGGCCCAGCTTCTATCTGAACAGCCGGATCCTGCGAAAGCGATCGTTGTCCGGCACGAGCATCGCGGCGCCAGCCAAATAGTTGGGACGGATGTATGCCGATGCGATGCGCAATCGCTGACACGCTTGCACCGGGCTCCATCGCCTCAGCCACAGCCCGCTCCTTGAATTCATCGGACCAGCGCCGCCGAAATTGCCGCGGCGCGCCCTCAAGCCGTTCCGGAACGGCCTCGATCATATGGAAGTTTCTAGTTCCAGAGCTAGGCGCAGACATAGAAGCTCACAGTTTGTGAATCGTCTGTCCGCAATACAGGGGCCAACGCTACCAACGCCAGATGGGGTCTGCTTGCCGCTTACTCAGTATCTCGCGTTCCTGCCGCAGGACTTCGTTCTCCCGGCGTAACCGTTTCAGCTCGGCCGTCATGTCCTCGGTGGCAGCCGACCCTATCGGCGCGTCCATCGCCTGATCACGGCTACGGCCAATCCACCGCACCAGCGTCGATAGGCCGACGCCCAAGTCCTGGGCAATCTCGCGCTGCGTCCGGCCGCTCGTCTGCGCCAGGCGCACCGCTTCCTCAAATTCCTTGGTAAAATTCTTCTGCTTCGGCATTCCGGTTTCCTTTCGATTCAAGAAAACCTCTCCACTTCTCCGAAGCAAGTCCAGATTAAGGAAAGCGGAAGCGGGAGGGATGGCGGTTCTAGACTAAATGTTCGCCTGGGACCGGTGTGACCCGTCTCACAATATGCAGGTATCGAGGGTTGCGAGAGCGATCCTCTCGTAGAGCCTCATGGTATGCGCCGCCTACGCCCCATTGATTCCGCATGTTTCTGAACATTGAGGTTTCTGCCAGAAGGTTTTCGGCAAGAGCTGGAGATTTGGAATGGCGGATGGTGAGGGATTTGTTGGGCGATGCGAAGTTGTCGAGCCTCGTCGTGGAAACCGGCGATGGCCCAATGATCTGAAGGCGCGGATTGTAGCGGAGAGCCTTCAACCCGGTACGCGGGTTGTTGATGTTGCGCGTCGCCATGATCTGCTTGCGCACCAGCTATCGGACTGGCGCCGGCAGGCGCGTCAGGGACTTCTGGCGCTGCCTGCGGAACTGATGGCAGGGGTTCCTTGCGAGGATAGCGGAGCATTCGTGCCTGCCTTTGTGCCCCTGGCGATTACGACGGAGCCGAAGGAGGCTGCCGATGCATCACCAATACCGGAGCCGGTTGAGATCACTTCGGGGATCATGACAGTAGAAATAGGCGCAGACCTCCTGGTGCGGGTTCCCGGCGATGTGCCGGTTGATCGGGTTGCGGCCTTGGTGCGGGCGATGCGAGGGACGGCATGATCGTCGCGGGCCAACGATTGCCGATCCTGATCGCGACGCGGCCGGTGGACTTCCGCTGTGGCCACCAGGCGCTGGCATTGATGGTGCAGACCGAGTTGAAGCTTGATCCGCATTCCGGCGTCACCGTGGTCTTCCGGTCGAAGCGCGGCGATCGTCTGAAAATCCTGGTATGGGATGGCACCGGAATGGTGCTGACCTACAAAATCCTGGAACAGGGCAGTTTTGCCTGGCCCAAGGTGCAGGATGGAACGATGCGTCTTTCTCGGGCTCAATACGAAGCCTTGTTCGAAGGTCTCGACTGGCGACGAGTTATGGCGCGGCGGGTAACAGCGCCGAGTGCGGCAGGATGACTCACCTGCTTGATTTTGGCATTGTTTTATTGGGCTTTTCTGCTTCGATTTGCTATGAAGACGCATGTCGCAGCCGATCGATCTCAGCCAGTTCCCGGACCTTCCTGTCGAGGTATTGAAAGCCTTTGCGGCGGTGCAGTTCGAGCTGTCGGTCGAGCGTGCGGCACGCCAGCATGAGCAGGCGGTGGTGGCCGAAAAGGACGCCTTCATCAGCGAGCTGAAGGAATTGATCGAGAAGCTGGAGAGCCAGGTTCAGGATTACCGCCGCACGAAGTTCGGGCCGAAATCGGAAAAGCTCGATCCGGCGCAGATGGAACTGGCGCTGGAAGACCTTGAGACGGCGATTGCCGAAACACAGGCCCAGATCGCTGTTGTCGAGGGAAAGATCGCGGCCAGCGGATCCGATCCCGAAAAGGCCGTCCCGCGCAAACAGCGCAAGGCGCGCTCGCTGCCTGAGCACCTGCCGCGAGTCGAGCGGGTGATCGAGCCCGATAGCATTGCTTGCCCCTGTGGTTGCGGCAACATGGTGCGGATCGGCGAAGATCGGACGGAACGGCTCGATCAAATTCCGGCTTGCTATCAGGTGATCGTCACGATCCGCCCGAAATACGCGTGTCCCAAGGGCCGCACCGGCGTGGTTCAGGCCAGGGCGCCGGCACATCTGTTGGAAGGCAGCTGGCCGACCGAAGCCCTGTTGGCGCAGATCGCCGTGTCCAAGCCTTCCGAACATATGCCGCTCAACCGTCAGGCGACAGTCATGGCCCGACACGGAGTGCCGATCGACCGCACGGTCCTGGCCGATTGGATGGGGCGGACGGGTGCTGCGATCGCGCCGGTGGTAGACCGCATGGCCATGCTCCTGAAACAGGGCAGTTCAAGACTTTATGTCGACGAGACCACGGCCCCGGGTGTTGGATCCGGGCCGCGGCAAGACGAAAACTGGCTATCTCTGGGCTATTCTGCGCGACGACCGCGGCTGGAACGGATCTGCGCCGCCGGGCGTGGTGTTCCATTATCGGCCGGGGCGTAAAGGCGAATATGCCGCAGAAATCCTCGACGGCTTCGACGGCACGATCCAGGTCGATGCCTATGGCGGCTACTCCCATCTCGCCACGCCAAAACGCACGAGTGGCGATCCGTTGAGGCTGGCCTTCTGCTGGGCACATGGCCGCAGAAAACTGATCAAGTCCCAGCCGAAGAAGGGTTCGCCCATCGTCGACGAGGCGTTGTTGCGCATCGCCGCTCTCTACAAGATCGAGGACAGCATCCGAGGTTGTGATCCCGATCATCGCCGGGCTATCCGCCAGAACCTGTCCCGCTCGCTGGTGGACGAGTTCTTCACCTGGCTGACAGCGCAAGCCAAGCGCGTATCGCGCAAGTCCGACCTCGGCGAAGCCATGGCCTATATGCTGAAACGCCAGGACGGCTTCCGGCTATTCCTCGACGACGGCTGCGTCGACATCGACTCCAACCTCGTCGAAAATGCAATCCGCAGCCCAGCCATGAATCGCCGCAACGCGCTGTTTGCCGGGCATGACGAGGGTGGCCGTAATTGGGCCCGTTTCGCCAGCCTGATCGGCACATGTAAGATGAATGGCGTTGAACCATATGCCTACCTGCGCGATCTCTTCATCAGCCTCGCAAATGGCCACCTCGCCAAAGACATTGACGCCCTGATGCCCTGGGCCTATGCGCAACGGATCAGTGCCTCATAATGACCTCGTCCGGGACTCCTCGACGAGCTCACAGAACCACCAGCAAGCAAAAGACCTGACCGTTGCAACCGCATAATCAATGGGACGGAGACGCCGCATACGCCTCATGCATAGGAGACGGGCCATGGACGAGACTATCACATATGTCGGATTGGATGTTCACAAAGAGACGATCGCGGTGGCGCTCGCTGATGGTGGTGGGCGCGGTGACGTGCGTGCGTTTGGCCAGATCGTAAACACACCAACGGCCTTGGCCCGTATGCTGGCCAAGCTGTCGCAGCCGGGCCGGACGTTGAAGTTTTGCTACGAAGCAGGACCTTGCGGCTACGGCATTCAGCGGCAGCTCTCTGCCGCAGGCCATGACTGCGTCGTCGTCGCTCCCTCTTTGATCCCTACCGGGCGATCGCATAAAGACAGACCGTCGGGATGCCAGCAATCTGGCAAGACTTCACCGCGCTGGGGAACTGAGTGCGGTTTGGATACCAGATACCGCGCATGAGGCGATGCGTGATCTGGTTCGGGCGCGCTTGGCTGCCGTTCGAAGCCTGCGGCAAGCGCGCCAGCAGCTCAGTGGATTTTTACTGCGCCACGGCTTTCACTACAGCCGCCCAGCCTGGACGCAGATGCATCGACGTTGGTTGGCCGGTCTTTGCTTTGAGCAGCCAATTCACCATATCGTGCTGGAGGATCATATCGCCACAATCGAAGCAGCAACCGAGCGGCGCGAGCGGCTGACGAAGCAAATCGAGATCATGCTGCCTGACTGGTCGTTGGCTCCGGTTGTCCTCGCGCTGCAATCGCTACGCGGCATGGCTCTGGTGACGGCCGCTACGATGATTGCCGAATTGGGCGACCTGAGCCGCTTCACAAACCCGCGCCAATTGATGGCCTATCTCGGGCTGGTACCATCGGAGCATTCAAGCGGAGGAACTCGGCGGCAGGGAGGAATCACGAAAGCAGGCAACACAACGGCACGTCGCATGCTGATCGAAGCCGCTTGGAGCTATCGGTTTCCTGCAAAGATCAGCCGCGAGCAATTGATCCGCCAGGAGCAGCTTCCAAAAGCAATCCGAGACACGGCATGGAAGGCGCAGTTGCGATTGTGCAGCCGATACCGAAAGCTTGCGAAGGCCGGAAAGCCCGCGACAACCGTCACTACGGCGATTGCGCGCGAACTATCGGGCTTCGTCTGGTCGATTGCATGCCAGGTCTCAACACGGGGGCAGAACAAGAGCAGTTCAAAATCCTGCGCTAAGTAGAACGAGGCGTGAACTTCGACTTTCAATGCATGCGCGAGTGCTAGCGGGGGGCTGCTTTGGTCCGCGCGGTGACGACCCAGACGGAAGCCAAAAGCTGTACCACGGAGGGATCGCCTAAGGCAGCTAAGGCCTGGCGCAATCGGGGCTCGGATGTCGCCCGCAACGCAGGATTCTCGCGGATGATCTTTCCGAGCGGTCCCACCTTCAGAAGCACCGAAGTCATCGCATCGAGATCTCCGCTAGAGACTTTTTCATCGTGCGATTGGATGACTATCTCTTCGAAGCCAGCAGCTTCAAGGATGCCATGTATATATTCCGGATCTGCGAAGCTGAAAGGAGTTTCATCGACTTTGGCCCGGATACCGACCGCAGAGAGAGGGAAGTGATCCAACTCATTATCCTCAAGGGCACGCCAGCAACTAAAAGCCAATTTGCCGGATGGTTTTAGAAGGCGACGGAAATTCGTGAAAGCCGAGACAGGATCATTGAAACTCATCACACCGAATGGAGAGAACACAACATCCAAACTCTCAGACGGCAAATCCAAGGATTCCGCATCTGCCTGGATCAATCTGACCTGGCTCAGCGGTTTGGTTCTCTGCCCGGCAATTTCCAACAGCAGCGGCGCTACATCAACCCCGATCACTTGGCCTTCAGTTCCGACCTGCTCGGCAAGTTGGAGGAGGGTTTGCCCAGCTCCGCATCCTATATCGGCAACTGTGTCGCCGGCACTCAGACCTAGCTTTTTGATAGCCCCTAGCCCCAAGGGAGAAAGTTGAACGTCAATCAACTCATAGACCTCGGCCCATGCCTTTGCATGGAGAAGTTTTTGAGACGAAATATCCGCTAAATCCTGCTTAAGCATTGAAAAGTCCTTCGCTGCCACAGATGTCCACGCATCTCCCAGGATCACGCGGTTCGTGAACTTTCAGCGCGCACACGCGTGATGGTCTGCCGACTGGTGGTGAATTTCCTGGCGACGGCCGAAACGCTCATGCCTGTAGCGAGATCGTCGCGCGCATCCTGCTTCTGTTTGTCGCTAAGCGTCGAGGGGCGGCCGAGCACTTTGCCTTCCGATTTGGCGCGTTTGAGACCCGATTGCGTGCGTTCGATCAGCAAATCCCGCTCGAACTGTGCGACGGCATTGAGCACGTTCATGGTCATCGTGCCGGCCGAACTGGTCAGATCGGCTCCGCCGAGCGCGAGGCAATAGACGCGAACCCCCATTTCGGCCAGCGTCTTGACCGTAGTGCTGACATCGATGGCGTCGCGACCGAGGCGATCGAGCTTGGTGACGATCAAAATATCCCCTGCTTCCAGCCGGTCCATGAGTCGGGAAAAGCCACGGCGCTGCGCAATGGCGGTGCTGCCGGAAACAGTCTCGGTGACGATCCGACGTGGCTCAACCTGGAAACCGGCGGCTTCGATTTCCTGAATCTGGTTTTCCGTGGTTTGCCCGGTCGTGGAGACGCGGACATAGGCAAAGGTGCGTGGCATGCGCTCAAATCGTCCGAATAGGCTGTCCGTAACATCTGAGCTGTTCGTAACCCTGTCAAGATAATTTGTGGACAGGGCGTTTTGTCCCTGTACGGAAACCAACCTTTCCGTACAGGGCACGGTCATTGATGCGCAAATGTAGGGAGTAGCAAATGGCCAAGCGGAAACTTCTCAAAGTTCAGGACCGGCAGGCGCTTTTCGATATTCCGACCGACGAGGACAGCCTGATCCGCCACTATTCCCTGTCACCGGCCGACCGGCTCGAAATCGAGGTCCGCAGACGGGAGCATAATCGGCTCGGCTTTGCGGTGCAGCTCTGCCTGATGCGTTATCCAGGCCGCGCGCTCATGGCCAACGAGATGCCGCCCAAGGCGATGCTCAACTATATTGCCGAGCAAATCGGAGCCGATCCAGCTTCATTTGATCTGTACGCCCGCCGGGAAGAGACACGCATGAACCATGTAGCTCGCCTGCTGGGCTATCTGGAAATGAGGAGTCCTACAGCCGAGGATCGTCGCGCTGCACTGCTGTCAGCAATTGAGACTGCCTCAACGACCGACAAGGGTGTGACGATTGCGAATACCATCATCGTCACGTTCCGAGAGCGCCGGGTTCTGCTGCCGGTAGCGAACATGATAGAACGTATGGGTTTGGCAGCACGCGCCATTGCCCGTCGTCGCGCCGAGGCGGCGCTCCTCGCGGACCTCGATCAGCAGAAACTTGCAAACGTTGGACGGGCTGCTGGAAGTCGACCCGGCGATCGGCCAGACGCGCTTTCACTGGCTGCGGTCGGCTCCGGACGCTCCGGGTACGCTGAACCTGGTCGGATTGACTGAGCGCATTGCATTCCTGCGCACGCTGGAGATCGACCCGCGCTTGCAGGCCCGGATCGCTTCGGGACGATGGGATCAGATGGTCCGGGAGGGCGACGCCACACCGGCTTGGCTCGCCAACGACTTCAATGCCAGTCGCCGGCGTGCGACGATTGTCGCGCAGATCATCAAGCTCGGCCAGAAGCTCACCGACGATGCGGTGATGATGTTCATCAAGATGATGGGCCGGCTGTTCTCGCAGGCCAACAACAGGAAAAAGCAGCGTCATATGAGTGCCCGCGTGGAAACGTCCAAAGCGTTGCGGCTGTTCCTCGACAAGATCCTGGCCCTGCAGTCCGCCAACGATACCGACGCAGATCCCATGACGACACTGGATCGGCAAGTCGGCTGGCATCGGCTGCTGCAGATCAAACCCGGCCTCGAAGCCATGGTGGAAAGCAACGATGTGTCGGCGCTGATGACGGCGGCCGAACAACATGCGACCGTCCGTAAATATGCTGGTGCCTTTCTCGAGACGTTCACCTTTCACTCCCGGCGGCGGCACGATCCGCTGCTTGCTGCCGTCGCCACCTTGAAAATGCTCTATGCGGACGGACATCGCGTGTTACCCGTTCGCGTTCCGGTCGCCCATCTGGCAAAATCGGAGCGCGAACTGATCTTCGAAGACGAAAAGCCGGATCGGCTGCGGATTTCGGATTAACGGGACAGCGATTCCGGTAAATCCCGGACAGTCGTTTCACTAGATCCCGGACAGTCTCGCGGGATCGACTTTCGTTCGCCTGGTTGATGTCATTGGTTATTGATTTCGGCGTTTCGCGCTTCGGTCAAGAGCGGTCGTGGTTTTTGCCTCCTCATGCTGTCTCCCTCGAGCGCAATTCGATGGGCGTTATGGACGATACGATCGAGGATGGCGTCAGCGATCGTCGGTTCCCCGATCATCTCGTGCCACTGGGCCACGGGCAGTTGGGCGGTGATCAGAGTGGATTTCCTGCAGTAGCGCTCTTCGAAGATTTCCAGGAGATCGAGCCGCTGCTGATCGCTGAGCGCATGGGTTCCCCAATCGTCGAGGATGAGCAATTGGACGCGCGCCAGTTTGTCGAGCAATCGGGGAAACCGACCGTCGAGGCGTGCCAGCGCCAAATCCTCGAAGAGACGAGGCATGCGGACGTAGAGAACGGAATAATCGAGGCGGGCCGCCTGCCGTCCGATGGCGCAGGCAAGCCAGGTTTTGCCCGTTCCCGTTTGACCGGTCAGGATCAGGTGCTCATGGGCTTTCAACCATTCGCCTTGGGCCAGCGAGAGAAGCTGTCGGCGATCGAAGCCGCGCTGGGCGGCGAAGTCGATATTCTCGATGCAAGCGTCGGGGAAGCGCAGTTTGGCGCTTGCAAGCCGGTTGGTCAGGCGCTTGTCGCCGCGCACGGCCATCTCCCGGTCGAGCATCAGACCCAGCCATTCATCGCGGTTGAGATCGCTGCCCTCAGTTTGATTGGCCAGTTCGCGATAAGCTGCCGCCATGCCGGATAGACCGAGTGCGTGCATCTGGTCGAGGGTTGGATGTGTGAGCATGTGAGTGTCTTCCTTTCTTCACTGGTAATAGGAGCTGCCGCGGATGTTGCCATGCGCCGGGGCTGGCTTGACCGGCTCGGCGACAGGCGGCGCCTGATCGAGGCCGGATTTGAGGATGGTGCTGACGGAGGAATAGCTGAGCGCATTGATGGTCAGTGCCCGAGCGCACGCGGCTTCAAGACGCTCAGGCCCGTACCGGCGCGCGAGCGATAGAACGCCTTGAGCGGCGCGGTATCCCTGCTGGGGATGGGGCCTGTCGCGCATCAGCCGCTCGATCAGGATTGCAGCGTTGCGGCCAATCTTTGCAGCCTGCTTGATGAGGCTCGCCGGCGTCGTGTTGGCATAGTGCTGATGTGTCTTCGGCATGTGCTCGTTGACGGTGACATGACCAGCCCGCTGCGACGTCCGGCGGTGGCTGGCGACGCGTTGGTGATCATGGAAGATCTCGACGATCCGGCTTGTGAGCCGGACATCGACCTGGCGGCCGATCAGGCGGTGCGGCACGGAATAGAAAGCCTTGTCGACTTCGACATGGTAGTCGGGATGAACCTTTGCCGATTTCCATTCGGAATATTCGAATGCGGTTGCCGGCAAGGGTGCAAGCGCTTCGCGTTCGATCTCCTCGAAGAGCTGACGTCGGGATTTGCCAACCCGTCGCATCGACCGGTTATTGAGATCGTTGAGAAGCTGGCTGATCCGCACGTTGAGATCGACGAGGCTGAAGAAGCGGTCGTTTCTCAGCCGCGCCAGGATCCAGCGCTCAACGATGAGAACGCTGCCTTCGACCTTTGCCTTGTCCTTCGGCCGTTTTGGACGGGTCGGCAGGATCGTCGTGTCGTAATGCTCGGCGAATGCTGCAAAAGTGGCGTTGATGGTCGGCTCAAACCACAAGGGCTTGGCAACACCGGCCTTGAGGTTGTCGCAGACGATCGCTTTCGTCACGCCACCGAAGAAGCTCAGCGCCCGTTGCTGACCCTCGATCCAGTCCGGCAGCCGTTGAGTGAAGCTTGCATAGGCGAAGGTGTACAAGGAGGCCGGCAGAACCGCGACGAAGATCTGCGCCGACCGGATCTCGCCCGTCGCCGGATCGATCACCGGGACGGTGTGGCCGGCGTAGTCGGTCTGCATCGCCGCGCCGGCAGTGTGGCGATTGCGGAAGGTGGCGCTGGCGCGCTGTTCGAAAGCGGCGAAACGCTCGCAGAACCAGGTGTATCCGTAACCGTTGGGGTGCCGCTCGCGATATTCCTGCCACAACAGCGTCAGCGTCACGCCCTTTCGCTTCAGTTCACTGGCGATCTTGCCCCAGTCGGGCTCGTGCATGTCCTGGGGCGGGCGGCCGCGACGATGGAACAGGCGGCGCTGCAAAACAGCGTCCTCGTCAAGCCCAGGCGGCAACGGCCAGCCCGTCAGCCCGGCCTCACGCGCCCGCAACAGATAGGTCGAAATGGTCGTTTTGCTGATCTTCAGCCGTTCCGATATCGCACGAACCGAAAGCCCCTGTTCGTGCGTCAGCCGCAATATCGATCGAATGTCCTTCACACTCGTAAGCCTCGCCTGCTTCCGTCTCGCCATTCATCAGCCCCTCGTTCAAATCGAGGCTCAGAATGGCAAAACGGCGCGCGCGAAAGTCGATGTTTTAATCGCCGAAAGACTGTCCGGGATTTACCGGAATCGCTGTCCGCGAATTAGCGGAAATGCTGTCCCGGATTTAGTGAAATCGCTGTCCGGGATTCAATGGAACCCCTGTCCGCGAATTACCGAAACCCGCAATCGGCGGCTTTATGAGATCGCGACGCTCGCTTTGTTGCGCGATCGGCTGCGTTCGGGCGACATCTGGGTCGAGGGCAGCCGTTCATTCCGGCCGATCGATGAACATCTGATGCCGAAGCCGACCTTCGTTGCACTCAAGGAAGAAGACAAACTGGGTCTCGGCGTGCCGGGCGACGGTGCGGCTTGGCTGGCCGAAATCCGGCAGATGATGGACTTCAACCTGAAGCGGCTGGCCTGGCGCGCCCGCTACGGAAAGCTCGAGGGCGTGAGGATGGAGAACGGAACGCTGATCGTGACGCCCCGGGTAAGCGACGTTCCCGCCGCGGCTGAAGCTCTCAATGCCGAAATCAGCGAAATGTATCCACTCGTCGAAGTCCCTGATCTGCTCCGGGAGGTGCATGAATGGACCGGATTCGCCGATCAGTTCACCCATGTCCGGACGGGAGATGCGCCGCAGAACATATCCGCCATGCTGGCCGGCGTGCTCGCAGATGCCACGAATCTCGGCCCGAAACGCATGGCAGGGGCCTCGAAAGGCATCAGCGCCCATCAAATCGGCTGGATGCGCAGCTTCCACGCCCGCTCCGAAACCTATCGCGCTGCGCAGGCCAGCGTGACCGACGCTCATACGCGCCATCCCCATTCCCAACTCTGGGGAGACGGGACGACAGCGTCATCGGACGGGCAGTTCTTCCGGGCCAGCGACCGCGCTGCCAAGCGCAGCGACATCAACCTGCACTATGGCAGCGAGCCGGGGACGAAATTCTACAGCGGGCTTTCCGATCAATACGGCTACTTCAGCATTCTGCCGATCAGCCCGACCGAGAGCGAGGCCGTCTATGTTCTCGACGGCCTGTTCGACCACGACACGATCCTGGAGATCGAGGAGCTGTTTACCGATACCGGTGGCGCCAGCGATCATGCCTTTGCGCTGTTCGCCCTGATCGGCAAGCGCTTCGCGCCCCGGCTGCGCAACATCAAGGACCGGAAATTCCACGCCTTCGAGAAGGCCGATGCCTATCCGGCGATGGCAAGCCACATCGGTGCACCGATCAACACTGCTCTCATTCTGGAGCACTGGGACGATCTATTGCGCCTGGCCGCGTCAATCACGACGCGCACTGTCTCTCCCTCAACGATCCTTAAAAGGTTGTCTGCCTCATCGAAATCCAGCGACTTGGCCAAAGCGCTCCGCGAACTCGGCCGCATCGAGCGAACCCTGTTCATGATCGAGTGGTATTCGAGCCCGGCATTGCGCCGGCGATGCCAGGCAGGCCTCAACAAGGGCGAAGCGGCCCATAAGCTCAAGCGCGCCGTGTTTTTCCACGAGCGCGGTGAAAATCCGTGATCGCTCCTTTGACAGTCAGGCATTCCGCGCCTCCGGCCTCAACCTCGTCGTCAGCGCCATCGTGCATTGGAACACCGTCTATCTCAGCCGTGCCACGGCGCATCTGCGCCAGCACGGCAGGAACATTGCCGACGAACTACTCAAGCACGTCTCGCCGCTCAGCTGGGAGCACATAAACCTCACCGGCATCTATTCCTGGGATGCCGAGCAGCAAATGCCCGAAGGCTTCAGACCATTGCGACTTCCTGGCCGTCTTCTCCGGGCGGCATGATGTTCATCGTCCGTTCGATCTTAGGGCAGGATTTTGAACTGCTCTTGTCCTGACCCCAACACGTTGAACGTCGCTCGATTCTAACTCATCGAGGAGGACATAACCCGATCACAATCCACGTGCGCCTGGGCAAGGCTGGGGGCACGGTCACGGCAGGAGAACCCTCGCTACCACTATCAGCCGGATTTACTCCGACGCTGGCTTCTAGACCGAGGACGCTCCGCGACGCATCAGGTCCGGCGGTAACCAACCCGCGTATCAGAGCATGATCAACCGTCGTTTATTTGACCGTGCCTCCTGCTTTCCCCAGGATGCATTCACACGAAACGCGACGCCCGAACGATCGGGCGAAGGATTTTCTATTCCTGCGACTTGAAATGGCGAACATGAGAGTGGATTGATTCCAACACTTGGCGAGGCTACTATCGAAGCTCGATCTGTAAATCGATATTGCATTACATTTGAAGTGCTGCAGAGACTTTGCACCACCGCTAAAGGATATGGTGTTCACGGCGCCTTCGGTAATTGAAGATGAGATTCGATCGTTCACCGGGACTGGACGCGGCAGCATGGAACGGTGGCAGCCATCCTTAAAAGCGAGTACGAACATGGAGCGGTTGCTTGCCCGCCCTACTAGCCCGGTAGGGCTCGGCGCGAATCGAAAGCTGATCACAGATTAGGACGGCCGGGACAAGGTGGGGGCGGGACACCGGTTACGGATGACCGCTGATGTTGGGGTAATCGCTCATAGAACCTGAGATGCTCGCTGCCAGCATCATCGTGCATCCGCGTCGGGGGCTTCCCGGCACCACATAATCTTCGATACCGAGCGGCTCCGATGGCCACATCGCCCACAGCAACCTCAGCGACGAGTAGCTCCCGCTCGACGACCTCTTGAGAAATTAGCACTGCGAAGGACGCGGTCGGGGGCCGCTGGAATAAGCCTAATGCAGGTTGAGAAGATCAGCCACCGTCTCCCCCCGTCGGCGCGCGTCGGCCGCGAGCCATATCTCGCCTACCTCATATACATCACCGAAGGTGCGGAACGGCACGATCACATCGACAGCGGCAGATAGCATATCAATCAGCGTGCGATCTTCCACGGCAGCTCCCCGTGGACTGCTCTTGATGAGCGAAAAGAGCTTTTTGAAACCCTCGACCGGATCGGCGCCGTGAATAGTGGAGATTGATCCTGGATGGCCAGAAACGACTTCGCTGAGATAGGCCCATGCGGCATCGTCGCGTATCTCACCGAGCAGTATTCGATCCGGCCGCATGCGCAGGCTGGCCTGTAGAAGCTGCTCCGCCGTGACCGCACCCAAACCTGCTCCGTCTTTCGAATATAGTAGGCGAACGTGATTCTCGTGCGGAATTACGAGTTCGAGCGTGTCTTCGATAGTGATCAGTCGTTCCTGAGGCGGAATGGCGTTGGTCAAAGTCTTGCTCATCGTCGTCTTGCCGCTACCCGTGTGTCCGCAAAGCAGCATTGTCAGCCGCCCAGTCACACATGCATGCAGGAATTCTTCCAGATCACCGTGGTCATAGTACTCAAGGATCCTTTTATCCTGTTGAGTTTGGCGCTGATTGCGGGACTGCCATTGGTTCCAGCGCGGAGCGTCATAGCGAGATGACACATCTTTAAGTTCCGAAACACGTGAGGATGGGCGCCGGATCGTCAGGCTGACGGTGCCTGACGGCACCGCTGGTGGTAAACAGATCTGCAGCCGCTCTCCATTTGGTAACTCGGTGGCGCAGAGAGGGCTACGTGGTCCAACATCCTGCTTTCGTAACGCTCCCGCCAAGATCGCGATATCTTCGAGATCATCATAGGTCAGAGGTAAAGGATGTTTAGTAAACGCGCCGGCCTGCCGGACGAAAGCCTCTCCTGGTCTATTAATCGCGACCTCTTCGGTCTTTGGGTCCTCAAGCCATTTTAAAACCGGCTTGAGGAGCAAACGCAATTGAGGATCTGCCGCGGTTTGCATTGAGATCTCCGATCTTCGTTGTCGTTGGACTGCTTGAGTTAGGGCCGTCGATTTCTCGCTCTCGTTGTCGCAGCGGTCGTGCGAAGCTCGTATATATCTGAGAAATCAAGATCCCGGGCCACGAATATTGATACTGCGTCCCCCTGATTCTTTCGCAGGGTTGGCGGAATGTTGATGGTTGCTTTAAGCGCCGTGTCGGCGGCTTGTGCCCCATTGCTTTGAAAGCTGTTGAGGTTAGGCCCGCCAGAGTTTTCGGTGTATTGACTGGCGGTCTGGAACGCACCTTGGACGACGCTCATGAGCATTGCCCCTCCGAAACGTTGCCAGAAGTGATTGTCCACCGTGCCAGGCATACCTGAGCGCCCTAGCTCGTCAGCGCCTGGTGACGCGAGCGAGACCATGGCATGATGCGGTGTTTCGGCGCGATTCCAGATCACAAAAACGCGCGCGTCCCCTTGTTGCAGGCCACGCTGAATTTCGCCAATGACAGTTGTCCCGCGATCTAGAAGCACAACGTTGTTCGTTGTCCCACGGACGTCTTGAGGTAGGATGCACTTTACATAGCCGGGCAAACTTGTATCGATCGCTGTTTGTAAAATGCAGGGAATGATCGTTCCTTGCGTAACCATGAAGTCAGGGTGCGGCAAGAGTGTGGCGCGGCTTGGCTCCTGCACACCTACTTTCATCCGCTGTGATAGGTCATTATCGACTGAAGCTTCGTCCGCGAGCATCGAGGCATACTTTTCCGAGGTGGAATCCTCTTTGTCTTCGCGGGGTTGCTCACCGCTTTCATAGGCAAAAATAGGCGATTGCTCGGCCTGCGGATCATTTGCTTCCGAGGAGCTCTCTGCTGGCGGGGGAACTGACGGCTGTTCAGCCGGCGGGGGTGTTGAACGATCAGGCGCAACCTCAATCGGTGCCGGACGAAAAGGCTCGGTGTTGGTGAGAACTGTTGTTCGAGGCGTCGCAGGGGATTCCACTTCTTTCTTTGAAAGTCCGCTAACCCAGATTAGGGATAGTGATGATGCCAAAATAACGCTTGCAATTATCAACTTCTGCGGTCTCGAAAGGCGCCGGCGAGTTGGCTCAGAGACCAGGGATCCGGCTGCATCTATGTCATGCCCGGTTTGTGGATTGGCGTCGTTCATCGACCTGCCTCCTTCAGAACGCGCCACACATCATGTCTCACTGTACCGGTGCCCGGCTTTCGTCCAATGGGATCGTATGCGCTATTCCAAATGCCTAATACTGTACGGCCATCTCTCAGACGCCATTCACGGGCAACTGCGGAAACCTCGACATAGTCTCCTTTGACCGAATAGTTGGCGGAGGCTTCCTTGCCGTCCGGATTGATCATGTAGATGGAGGGAATGCGCACATTACCTGGAAAACGGAATACAGTACTGACTCCGTTATCAAAAACCTCCAATGGCGTGAGCGAACGGTCGCCCTGTGCGACGTAATTAAAATTGTTGGTTCCGGGATCGGCGATTCCGGCCGGCTGATCCAGCAAATCTTGAGCCCTCTGTTGATACTGCGCTTTCGCTCGGAGCCGATCGCCGATCGATAACCTTTCTACTTCCTTTTGCCGAGCAGCAGCTTCGTCGGCAGGATAGATGAACTGTACACTGTAATAGAGATCCGGCTGCTCTTTGTTGAGCCGAGACATGGTCTTGGTGGAGATACTGAAGACATATCGTCGGGTACCTACCTCGCTCGCGGTCAGCACGACGACCGGCTGCGGCGGAAGGGCTTGGCTTGCCTTGAAAAAGAGATAGTGGCCGCGCGGAAGGGCTGCCAGATCTTTGCTATTAGAAACGGCGACAGCCGTTACGGTCTCGTTGCCACCGAATGTAACAACTAAAGTGGCCCCGACAGCGGTCGACAGTCGGACCACTTGGTCGGGATTGTAGGCCAGATAGCGCATGCGCGAATCTAGTTTGCCGGCTGCAGGGGTGTCTTCCGCATGCGCGCCTATCGCTAAGGAAAGCAAACCGATTATTGTGAGAAAGGTCCTTGTTGTCATGGCTCGCTATGGCCCTCATTTGATACGGTGTCTTCCGAGACCTGGTAGGAGGTAACAGTCAACCCCCCTGGATTGGACAGTCTCGATTCACCTGACAGGCTTTCCACCTTTTCATAACGGACGGTTGCAGTCCAAGTACTCACGACCGGCCTCTGGCCATCCATGATGAGCGTTCGTCTGTGACGAATCTGCTGGACGCCCGGCGTAATATCATTTGAGGAGATGTGCTCGACATCTAGTTTCCCCCCCTTACCGATTGTAACCTGTGGCGACGTGGGATTAGGGTAATTGAAGAATTGCTGATATTCCTGGCGCACAGATGGTGCGCTGAAACTCGATACGAGATCATAGGCGTATTGAGCTGTGTCCGCTGTATAGCCCTCGCGCAGACGGACATATTGCCAGAGTGAAGCGTTGATAACGGCCTGCTCCTGCGTTGCGGGCAGTCGAGACGTGGATACTTCGCTGTCAACGGTCCCATCCGCTCGTACCCAGAGATACACAGGCACCAGCTTGGCCAGCGGAACCATAGTGGCGATAGTGAAGGCTTGCGCGATATTTCCAAGAACTGCGGCCGCCGCAATGACCACCAAAATCTTGGAAAGGCGTCGCGCCGACTTCGCACGTGACGTTTGGAAGGCCTCTACTTCCCTATAATGCGCGGAAAGCGCTTCTCGCTGTACCAGGAGAGCATGTTCAGCGCCCTTCATTAGGCTCTCCCGCACATTCGAACTGAAGATCCGACGTCGTGGGTTGCCATCGCTCCACATTCAGCTGAAACGCATCACCCTTGCAGGTCGCCAGTGTATCACTTGTCTTGCAAGCGGCCAAGGCGAGGAATAAAATTAGAGAACAATACTTCATGCAGTCAACCTACTAGTTTCGTTATCATTGCGTTTAACGGCGCGCAACTTGGGCCAATTGGCGGTTAAGGCTGCTGACAGATTTATTTGAGCCTGACCAATGGGCACCTGCAATATTGCCGGCGATCACCGGAAGCGCGACAATCAGGGCGTCACCAGCTAGAAAGAGCATGTCGATTTCGTAGAGCCCGATAATCTTGGCTGCCGTCGTGTTCGCCAATTTGATCACAAGCAGCATGAATTTGAGAGCCGCTATTTCCGTCGTGATGACTATAGTCGCCACGATGTTCAACAGGAGAAGCAGCAGCCCGTAAGAGAGGAGCTGGCCGACCCATTTGGAAGCCATGTCGCGGGTGTAATCAAAGAGATAGCCTACCAGGATCAGCGGACCGATCGCTAAGAGTACCTTAGTGAGAATCCCACAGGCGTCATAGATCTCAAACGCTGCCCAAAGCGCACCGTAGAAAACCCACTGTGCGCCTTCAAAGGCGAGAATGTCTTGGCTATTCATTGGTCCGATTTCGGACGCAATCTCCTGAAAGGAGGCCTGGCTTAAAGCAAACATGAAGTCAAGCTTTTGGGGAATACTAAACAGTGGAATTTCACTGCCGCTGACCTTCTCAACGAAGCCCGGGATTGTATTCTTAAAGAATGAGAATACGTAATCACGATAGTTGTCCTGCCCCAAGACAAGGGAGACAACGATCGACACTTTGATGATCTTCATGATCCCACCACGAGCATCGATTTCGCCGCGCATCACCAGAATGCCCTGGACTATGATCCAAAGCGTGACGCACGCCACCAGAGGCGCATTGATTGCGCTCTGGATCTTGTCGAGCACTGACCCCAGTGCGATTGTAAAGGCAACATCGAAGGACGTATGTATAGCCGTAAACGGCGCAGAAATTGAGAAATCTTTCATCGCTCCAACCTGATTTGGCTCGTTCCACCGCAGTTGGGCGGAGTTGAACTCTTACCTGAAGAGGGCCGCGGTTTGTTTGCGTTCTCGTCGCTGGGCTGCGGCCTCCTCTGCGGCGTGGAGACCGGCTTGTGCAGTGGCCATCGTCAGCAGACTCGTAGCCTGGCTATTCTGGATGATTGCGTCGTGGATCTGTTTAAGAAGCAAGCCGTTTGTGACGGTAGCCGCCATAATGTTTTTTGAACTCGACAACTGACCCAGCGTTTTGCCGTTTTCCCGAAGGCGCTTGTCCATCAACTCCAGATTGGCGGCTGCAATACTCGCGGTATTAGCAGCACCGGCGATCTGCTCACGGAGCAACTCTGCATGTGCGTCCTTGTCCTTGCCATCGATATAACGGTCGGAATCCCGGACGATCGAGTTTGCTGTGGCCGAGGCTGGTGTCTTACTGTCAAACATCTGCTCTCTTAGGTTATTCGTGGAGGGGTAATTATTCCCCTGGTTGAGTTGGCTCAACACCTCGGTGACGGAGAAGACCGACCTGAAGATATCCACCATCGCGACCGTCTGGGTGACAATCTCGATTGTCTTTGCAAGGTTCGCGGTGGTGTTGGCAGCAGTGATCGTCGTCTGAGCTATTGTTCCGGGGTCGGTGACGAGGAACTGCGCACGGGCCGGCGCCTGCATTATAAGGCAAGCGGCAAGCGTCGTTACTGTCAGTTGGGTGAATTTCATGAAACTTCCTCCATCAATCTTGAACTTCTTGGTAACCGGCCATGAACTCGTCTACCCACGCGCCAGGAGCATCCCCGTATTTGTCGCGGAGCTGATCGGCAAAGCGCACCGTGTTGGCCCGCCCCGACAGTACGGCGACATATTCGCGCATCTCGCCGAGATCGAATTCGCAGATAACGCTTCCGCTCTCGCGCTTAAGCAGAAATTTGCGGCTGCCGATTGCCATCTGCTCGCGGATAGCCTGAAATTCTCCTTCAGTGCACTTTAAGCCGCCGATATAGGCTGATCGGTCCGCTGTCGGTGATGGGTAGAAGATTTTCGTCATACATTGTGCAACGAGACTGGCTCCAAGCGGCGATTCAAGAACATGCTCAGGCTGCTGTGTTGCGAGTATCAGCATGCCGTTATTCTTGCGAACAGTAAGCAAGAACTTGTCGATCACTGCAGCGAATTGGGGGTTTAATAGATAAAACCGAAACTCATCGCAGCTCATCACAAAGCGTCGGCCATCCACGACAGCCCCCACTCGATGCAGGAGATATGCAGCGGCCGGCGCACAGACCTCTTCGTATTCCAGGAGCTGTGTCATGTCGAAGCCGGTAATGGAGGCATCCAGCCTTACTTCATCCGCCTCGCCATCGAAGGCCCAACCGAGCGCGTTTCCTCTGCACCACCGCTGCAGTCGCGCTCCTGCGCCCTCGGATGGGTTGTGCAACAGGAATTCGCGTAGGCCCGCGAGTGAACGCATACTGGGCTCAAATGAAAGCTGCCGAACGATAGCGCGTTCGAGGCGGCGGTTCTCTTCTGGCGAAATAGCTCCGCGTCCGTCGCTCTCGATCAGGGCCGTCACCCACTCGCGCAGAAAGTCCCGGGAGGCCGATGTATCGTCCAAGCCTCGGAGAGGCGCCAAGCCGCTTGGAACGCCTCTCCGTAGCGCCAGATACGTGCCTCCCGTGGCACGTACCAGCAGTTCACCACCGCGGTCCTTGTCAAAGAAAACAATCGCACCATTGCGTCCAACCATGCTCTGCTCGAGCATCGCAAGGACAAAGGCCATGAGCGTTGTTTTGCCTTTTCCGACGGGTCCGAATATTGCGGTCATACCCACGTCATTCTCGTGAGGGAGGTAATCGAAAGGAGTTCCACCGTTGGTGCGGAAGCGCGCAACCGCATTGCCCCAGTGGCCCGAATCGGTGCCGCTTGGGAAATTCTCGAATGAGACAAGACCCGCGAAATTGCGTGAGGTGATCGCCCCGGGTCGCGTGCGCCACTTGGTGTTCCCCGGAAGTTGCGCCCAATAAGCCGCCTCCATACCAATACCCTCTTGGACGATAACGGCGCCCGCATCCGTCAATCGCGTGCGTGCGCTTGCTGCGCGGTCGGCAAGGCTATTGAGATCATCGGCATAGACGCACAGGCTTAAATGATGCGAGCCCATTACGAATTCGCTGCTTGCCAATGCGTCCTCTGCCTCGGCGAGTTCATTGATCTGGGTGACGGCCTTGTCACCGGAACTCGTCATTTGACTGGACTTGAGACTGAGTTTGGCATGAGCCTGTGAACGCGTGAGGAAGGAGAAACTCTGGCTCAACACAAGCGGGAAATTCGCGGACAATAGCGGATTGAGCATGCCTGGCCGCGTCTTTGCCGGATATTCTCGAAATGAAAACATTGAGCCAACGTAGCTATCTGCGGGGGTTCGAATCTCTAGTGCCCGCTTGCCGCAGATTACTCGGTCGGTATAAATCGAAGCTCCCAGTGAGCCGCTAACCACTGGAACCGGGGTAACACGGCAGGTCATTATCAGTCGGAGCGCCTCCGCGATTTCTGAGAAAATCACGCCATCCTTCTCGCGGATACCGAGCCGGCGGAGACCATAGGCATCGAGGGCGGCACCAGTGACGTGCCACAGATCTTCCAGGTTCCGCGTTTGATTTGCTAGATCGTTCTCGTTTCTATTGTTGCGCTTGATGAACCGGCCCGTGAGTTTGCCGACCGCAGTGCGGGGAAACACGACCAAGGTGAGGAAATGGTCGTTGCGAAAGAGTTTTCCGGACAGCACGCGCCGCTCATAAGCTTCGCTCAGACTACCAGCAAACGCGCTATGGAAGTGCCGTGCCGGGGGCGACGGCACATCGTTATGTCGCACAAGATGAGCACATATTGATACATTATCATCGGCAATGTTGCGTAAGAGCGTGTTAAACGCTCGGCAGCGTGCATTGCGGATGGCAACGTCTTCCAGTTCGAAGGGCAAACCCCTGACATGTGCCATGGCCATGACTGAGCCGTCTTCGAGAAGGACAACCTGGTCGCTGAGGTGGCCAACATATGGTAGATATATCTCACCAGACCTCTCGGTCCTGCCACTTGTCCCGAACATTAAACCATTCCTCTTCCTCGTCTCGGCACTTTGACAGGGTTGGGGCTGACGCTTGCCCCGCCCCAGAACGGCGCATCCACGCTTCTTCCAGCGGTCTGGAGATAGAGTAACGCTACACTCGCGGCGTTATAGTCGCGCTCGACAACAATCCGTGATCCGAACCACAGTGGCACAAGAATAATTTCGTACAGAGGGTTTTGGACGACGACGATGATTAGGCCGGCTAACATCATGAGCAATCCCGCCAAGTTCAGCGGCACGCCTAGGAATAATGCAGGGCGTGTCGCCGCCACGTAGAGAATACTCTCTTCCAGTCGATCGCTCATCAGCCCCCCCCTATGAGGGTTCTACCAAGGAAGCTGGCCCCAAACATGATGACGATCCCCCCGATGACACCGGCAACGAGACCGAGTGAAGCACGGCCGAACATCCATGATATGCCGATGGCGACAATGCCGAGCACAGCCAGAGACTGTCCGAAGGGACCAAGGATGAATTGGCAGATACGCTGCACCATTTGGGTAGGGTCGGTCCCCGATGTCACTTGCGCCATCGCTGGCCAGGAGCAGACAAGGCTCCAAGCCGCCGCGCCGCCAGCAGCTGGCGCATAGTTAGCCGCCATGCGCAACATAGCTTCCCGGAGAGTAAAAGTATTAAAACGCGAACGATATCGGTTAGATGACGCCATTATTGTATCTCCATTCAATCTAATACAGGTTATTTCTTGTTCGAGGATTCAGGGTCTCTAGACCTCTGGAGTGCTGGAAGGCCTGATGTGTCGTGTGCCGAACGGTCTCGCTCATACGAACCCCAGACATCCCATTTTTCTTCCGAGATCGGCTTTTCCTCGGCCTCTTCCGCTGGTTCGACCAGCGGTGGCACGATCTCTCGAGCGGCCGCCTCAACCTTCCGCACATAACCGTTTGCAAACCCGCGCGTTAAGTCACCCGTGTTGTAGGCCGAGATTGCCTGGCGAAGGGCCAGTTGCTTTGCCGCGGCAGTGCCGCCGCCGGCATAGCGGCTTTCTAGCAAGTGCGCCGCAGCCGCAAGTGAAATGCAGGGCTGAAAGGCCTTTTCGATCGTGAGATTGAGGACGGAAAAGTTTTTACTGTTGATCTGCATAAGCCCAACGTCGACTGAATGTTTTGCTTCGACGCGGTTCTTGACGCTCTGGTGCGCTTGCGTTTGATCATCCCAGTGAAGGGTTTCACCGGTTGTATTGTCATGTGCCGCAAGCGGATCAAAGCCGCTTTCAACCTTGGCAATTGCGGCAAGCGTTGACGGATTAACCCGCGGAGCACACTTGCGAGCGAGGCGCTCGAACTCTCGAAAGGAGAATGGAGCGGCCTCGGTTGAAGGGCACGTCGAGGTCACCATCACGAGGGCCAATGGCCAAGCTGCGTGTAACATTTCCCTATCACCTCAGTTGCGGCTGCCAGAAAGAGTTAGCGTCATCTATAGGTCGCCGTTTTGCCGGAGGTCTGTTACTCTAGGATGTTGCAATTCGATCTTTTGGTTTCATTTGAAGCAAATACGGTTTTAGCGCGTTCCGCGAGCACTAGACGAGTCGATGCAAGTGCCGTGACGTAGGTGGTTTGCTGCACAAGTGGAAGAACCAATCTACCTTGTTTAAAGCGATGGAATGAAAGGCCGATGCTGGAGGGTGCTTCTGTGAATATCGACCCAAGAGTCGAACAAACAGCGGCTTGTCTGTAGCATCGTGACCTTGCCCCGTTGAAATAATGCATTTTGAAGTAAGCTCTGGCCCATTGAGAGGACCAGAGAATGAAGCGCAACCGTTTCACGGACGAACAGATCATCGGCATTCTGAAGGAGCACGGCGAGCCTGCGAACGGCACGCCGGTCTCGGAGCTTTGCCGCAAGCACGGTGTCAGCGATGCCAGCATCTATAAATGGAAAGCCAAGTTTGGCGGCATGGAGGTGTCCGAGGCCAAGCGGCTGAAGACGCTGGAGGACGAGAACACGAAGCTAAAGCGGCTTCTGGCTTATGCCATGCTCGACAATGCCGCTATGGTCTGCCTCGTCCGTGCAAGGATACGCGACATCGTAAATGACGAATCCAGTTGCATAAATGTATCCGGCCTCTCGCGAGTGGGCTGCGGTTGCAGCCAGGCCATGATGAGATCCGCACACGCCGTTCCCAATAAATGGTTCGGGCACGAAGCCGCTTTTTTGCGCAGGACTTACGGCATGTTGATCCACTGTTTCGTCATCACTATTCCCGAGCCTTGCAATCGAGTTTGGATCGTCAGGTGAAGGCAGGGTCTCTGCGTTCGTAGAGCGCTCCAGGCTTGGTCAGGACAACCCAGACAATCCGGGCCATTTTAGCGGCAAGTGCGACGTGAGCGCGACGAACACCCCACCTTTGCTTTTGTGATTGAGGCGGCGAGATAAGCTCCTTCATCGATAGGAGCGGAACGGGATGGTTGGAGATCGCGCTGATGCCATGCTTGAAGTCATGGATGAAGGCATGCATGAAGCCAGGCATGAGGGAAAATATCGTCGGATCGAGGTGATCACCGGTCGGCGGCAGCGGCGGAATTGGACTGACGAGGAGAAGGCGCGGATTCTTGCGGAGAGCGCCGAACCCGAGGTGAACATCTCGGCTCTTGCCCGGCGCTGGGGCGTCAACCGCGGTTTGCTGAACGTCTGGCGTCGGGAAGCCGGGTTGACCTCTCGTCGATCTGCCAAGGCCTGCGCACACCAGGCGGTGTTCGTTCCGGTGACGGTGGTTGGCGATCGAACGGATTACCAGGGCTCGCCGTCGGATGTCGCCCACGTCGCCGCCGGTCGAATTGAGATCGAGATTGCCGGCGCGCGCCTGACCGTGATCGGTTCGGTGGCGCCCGAGTTGGCGCAAGCGGTAGTAGCGGCGTTGCGAGGTCGCCGGTGATCGGTCTTTCGCCGAATGGCGTAAAGATCATGGTGGCGACGCAGCCTGTCGACTTCCGGCGCGGCATGAATGGCCTGGTGGCCTTGGTGGCGTCAGCGCTTGCGGCTGATCCTTATTGCGGTGACGTGTTCGTGTTCCGCGCCAAGCGTTGCGATCGCCTGCGCTGCATTTACTGGGACGGGTCAGGCATGATCCTAGCGACGAAGTGGTTGGAAGCGGGCAAGTTCGTTTGGCCGCCGGTCCGCGATGGCGCGATGCAGATGAGTAGCCAAGAGTTCTCGCGGCGATGTCACGTTGTTTGATCAAGGTCGGAACAAGGCGCTTGTGTGAGACGTCAGGCGGTTGCGCCGGTCACGGCTTTCCACTGCGCCATCGCGCGGATCCGATGGATGTGGATGGCGAGGGCTGAGTTTTTCTGGTGCGGGGGGACGAAGAGATTTCGGAGTGCCGAAAAGATCGATATGAACCGTTGCAAGCCGCCGACGGATCGAAATCCCTGCATCATCCGCTCCCGTTTTCGAAGCGGCACGTGAGAATTCTCGGCCCGATTGTTCAGGCCCTTGTGCGATCGATGTTCGACGGCGGGCATCACCTCCCGTCTTGCAGCACCATATGAGCGCAATTTGTCGGTGACGATCCGCTTCGGCGTCAGGCCTTGCTTCTTCAGCAGCCTGACCAGCAATCGCCTGGCGGCTTGGGTATCGCGGCGGGCTTGAACGATCTCGTCGAGAACGTAACCGTCTTGGTCAACGGCACGCCAGAGCCAATGTTTGCGGCCGCCGATGGAAATCACCACCTCGTCCAGATGCCAGATATCCTTTCGCGAAGGCCTCTTTCTGCACAACTGCCTGGCATAAGCCGTTCCGAATTTACGACCCCATCTCCGGATCGTCTCATGGGAGACGACGATACCGCGCTCCAGCAGCATCTCCTCGACCATCCTCAGGCTCAAAGGGAACCGAAAATACAGCCAGACCGCACGGGCGATGATCTGCGGTGGAAAGCGGTGGTTCTTGTAGCTTACGGCCGGACTGTTCATCCCAACCCATTACCAGACAACCGTTAAGCCGCTGACAACGTGACATCGCCGTACGGCCGCCTCGTCTATCAGGACGAATTCGGTCTTGCGGACCTGCCATTGCCGCGGCTTCCCGGCCGCCATCAATATGCCAACGCAGCGGCCGCAATCCGCGCCGTCAAGGCAGCGGGTTTCGTCGTCACTGAAGCGATGATGGAAAAGGCTATGAATTCCGTCGAATGGCCTGGCCGCCTCCAGCGGCTGACCGAAGGCAACCTGATCGCACACGCTCCGCCCGGTGCCGAGATATGGGTCGATGGGGGCCACAATCCCGGCGCCGGCGAAGTCATCGCGGAAGCGATGGCAAATTTCGAAGAGAAGCAGCCGCGTCCGCTCTACCTCATAACCGGCATGATCAATACCAAGGAGCCGATCGGCTATTTCAAGGCCTTCGTGGGCCTTGCGGAAAAGGTCTTCTGCGTGCCGATCCGCGGCAGCGACGCGATGATCGATCCTGTGGTTCTGTCAAATTCTGCCTATGATGCTGGCCTTGTCGCCGAGCCGATGTCCACAGTCGGTGAAGCGTTGGACGTGATCAAGGAGACCCTTGATCCGCAGGTTCCGCCGCCGCGAATCCTGATCGGCGGTTCTCTCTATCTCGTCGGCGATGTCCTTGCTGACAACGGAACGCCCCCCAAATGAAATAGCCCGGTCGAAGCCGGGCTATTTCATTCAGTATGCGATCAAAAATTAAGCTGCGTTCGAAATCCAGCTCGAAAGAGCGGTCTTCGGAGCAGCACCAACCTTGATATCGGCAACTTCACCAGCCTTGAAGATGGCAAGCGTCGGAATCGAGCGGACGCCGAACTGAGCTGCCAGTTCCGGGTTTTCATCAATATTGAGCTTGGCGACCTTAACCTTGCCGGCAAGTTCGATCGCAATTTCCTCAAGACTCAGAGCGATCATCTTGCACGGACCGCACCACTCAGCCCAAAAATCAACGACGACGGGTTCTGCAGATTCCAGAACTTCCGACTGGAAGTTGTTGATATCGACTTTCACGGTAGCCATAGGCTGCTCCTTTAGCGGAATTTACTGTTGATCCACATGTGATGGTGGACTGTCATGGAAGCGTTCCTGTCAAAGTCCAGACTGTCCCGGTGTCCATGCTTTGATTGAGCACCGAGATGGTGCCGTTGGCCGCTCCCCTTTGATTGGCGGGATCCGTCGTCTGTTGCACGGAGTTGGAGATCATTGCAGCAGCGACCGTACCTTTACCGATCTGGACTTGGATGTTCGCGTCACCCGCCGCGGTTCGTCCTTGCATGTCGACTCGGGCAACGCCCACGTTGTGCAATGTGCCAGCCCCACGTCCTAGATCGGCGAAAGTGATTTGTGCAATGACATCCGCACAGTCATTCTGCTGCTCCCCACGGTTCGGGGTAATTCTTCCCCGGATTGCGTTGTTGGTGTTCGTCTTGATCAACGGCATAATGAACTCCTCTCGTGCCTCCTGAAGGAGTTTCAAGATTCGTGCCAAGTCGGCCGATTGAGCTGACGAAACAATTATTCGCTGCTATCTCAAAGAGGTGGGCGGAAAATGCGGGATCGGGCGAAGAGGAATGCGTGTCGCGGAGCCGACAAAGGTGACGATGAATGTCGTAAGTTGGACGCTTGAAGATAGCTATAGATGTGAGCTTTCCCGGTTGCCGCGTTGAGTGGAAATTTTCTTGTTATTTGACAGAGCGTGACCGAAAAGCTTATAAAGCAGCTATATCCCCGTCATTGCCATCAGATAAAGGAAGGGCCGGCCCGATCGGCGCTCAGTGCGATGCCTCGACTCCGCGCTTTGCAAGCAAACATTTCAACGCTGGCGCCGCTGGTCGGCTATGCCTCCGAAGGTGCTGACAAGAGGCGGCGGGGTGATGTCACGTTGTCAGCGGCTTAGGACCGATCGACATTCAGGATTCCCAAATCGGTTGATCACTGATTCATAGGGTACCGTGTGAAGCACGGAGGCCTTGATGGGAGTGAAGCGATACGAGTTGAACGAGGCGCAATGGTCGAGAATTGCGCCTTTGTTGCCAGGCAAGGCCAGCGATCCAGGTCGGACGGGCGTAGATAACCGGTTGTTTGTGAACGGATGTTTGTGGGTGCTGCGCTCGGGTGCACACTGGCGGGACCTGCCGGAGCGCTACGGCAAGTGGAAGACGGTCCATCGCCGGTTCAGTCGCTGGTGCCATGCCGGCGTATGGGAACGGGTCTTTGATGCCCTCACTGCTGACCGGGACAATCAGTACTTAATGATCGACAGCACCATCGTGCGTGCCCATCAACAGGCGGCGAGCGGAAAAGGGGGGCCAAGGATCAGGCGCTGGGGCGTTCCAGAGGTGGACTGACACCAAGATCCATATGCTGGCCGATGCACTCGGGCGTCCCTTGCGCTTTATCGTGACGGCCGGCCAGGTCGGCGACATCACGCAAGCTCCCGCTCTTCTTCATGATCAGACAGGTCAGGCCGTTCTGGGCGATAAAGCCTATGACAGCAATGCCTTGCGGGCAACAATCGCGAAGATGGAGGCCGAAGCGGTCATACCCTCAAACCGTTCCCGAAAAGTCATCATTCCGCATGATCCGATCATCTACAAGCATCGCAATCGCATCGAAAGGTGCTTCAATCGCCTGAAACACTTCCGACGCTTTGCCACACGCTACGAACGTCGAACTATTCACTTCATAGGATTCATCCATCTCGCTGCGATCATGATCTGGATACCATGAATGTCGATCGGCCCTTAAGACTAGAGCGCGATGTGATCGCCCCCTAAGAGGCAAGACGCGATGATGCCCGTTCGCCGTTCCGATCGGCCCTCCATGCTGCGACAAGACAAGCCAGAACCGCTATGCTCCAATAGATGTTAGTGGAAGTTTCCACTGATGACCCGTATTGTCCGCCGCACCATGTCTGGTCACGGCATTAGGCGTCGACGGAGCAATGCAGCCGACAAGAAAAATGGTACTACTACGTAGATACAAAGAGCGCCGATATGCAGGCCGACATCGATCACCGGGCGGCCGAGCATTGTCGGACGGATGAGCTCGATCGAATGTGCCAGCGGCAAGAATCGTGTTACCTGTTGAAAAGCGCCAGGCAGTTGGTCGACTGGAAAGACAGCGCCGGACAGGAACAGCATCGGTGTGATGACGAGCGTCTGATAGAATATGAAATAGTCGTAACTGGGCGCAAGTGCCGTGACGACCATGGCTAGGCTCGCAAACGCTAGGCCGGTCAGGGCGATGATCGGCAGCGCATAGAGGAGGGACGACCATTCCGCGTAGCCCAGCATGGCGGCGACGATCCCAATTCCGGTACCCGCCAGAGACGCCTTGGTCGCTGCCCACGCCAATTCACCGACAACGATATCGCCGATCGTGACCTGTGTGTATAGGATTGCTTCCCAAGTGCCTTGAGAGCGCATGCGAGCGAAAGCCGCGTAAACCGTTTCGGAGGTCGACGCGCTCATCGCGCTTGTCGCAACCAGTCCGGCTGCCAGAAATGCAATGTACGATACGCCGTCAACGCGCCCAACCATCATTCCCAAGCCAGTGCCGAGGCCGAACAGGTAGATCAAGGGGTCGGCGAGGTTACCTAGGATCGACGCAAGCGCGACTTTTTTCCATGCCAGATAATTGCGGCGCCATACGGAAACCCAGTTCCACACGTTGGCGGGCAGAGCCGCCGCATAAAGCTTCCACATCGTTCAGTCCTTCAGCTCACGCCCGGTCAACCGTAAAAAGACGTCCTCAAGATTAGGCGCACGCTGTAGAATGCGCAGACCCGCGCGCCCGTCCAGTTGCACTCGCACCTGCTCTGGGTCGGGGGCATAACAGAAGAGGGTCTCGCCGCTCACCTCTATGTGCCGCGCGTATGAACTGACCAGCGCACTCAACTCATGGGGATTCCCACCGTAGACCTCAATTACCTGGCAACCGATCTGCTCGTCTATCAGCTCTTGAGGCCGGCCTTCGGCGATCTTTCGCCCTTCTTCGAGCACGCACAGCCGGTCGCACAACCGCTCGGCCTCTTCCATGATATGGGTGGTCAGGAGAATCGTCTTGCCGCGTGCCAACAGCGAGCGCAGCCGTTCCCAGATCAGGTGGCGCGCGTGCGGGTCGAGTCCAGTGGTCGGCTCATCCAATATCAAGAGCTGGGGGTCGTTGATGAGCGCACGCGCCAGTGTCAGGCGCCGCCTCATACCGCCGGATAGGTCCACGACACGGGCATCGGCTTTGCTCTCAAGGCGCGCAAACTCAAGGAGCGATGGGATGATCGCTTCGATTTCGTTCTTGCTCATCCGGAAGTATCGCCCGAAGACCAACAAGTTCTCGCGCACGGTGAATTCCAAGTCGAGGTTGTCGAACTGCGGAACTACGCCGATACCCATGCGAGCTAGGCGAGCCCGCGCAGGCACCGGCACCCCGAGCACAGTGATCTCACCCGTACTAGGGGTTGTCATGCCAAGGATCATACGCGTGATCGTGCTTTTCCCCGCGCCGTTCGGCCCTAACAGACCGAAGCACTCACCCGCCGCAACGGTGAACGAGAGTCCATCGACAACGGATCTGTCACCGTATGACTTTTTTACGTCGGCAAGATCGATTGCCACGGTTGACATGGAATCAGGTGTGGAAATCTTGACGCTGAAACCCGTGGGGCCCTCCCGCTCGAACGGACTCGGCTCAAGGCGGCACGAAACCTGTGGGCCCAACTCACGATTTAACAATTGACTTTCGCCTCCTTTTGCAAAACTCGCCGATCTACGGTATCTGGCTAATCACGCGACATCGGACGTGCCTTCGGATGCCGCCAACCTTGGGCTTTGCACCGCGATCTGCTTTCGACCGCTGTCCGGTACATTCGGAGCGAAACCGCGCGACAGCCAATCGCTGTTAGACAATGTACACAAGGCATAGGCTTTCAAAGGAAGTAAGAGAAAGAGGTTAATAGGTGTGTGCAGCGCGAAACCCAAAAATCTAAGTTGGCGAGCACGAAACGCTACAACACTGCAGCGTATCATGGTCATGGAGACAATCATCAAGACTGTCCAGCATGGCACTGTGGCTGACAGTATGAATTCCGCAAGTCCCGTCACTAGTGACACCGCGAGTAACAGCGGCCCGACATTCTGCCCGATCACGTCGAACGTGAGAAAGCGGTCAAGGCCTGGCAGTAGCTGGAGTGCTAGAAAGGTGTCCCGGAACGTGCTGCGTGCCCAACGCAGTTGTTGGCGCAGATACGATCCCAGCGTGTCCGGAACGACTGTTGCTACGACGGCGTCCGGAACATACTCGGTTCGGAAGCCTGCTTTCAGCATGAGAATCGTCAGATGGCGATCCTCACCGAAGTCACTTGGTCTGCCCCGAAACAGTTGCGTCTCGTACTGATCTAGCAGGGAAAGGAGCGCGGACCGCCGGTACATAGCACTTGGGCCGCAGCAACACATCACGGCACCGAAGCGTGCCTGTGCCGCGCGTTCTTCGTTGCAGGCAAGCCAATACTCCATATCGATCAATCGCGTCAGCCAAGTGTCACGCCGGTTGCTGGCGATCAACTGGCCCATCACCGCACCGACCCCCGGATTTTGCATCGTCAATGCGAGCTTGGTCACGACGTCGGACGCGACAGTGCTGTCTGAGTCCACATTTAGCACCAAATCTCCAGATGATTGGCGTATTGCGGCGATCTGCGCTTTGCGTTTTCCGACATTCTCCGGGAGCAGAATAAAGCTGAACCTCGGATCGCGCGCATAAGCATCATGTACACGCACGATTGCGTCGCGGTTCCTAGAACCGTCATCGACGACATAGACTCGCAGTTCTCCAGCATAATCCTGGTCTGCAATGGACGCGAGGCACGCCGAGAGGATGCGCGGGTCCTCGTTAAAGCAGGGGACGATAACATCAACGGCTGGCCGGGGGCCGGTCGCGACCGGTGGCGCCGAGATTGCTGATCCGTTTGCGGGGCGAGTATAAAGGACCTGCATGCTCTTGTAAGCGGTCGAGAGCAGGGCATAGAGCGAGATGGCGGCGATGCTGGCTGTGTCAAGCAGATACATGGGCTCTCGTCTGTTCTGTGATGCTGGGAAGTGCACGAATTCGAAAACCATGGCTGTGCAGCGCCGGGATGATACGTGAAAGCGCCAAAAGAGTTTGGTCACGCAGACCCGAAAGCCCAACCTCATCGGGAGGACAGCCGTCGTGCAAAAGCACGATTGCGCCAGGTCGAGCAGTAGAAAGTACTGCATCAACAATCGCGTCGACGCCCGGCCGAGACCAATCTCTCGGGTCTGACGACCACTGGACGGCCTCAAGTCCGGCGCTCGCTGATTTGGAAAGCACGTCCTCGGTCCAAGCCCCGTAAGGCGCTCGTATATGGCGGACCGCAGCCTCGGGACACGCCGAGAGAATGGCCTTATTTGCCTCAATTATCTCACGTTCTACTTCGTGAAGTCCGCATGTTGACAGGTCCGGATGAGTCATCGTGTGATTAGCAACCTCGTGACCTTCCGCCACGATCCGCCGGATGAGTTCCGGCTGCTCTTTCGCATACGCACCGATGACGAAGAACGTCGCCGGCACGCGGTGTTCAGCCAGGACATCCAATATCTGTGGCGTAGAAAATGGGTTAGGACCGTCGTCAAACGTTAAATAAACGCTGCGATCTTCGGTGCCGCCGGCGCTATTAACCGGCACTTCGCGCATATAGTCGAATTGTGTCATAGTACTGGTCCGTTGCGTTCTATCAACGTGCCGGACGGCCACTCGCTCATGGTGCGTCCGATCGGAATCACTAAGACGAGCAGGTCCTCGATGCGGGTGGGGGGGATGTCGGGACGAAAATCTGGAAGGGTCGACCGGACACTAACCCCAGTCAGCACGCTAACCATACCGGTTCGAGCATATTTTTCGACGTGGTTCCGCATGGCGTGCCGAACCGTACCGAAGGCGAAGGGGACGCCAAACTCCTGCAGCGTCGGAAACAATGCGCTGACCGAATGAGCGATGCCCATTCCCTCCAGATCCGGTCGCACCCCGTACAAACCCAATTCAGCCACGGGGAGATCAGTCTCACCAACCTTTATGAAACGGCGCAACAAGCCCATGTGACTTGCTATTCCGCGGGAGTCGTAGCCAATTGCACGTCGTTCCGGCCTCGCGCCGGCCCAACTTCGGCCGCCCTCGAATGGTTTCGCGTGGAACACTCCTGACGGCCCATAGGTTTTTTTGAAGAACTCAGAAAGTTCTGAGTGGTCTGACCGTTCCAACTCATTTTCCCAGTATAGTTTCCACTGTACATTCGAGGGCATGCAAGAACTCCAGCTTGTATTTTACCCAACACGATCAAAGCAGTGGTAGGATAAGCGCACGTTACGCCTGGTAAGCGGATTGTGACGCCGGTTGACGAGGTCCTCGAGCAGTACGAGCCAGATCAGGGATCATCGTGACTTCTTGTTTCCGCCGACGCCTTGATTTCGCTTGCGTTCGGGGTTTATAAGCACGCTGCAACATTAGTAAAATTGATTGTTTGAATGACAATCATCCACACTGCGGATCCATTACACATGCGTTTCAAAGGCCTTGATCTAAATCTCCTCGTTGCGCTCGACGCTCTGATGACCGAACGCAAGCTCACGGCCGCGGCACGCAGCATCAATCTCAGTCAGCCAGCTATGAGCGCGGCTATCGCCCGGTTACGCACCTATTTCGGCGATGACCTATTTATAATGCAAGGCCGCGAACTCATTCCAACACCGCGTGCGGAAGCGCTCGCCTCCGCGGTCCGGGACACCCTGCTGCAAATTCAGTTCTCGATTATTTCCTTGGAAACGTTCGACCCTGCCCAGTCGGAACGGCGTTTCAGGATCGTCCTTTCCGATTTCATGACACTCGTGTTCTTTGAGAAGGTCGTGCAGCGCGTCGCACGAGAAGCTCCCGCCGTCACCTTCGAGTTGGTTGCCCCTAATGACGAGCCTGCTGAGCTTCTCCGCCGCGGCGATGTCGATTTTCTAATCCTGCCGGATTTGTTCATGTTGAGTGCGCATCCCAGAGCGAAACTGTTATCCGACACACTCGTGTGCGTCGGCTGCCCTACCAATGAGCAGCTGTCACGGCAGCTTTCCGTCGAAACATATATGTCGATGGGGCATGTTTCACCCAACTTCGGGCGCACGGTGAAGCCCAGCATCGACGAGTGGTTACTGGTGGAGCACGGTCTCAAGAGGCGCATCGAACTCGTCGTGCCGGGCTTTACCTTAATCCCGCAGTTGCTATCACGCACCGACCGCATAGCGGTGTTGCCGTTGCGTCTTGCCAATCATTTCGCAAAAACGACACCCCTGCGGATCGTAGAACTTCCGGTGCCAGTTCCTCCAATCACCGAGGCTGTCCAATGGCCCACCCTCTACAACGGTGATCCAGCAAGCATCTGGATGCGGGAGTTACTGGTAGAGGAAGGGACCCGCATGGAATCCCAGTCGGAAAACTCTTAGACTTACAAAATGGAATCGCCTGCGTTGATGTGTGAACTGCATAGTGCCAGTGGGTGAAACAGCATGCATTTGAAAGGGAATGCCAAAACACTGCATTGCCTGCTCAGACACGCACCAGGATCGCGAAAACAGAGATGCTCGATGAGTTGCTGACTTCCTGAATTGAGCCAGGTAATCTAGACTAAATGTTCGCCTGGGACCGGGGTGACCCGTCTCACAATATGCATGTATCGAGGGTTGCGAGAGCGATCCTCTCGTAGAGCCTCATGCATAGGAGACGGGGGTGATGTCACGTTGTCAGCGGCTTAACGGTTGTCTGGTAATGGGTTGGGATGAACAGTCCGACCGTAAGCTACAAGAACCACCGCTTTCCACCGCAGATCATCGCGCGTGCGGTCTGGCTGTATTTTCGGTTCCCTTTGAGCCTGAGGATGGTCGATGAGATGCTGCTGGAGCGCGGTATCGTCGTCTCCCATGAGACGATCCGGAGATGGGGTCGCAAATTCGGAACGGCTTATGCCAGGCAGTTGTGCAGAAAGAGGCCTTCGCGAAAGGATATCTGGCATCTGGACGAGGTGGTGATTTCCATCGGCGGCCGCAAACATTGGCTCTGGCGTGCCGTTGACCAAGACGGTTACGTTCTCGACGAGATCGTTCAAGCCCGCCGCGATACCCAAGCCGCCAGGCGATTGCTGGTCAGGCTGCTGAAGAAGCAAGGCCTGACGCCGAAGCGGATCGTCACCGACAAATTGCGCTCATATGGTGCTGCAAGACGGGAGGTGATGCCCGCCGTCGAACATCGATCGCACAAGGGCCTGAACAACCGGGCCGAGAATTCTCACGTGCCGCTTCGAAAACGGGAGCGGATGATGCAGGGATTTCGATCCGTCGGCGGCTTGCAACGGTTCATATCGATCTTTTCGGCACTCCGAAATCTCTTCGTCCCCCCGCACCAGAAAAACTCAGCCCTCGCCATCCACATCCATCGGATCCGCGCAAGGGCGCAGTGGAAAGCCGTGACCGGCGCAACCGCCTGACGTCTCACACAAGCGCCTTGTTCCGACCTTGATCAAACAACGTGACATCGCCATCACAGCCGCTCCAAGATGGTCCCCAATGAACCTGCGACGGTCCCTGCGCGACCTGAAAATCGGCACTATCCCAGCAATTTCCTGAAATTGCGCATGAAGTGCCGGTCACTGTCTTAAATAATACCTGTCACATCCCCAACACTCTGACGCAATATCACCGCGATTGAAAGATGAAGCAGCTCACAACTCGACAAGCAGGCCGTCGAGATTTCAGTCCAACTGCCTCAACTGTCACACTCGGCCCATTGAGGCTTGGCCTAACGAATAGAATCTTCGAACTGCCATCTGAAAAACTGCATTTCATAAACGGAGGCGCCCCCCCGATCTGAGGCTAGCGCCCTAAGACCAGCACGAATTTGTTGCCGTTCTGACTCGGACAACCAACTCATGACACCGTCGTCACCTTTGTCGGGTCTTTGACAACGCTGTATTTCCTTAAGCGGCGCCCTTTTGCCGTCTAAATCGCTGGAATAGCAGCAGATATTTTTTGCCCACCTCAATTTAGCTGTCTGGCACGACTCTTGAAACACTTCATGCGAGGCGGCGGAAGCTGCCGACGGCATCCACGTCGCGGGACAACCGCGTTGGTTCAAACAAGTGAAGGAAAGAACATGGCAGCTCTGCGTCAGATCGCATTCTATGGGAAGGGTGGCATTGGCAAGTCCACCACATCCCAAAATACGCTCGCCGCTCTTGTTGACCTCGGGCAGAGGATTCTTATCGTTGGCTGCGACCCCAAGGCCGACTCCACCCGACTTATCCTGAACTCGAAGGCGCAGGACACGGTGCTGGATCTTGCGGCAAAGGAAGGTTCGGTGGAAGACCTCGAGGTCGAAGACGTGCTCAAGGTTGGCTACAGAGGTATCAAATGCGTGGAGTCTGGCGGTCCCGAGCCAGGCGTCGGCTGCGCCGGACGCGGCGTCATCACCTCGATCAACTTTCTAGAAGAGAACGGCGCCTACGACAATGTCGACTACGTCTCCTACGACGTTCTCGGCGACGTGGTGTGCGGCGGCTTCGCGATGCCGATTCGCGAAAACAAGGCCCAGGAAATTTACATCGTCATGTCCGGTGAGATGATGGCACTCTACGCCGCCAACAACATCGCCAGGGGTATTCTGAAATATGCCAGCGCCGGCAGCGTGCGTTTGGGCGGGCTGATTTGTAACGAGCGTCAAACCGACCGCGAGCTCGACCTCGCCGAAGCTCTGGCTGCTAAGCTTAATTCCAAGCTCATTCACTTTGTGCCGCGCGATAACATCGTCCAGCACGCTGAGCTCAGGAAGATGACAGTGATCCAATATGCGCCGGAATCTCAGCAGGCAGCGGAATATCGCGCGCTGGCTGAAAAGATCCACGCAAATTCGGGCCAGGGCACCGTCCCGACGCCCATCACCATGGAGGAACTGGAGGACATGCTGCTCGACTTCGGCATCATGAAGACCGACGAGCAGATGCTTGCCGAGCTTCATGCCAAGGAAGCGAAGGCGGCAGCCGTCCACTAACAGGCATGCCGACAAGAATGGCGCGCAGCTTTATGCAGCGCGCCATTCCACGCACCAATGCCTCGTTGATGAGGCTTCATCCGAACCTTTAAAAAAGGGGACAGGCCCAATGAGCCTCGACTACGAGAATAACAGTGATTTCCACGCGAAGCTAATCGAGGACGTACTATCGCAGTATCCCGACAAGGCGGCGAAGCGCCGCAGTAAGCACCTCGGTGTCGCAACGGGCGGAGAGGGATCCAGCGAGGGCGCGAACGCGGTTTCCGAATGCGACGTGAAGTCGAACATTAAGTCCGTTCCAGGCGTGATGACGATCCGCGGCTGCGCCTATGCCGGCTCAAAAGGCGTCGTTTGGGGACCGATTAAGGATATGGTTCACATCTCGCATGGGCCGGTCGGTTGCGGCCAATATTCCTGGTCACAGCGCCGCAACTACTACGTCGGCCTGACGGGCGTCGACACTTTCGTGACAATGCAGTTCACCTCAGACTTCCAAGAGAAGGACATCGTTTTCGGTGGCGACAAAAAGCTGGAGAAGGTCATCGATGAGATCGAGGAACTGTTTCCGCTTAATAACGGCGTCACCTTGCAGTCGGAATGCCCAATCGGCCTGATTGGCGACGACATCGAGGCTGTCTCGCGAAAGAAAGCAAAGGAGCACAACAAAACCATTGTGCCCGTGCGCTGTGAGGGCTTCCGCGGTGTGTCGCAATCGCTCGGCCATCACATCGCCAACGATGCGATCCGCGATTGGGTCTTCGACAAGAAGCACGTGGAATTCGAGTCCAGTCCCTTCGACGTTAATGTGATAGGTGATTACAACATCGGCGGCGATGCATGGGCCTCCCGCATTCTGCTCGAGGAGGTCGGGCTGCGTGTGGTCGGCAATTGGTCCGGGGATGCCACGCTGGCCGAAGTCGAGCGCGCACCGAAGGCCAAGCTCAACCTCATTCACTGCTACCGGTCGATGAATTACATCTCTCGGCACATGGAGGAAAAATACGGCATCCCCTGGATGGAGTATAATTTTTTCGGTCCGTCCCAGATCGAAGCCTCTTTGCGCAGCATCGCCAAGCATTTTGGGCCGGAGATCGAGGATCGGACTGAGAAGGTCATCGCCAAGTACCAGCCCTTCGTCCAGGCTGTGACGGAGAAGTACCAGCCGCGCTTGGATGGCAAAAGGGTGATGCTTTACGTCGGCGGATTGCGCCCCCGTCACGTCATCACTGCCTATGAGGACCTCGGCATGGAGATCGTCGGCACCGGCTACGAATTCGGCCACGGCGACGACTATCAGCGCACCGGTCACTATGTCAAAAAGGGCACGCTGATCTACGACGATGTGACCGGTTACGAACTGGAGAAGTTCATCGAGGGGATTCGCCCCGACCTCGTCGGTTCAGGCATCAAGGAGAAATACCCGGTACAGAAGATGGGCATTCCGTTCCGTCAGATGCACTCCTGGGATTATTCCGGCCCTTATCACGGCTATGACGGCTTCGCCATCTTCGCCCGTGACATGGATCTCGCCATCAACAATCCGGTCTGGGGTCTCTACGACGCGCCTTGGAAAAAAACGGCGGCGCCTGCAACGGCAGTTGCAGCCGAATGAGAGCCCGGTCTCTCGCGGCAAACCGTCGCGGGAGACTTGAAAAATCTCGAAGGTTTCTCTCTCGCCGCAAGTCGCGGCCAGATTTAAAGAGGTGACTACTATGCCGCAATCGGCCGAAAAAGTTCTCGATCACGCTCCTCTATTCCGCGAGCCGGAATACAGGCAAATGCTTGCCGAGAAAAAGCTGAATTTCGAATGCCCACACCCGGACCAGGTTGTTTCGGAGCAACGCGAGTTCACCAAGACCTGGGAATATCGCGAAAAAAACCTAGCCCGCGAAGCGCTTGTCGTGAACCCGGCCAAGGCCTGCCAGCCGCTCGGCGCAGTTTTCGCGGCCGCCGGATTTGAGCGGACGATGTCATTTGTCCATGGCAGTCAGGGCTGCGTTGCCTACTATCGATCACACCTGTCGCGCCATTTCAAGGAGCCGTCATCTGCGGTCTCATCTTCGATGACAGAAGATGCGGCTGTGTTTGGCGGCCTAAAGAATATGGTCGACGGTCTCGCCAATACTTATAAGCTCTACGACCCGAAGATGATCGCGGTCTCGACCACCTGTATGGCAGAGGTCATCGGCGATGACCTGCACGGGTTTATTGAAAATGCAAAAAATGAGGGCTCCGTCCCGCGCGATTTCGACGTGCCTTTCGCCCATACGCCAGCCTTCGTCGGCAGCCATGTCGATGGCTATGACAGCATGGTAAAAGGCGTGCTCGAGAATTTCTGGAAGGGCACGGCGCGCACGCAAGTCGCTGCTTGCATCAACATCATTCCGGGCTTCGACGGCTTCTGCGTTGGCAACAATCGCGAATTAAAGCGTCTGCTCGATATGATGCGGGTGACCTACGTGTTCATCCAGGACGCCGCCGACCAATTCGATACGCCTTCCGACGGTGAGTTCCGTATGTACGACGGAGGAACCAAGATCGAGGACGTGAAGGCGGCTCTGAACTCGGAGGCGACATTGTCGTTGCAGCACTACAATACGCGCAAGACGCTGGAATATTGCAACGAGGTCGGACAGGCGACAGCCTCCTTTCATTACCCGCTCGGCGTTACGGCGACCGACGAATTGCTGATGAAGATATCGGAGATTTCCAAAAGAGAAATTCCTGAGGCAATCCGACTGGAACGCGGAAGATTGATCGATGCAATGGCCGACAGCCAGTCCTGGTTACATGGCAAAAAGTACGCGATCTACGGCGATCCGGACTTCGTTTACGCCATGGCCCGGTTCATCATGGAGACCGGTGGCGAGCCAACACACTGCCTCGCCACAAACGGCACCTCAGCCTGGGAGACCGAGATGAAGGAGCTCTTCGCATCCTCGCCCTTCGGCAAGGATGCGCAGGTGTGGGCGGGCAAAGATCTTTGGGCAATGCGCTCACTACTTTTGACCGAGCCGGTGGATCTCTTGATTGGCAATTCCTATGGCAAGTATCTTGAGCGCGACACCGGCACGCCCCTGGTTCGGCTGATGTTTCCGATCTTTGACAGGCACCACCACCACCGCTTCCCCCTCATGGGCTATCAAGGTGGGCTACGTGTCCTAACGGCCATCCTCGACAAGATCTTTGACAAGCTCGATTGCGAGACGATGCAGCCGGGTGTGACAGATTATTCGTACGACCTCACTCGCTAAGAGCGGCGGCCGGCTTAGGCCGGCCATCTCCCAATCGAACCTGAAGGCCAACGCAATGTCCCCGCACACCCTCAAAATCCAAGATGCGTTCGACGAGCCTGCCTGCGAGAGAAATCGCAACAAGGACCCCAAGGCGCGCAAAAAGGGCTGCTCCAAGCCGTTGATCCCCGGAGCGACAGCCGGTGGTTGCTCCTTCGACGGGGCCAAGATCGTGCTGCAGCCGATCACTGACGTCGCGCATCTGATCCATGCGCCGCTCGCCTGCGAAGGCAATTCCTGGGATAATCGCGGCGCTGCGTCTTCTGGTCCCACGCTTTGGCGCACAAGCTTCACCACTGATCTTACCGAACTCGACATAGTGATGGGGCACAGCGAGCGGAAGCTCTTCAAAGCGATCCGCGAGATCAAAGAGGCGTATGCGCCGGCTGCAATCTTTGTCTATGCAACCTGCGTTACGGCGATGATCGGCGATGACATCGAGGCGGTTTGCAAGCGCGCGGCGGAAAAGTTCGCCATACCGGTGGTGCCGGTCAATGCGCCGGGGTTTGCGGGTTCTAAGAACCTCGGTAACAAACTTGCCGGCGAGGTGTTACTCGACCACGTCATAGGTACGGTAGAGCCGGATGACCCAGGCCATCACGACATCAATATCCTTGGCGAATTCAACCTCTCAGGCGAATTCTGGCTGGTGAAGCCGCTCTTGGACAGGCTTGACATCCGTGTCCGTGCCTGCATTCCGGGCGACGCGCGCTATCTGCAAGTTGCTTCCGCGCATCGCGCACGTGCAGCTATGATGGTGTGCTCAACCGCCCTGATCAACCTCGCTCGCAAGATGGAGGAGCGCTGGGACATTCCCTTCTTCGAGGGCTCCTTCTACGGCATCTCCGCCACCTCCGAAGCGCTCCGGCGGATCGCTGAATTGCTCGTAATGAAAGGCGCCGACACCGAGCTCCTTAATCGCACGGAAGCGCTTGTCGTGGAAGAAGAGGAAAGAGCGTGGAAGAGGCTGGAAGTCTATCGGCCCCGGCTCGAAGGCAAGCGCGTGCTTCTCAACACTGGAGGCGTGAAATCCTGGTCAGTCGTCCAATCGTTAATGGAAATCGGCATGGAGATCGTCGGCACATCGGTCAAGAAATCGACGGCCGATGATAAGGAGCGAATCAAGCAAATTCTAAAGGACGAGAACCACCTGTACGAGTCGGTTGCACCGCGCGAGCTTTACTCGATGTTGTCCGAGCAAAAGGCTGACATCATGTTGTCGGGCGGTCGCACGCAGTTTATCGCGCTGAAGGCGAAAATGCCTTGGCTCGACATCAATCAGGAGCGACATCACGCTTACGCCGGTTATGACGGCATGGTGCAGCTCGCACGCCAGATCGATCTCGCAATCCACAATCCGATCTGGGCGCAGGTGCGCGAACCGGCACCGTGGGAGCAGGCCATGACCACCGAGGAGAAGTTGGAAGACAGAACAGCAAGTGCATCAAATTTTGCCGGCGAAACCGCCGGTGATGACTGTTGAGGTAATCTTATGGCCCGCATCCTTCCCCAAACTAAATCGGCGGCGATTAATCCTCTGAAATCGTCTCAGCCGCTGGGCGCTGCCTTCGCCTTTCTTGGCATCAATGGTGCAATGCCTGTGTTCCACGGCAGCCAGGGGTGTACCAGCTTTGCGCTGGTGCTGCTCGGAAGACATTTTAAGGAATTGATCCCGCTGCAGACGACGGCGATGGATGAAATTGCAATTGTCGTCGGCTGCGCGGATCACCTCGAAGAGGCCATCCTTAATCTCAAGGCCCGCGCAAAGCCCCGGCTGATCGGGATTTGCACGACCGCACTGGTAGAGACCCGCGACGAGGATGTCGCTGGGGACCTAGCCACCATCAAACGCACGCGGGCGACAGAACTCACGGGTACGGAAGTGGTGCTCGCCAGGACGCCGGACTTCGACGGTGCGATAGAAGAGGGGTGGTCCAAAGCTGTTACCGCTATGATCGAGGGAATCACTCGGCCCCGGACGCAGTATCGCGATCCGAGGAAGATCGCGATACTGCCCGGCTGGAACATAACAGTTGCCGACATAGAGCATCTGCGCGAGACGGCCGAGGGCTTCGGGCTCAAACCGGTGATACTGCCCGATGTGTCCGGCGCGCTTGATGGCACCATCCCCGACCACTGGATCCCCACAACGTATGGCGGCACGAAAATAGAGGACATCCGCGACCTCGGTGCCGCGATGCAATGCATCGCCATCGGCGAGCAGATGCGGCGACCGGCTGAAGCGTTGCAGCGGCTAACCGGCGTACCATACGTGCTGTTCGAGTCGCTCACAGGCCTGAAGAACGCGGACCAGCTTATCCGGCTGCTTACAGCAATGTCGCGCGAACAAGCGCCTGCCAATGTCCGTCGCAGCCGCATGCAGTTGCAGGATGCCATGCTCGACGGACATTTCCATCTGGCTGGCAAGAAGATCGCAATCGCCTCCGAGCCGGATCAGCTCTACCAGTTTGCAGATTTTTTCACTGGCATGGGTGCGGAAATTACAGCCGCCATCACCACGACAGGGTCTTCAAAAATACTGCAAATAGTTCCAGCGGAGACAGTTCAGGTCGGCGATCTCAGTGACCTGGAACACCTCGCCCCGGGTGCCGATCTTCTCGTCACGCACTCGCACGGCAGGCAAGCTGCAAAGCGTCTCGACATTCCGCTAATGCGTATTGGCTTTCCGATCTTCGACCGCCTAGGCAGTCAGCACAAACTTACAATCCTGTATCAGGGGACGCGCGACATGATCTACGAGGTTGCCAACATTTTTCAGGCTAACCAACACACGCCGACTTCGGGCGCACCTAATCCAATCCGTAGCGGGGAATTGCAAAATGACCTCAACTCGTCGTCTCTCGCTCGTCAATGATGGGTTCCACGAACAGCGGCCAAAACGGCAAATCGGCGTACTGCGGGTAGCAATCGCCACTCAAGACATGAGAGGACTGAACGCGCATTTCGGGTCGGCTAAACGATTTGCCATCTACGACGTGACGCCCGACGCGTGGAGTCTCGTGGAAGCCGTAGTGTTCGATGACGTTTCCGATGAGAGCGGAACGCATCGAGCCGATGGTGATAACAACATCGCTCCAAAAGTGGAAACGCTAAGGGGTTGCCAGCTCCTATTTTGCCTGGCTATCGGCGGGCCTGCGGCAGCCAAGGTTATTGCGGCAAAGATCCATCCGATCAAGGTGCCGCAGCCTGAACCCATCGACAATGTGCTAGCCCGCATTCGGACGATGCTAAGGACGGCGCCCCCACCGTGGCTTCGCAAGGTGTTAGCCCAAGCGGGCGCCGCCGGAAAGAAAGCCAGCTTCGAAGACGAGGAGTGAATGATGACAACGCGATCCAATCCCGCGGTTATTCCAGCTGCCAGTGACGACAAGAGCCTTGAAAAGCCCTTTATCAAATGCCTCGTGCGGCTGATCCGCGCTGAAGATACATACGGACGGTGGAGAGGCAAGTGCGACGTCGAACTGCTGGACAACTTCACTGTTCCGGAGGACCAGCGCCGCGCAATCCCAATCATCGGCGATCCCGATCCGTATGTCCTGTGGAGGCTTAAAACCTTTTACACCGCCGTCGGCCTTGGTAAGGAGCGCTCAGACTTACTGGTGTCGCGGACGATGGAGATCAGCCAAGAGGGCTTCGGGCGGGTGTTACTTACGACCAAACGGTTGGTCCTGCTGTCAAAGACCCTGCGTGACGTTCATCGGTTCGGTTTCAATAACCTTCGCAAATGCGCCAAGACCGGTACGCAGTTAGTCAGCGATGCGGTCCAAGTCATCGAAGCTTATCCGGATCTCGCGCGGTCGTGATGGAAACGGTGTTGGAGAACGAGACCATGTCAGAACTTCAAGAATTGAAGAAAAGGGTGTGGAAGCTGGAGGTGCGCGCTTGGTATGCGAAGATGGAATTGCACGACCTCGCCGAAGAGTTTCCGGTCAACTGGACCGAAATTACGGCAGTTGCGGAGAAAACATTTCATGCCTTTGCTGAGTTGGACGCTGCAAAAAGAGAACTCGCTGCATCGCAGGATTCAAAATGACAAGCTCATGCGTGACCCGCGACGGGACCAAATGGATGCCGGAGTATTTAGCTTCCATCGATCGACTGATGTGCATCGGCTGCGGCCGCTGCTTCAAGGTCTGCTCACGGGAGGTCATGCATCCTCACGGTATCGACGATGCAGGTGAGATTCTCGGTGTCTGCAATGGCGAGGAAGACGACTTCGATGGCGAGCTCAATCGAGTGATCATGGTCGTCGATTTTCCCGGCCGCTGTATCGGATGTGGGGCCTGCGCCCGCGTCTGTCCAAAAAACTGCCAAACTCACATCGCGAGTGGCACGATTGCCGAATGAGCGAGGAGGAACCGGGAGAATGTAATGCGGCGATGTCACGTTGTTTGATCAAGTCGGAACAAGGCGCTTGTGTGAGACGTCAGGCGGTTGCGCCGGTCACGGCTTTCCACTGCGCCATTGCGCGGATCCGATGGATGTGGATGGCGAGGGCTGAGTTTTTCTGGTGCGGGGGGACGAAGAGATTTCGGAGTGCCGAAAAGATCGATATGAACCGTTGCAAGCCGCCGACGGATCGAAATCCCTGCATCATCCGCTCCCGTTTTCGAAGCGGCACGTGAGAATTCTCGGCCCGATTGTTCAGGCCCTTGTGCGATCGATGTTCGACGGCGGGCATCACCTCCCGTCTTGCAGCACCATATGAGCGCAATTTGTCGGTGACGATCCGCTTCGGCGTCAGGCCTTGCTTCTTCAGCAGCCTGACCAGCAATCGCCTGGCGGCTTGGGTATCGCGGCGGCCTTGAACGATCTCGTCGAGAACGTAACCGTCTTGGTCAACGGCACGCCAGAGCCAATGTTTGCGGCCGCCGATGGAAATCACCACCTCGTCCAGATGCCAGATATCCTTTCGCGAAGGCCTCTTTCTGCACAACTGCCTGGCATAAGCCGTTCCGAATTTGCGACCCCATCTTCGGATCGTCTCATGGGAGACGACGATACCGCGCTCCAGCAGCATCTCCTCGACCATCCTCAGGCTCAAAGGGAACCGAAAATACAGCCAGACCGCACGGGCGATGATCTGCGGTGGAAAGCGGTGGTTCTTGTAGCTTACGGCCGGACTGTTCATCCCAACCCATTACCGACAACCGTTAAGCCGCTGACAACGTGACATCACCCGTCGGATCGTTCTTCCTGCTCGGCTTGATTCTGGCGCTCCACATGCGCCGGCCGGCGCACGCCATCATGGCCGCCTTCGCCATCTGGCTTACCTTGGTTCTGATCGCGCCGCAGATCGGCGATACGCTCGATCCCGACAATCAGGTTGGTGCCGGCGTCTTTCGTACACTCGGCATCGCCAAGCCGCAGGAAAAACAGATCATGACGTCCTTTGCGACCTATGAAACGGTCCGTGACGGCATTGAACAGCTGTCGCCCGCCAAACATCTTGAGCGCTGGTGCTTCGCAGCCCTTGGCATCAAGGAAATCTACTACGGTCAACCACTCGTTACCGTCATGCGGGATCGCTGGAGCGACGCCGCTTGGCTGATCGGCCTGTCCGCAGCCCTTCTCGCCGCCCTGTTTATGCTTCCGTTCAACATCGCAAACCTCAAAAAGGACTGACCATGACCCACGTCAAACAGACGAATTTTCTCGTCTCGAGCTTCCTTCTCCTTGGTCTCACAGCCTTTGCTGCACCTGCGGTCTCGGCTCCCCTCGATAGCGACAATGACGGCATCCCCGATATTGCCGAGAAACTGCTGGGGACCGATCCCCTGATCGCGGATACGGACGGCGACGGTCAGAACGACAAGGCCGACGCCAGACCGACGGAGCTCGATAACCCGATTGTCCAGACCGGGACGCCGGCGACGATCCGCGTTCTCTCCGCCAAGGTAGAGGACAATTTCGATCCGGTCACGAAGAAGAACGTTTCTGATCATCTGGAACTCGCCATGTCGAACGACGGCAAGGCCGATCTCAAGGGATTGAAAATGTATCTGACGCTGACCGACGATACGAACGCCAAGACCGAAAGCATCTATCGCGACCTGTCCGGTTTCACGGTGGCTGCGGGAAAAACCACAGCGCTGCATTTCGATCTCAAAGGTGTCGCTGACTGGGCGGCCGCGCAGACGCATTATCGCGCCAATGAAAACTCCATGCTGTACACGACGCCTTCACCGAAGACACTCCAGTTGCAGATCGCGGCCAATGGTGAGGCGCCCGTCTCGATCACGTTCAAGAAGGATGCAGGTGGAGCGGAAGTCGCGGATTGATGAACGACCTGGATTGTTCCCTCTCTTGACCTTCAAGCGCATTGGCGGCCGCACTGGCCTCGTCGGTTCGGCTTTCGTTGGTGGCAAAGATGGTCACACGCCAGCCGCATGGATGATCGAACGCACTGGCCCGGAGGCAAAACCGTGAAAGTAGGTTTCCTGTACCGTGATTTTGGTCCATCGCTACTGCTAGCAGCAGAACGCTTCTTGGCAAATCTCTCCCAACACGCAGATGAAGCGACGGTGGTGTTAGCGGACGAGGAAAAAAGTTCTGGAGTTGTCCTGTTGCTTTCATCTTCGACCGGCTTATTCTCACGTCGCCAGCCTCGGTATGCGGCGCTCGACCAATCACAGGAATCGTTGGTTGTGAGCCACCGCAACCAACTTGCGTTAAAAAGCTATGTTTGGCTTATTCCGGCATGCGCATGCGTGCCGGTGAACTGATGCTACGAGGCCCTTCGACTGCCAACGCTTCCTACATAGATGTGCGGGTAGCGATGCGACCGAGGAGTGCTTGCAGGCTCTCGAAGGATGTTAGGTCTAACCCAACGATCCTGCCCCAGTTGCAGATAGCGAGTAGGTAGGCCTCGGCAACAGAGAACTTGCCGTCCATCTGGCCATCGAGCTGCCGTTCCAGCCAGCCGAGGCGACCAAGAAAACGCTCGAGAAGATAGCTTTCACTTCCTGCGGTCTTCGGGCATCGAACAGAGGGCCCGAAATTCTTGTGCACTCGCTGCTGACAAAGGCTAGCCTTTCGATCAGGCGATACCGTCCCATCGAACCCCAGGCCGGTACAAGTTCCTTTCCGGAACCTGATCGGCCACATACTGCATGATCATAGGCCATCGGTCAGAATCTGGCCATTGGCCCGCTCCACCAGCGGCACGTAGCCGCGGAGATTGAGGGCGTAGTAATCATCAGCGCCGGTGTGGGACGTATGCGTCCGTAGCAACGGTATGGGCGGTGAATGGCAGACCGGGCCTCGCAGACGCCCGGGCTGTAATAGAACTTCATGCAGAACTCCGAGAGAAGTCGAGGATCGAGAGGAGCCTGACCGGCAGGAGCATACGGCCTCCCGGCTGGGGTCGTTTATCCGCGCGGCGCGATGATCGGAGCCTTTTTCCCGCGCCCCCACAGAATGAACAGGCAGACGGGGAGAAGGATGGCGTTCAGCGGAAGGGCCGACAGCTCACCGCGTGACGAATGGAAAATGAAGGCCACAATCTGCAGCAGTACGCACCCCAAGGCGGCCAGAACCGTCAGCCGGGGCAGGATGCGGGTGAGGGCGGGCAGGAGAATGCCGGCACCGCCTACGATATCGATGAGGCCCATTAGGCGCAGGAACCGTGGCGGCACGTCTCCGGGCCAGACCCACATGGCCGCCAAGTGATCGATCGGCATGAAGAACTTCATGCAGCCGAATACGGTAAACGCGACAAAAATGAGCACTTGGGCGATCCAGAGCCCTATTTGCAAGGATTTTGCAGCAGTCGGTGCTGAATGAAGAGTCGAGCTGTGTGGCATCTGATGTCTCCAGAAGAGGTGGTGAACGAGCACATAAGATCCGTGCGCCGCCATCGTCGGATCGCTGAAAGAAGCCGCGTGCCCTCGGTCAGGCGGGCTTGCTGTTGATCTTACGAGGGGAAACGTCAAAAGAAATCGATATAATTTTGGCTGTCTTGTTCAAGAAAACTGATAGTGTTATTCTCGTCGTTGTCGGCGCTGTTTGTGCCACGCGCCGTGAAACCGTTCGATCTTCTGGAATTCCCATGGATGCGCTGACGCTTGATCAGTTCCTGATATTCGTCACTACGGTTGAGGAGGGGAGTTTTGCTGCGGCTGCGCGGCGAATGAACAGAGCGCAATCGGCGATCACCTACACCATCCAGAAACTCGAGGAGCAGAGCAGGCTTCCCCTCTTCGACCGCTCCGCCTATCGTCCAACGCTGACCGAGGCAGGAAAGGCGCTGCTGCCGCGCGCGAGACGCATCCTTGACGACGTGACGGACTGGCGGCGCCAGGCCCAGGGCATCTCAGAGGGGCTGGAGGCAGAACTTACTCTCGCTGTCGTCAGCTATGCGCCGCCGGACCTCTTAAGCCGCGTCCTGAGCGCCTTCAACGCGGAGTTTCCCTTTGTCGAAATCCGTCTTCTGACCGAAACCTTCGATGCCGCGGCGAAGGCTCTGCGTGATGGCACGGTCGATCTCGCTCTGCTTGCTGAACGTCAGCCGGAGGAATTCGAGCGCCGCGTGTGCGGCCGGATCGATCTGGTTCCCGTCACCGCCCCGACGCATGCGCTCGGCCGGATCGAGGGACCAATCAGCGCGGCACGACTGCGGGACCACACCCAATTGGTCATCAGCCCCGCTCCCCACTTGGACAGCGGTCGGGACTATGGTGTGCTTGCCACGAACAGATGGCGCGTCAATGACCTCCAGACCAAATACGACCTCATTCTTGCTGGTGTCGGCTGGGGTTCAATGCCCCGCTCGCGCGTGGAGAACGATCTTTCGACCGGGCGCCTCGTCGAACTGAAACCGGAAAGTTGGGAAGGGTCGGATTGGATGCCATCGTTCCCATTGGTCATTGCCTACAGGAAGGAAAAGGCGCTCGGTCCAGCCGGACAGTGGCTGGTGAAGCAATGTATCGCTCAATGGGAGTTGGCCAGCAAACCTTGAGCAGCGGAGACAGGCTGTTTGCGGTTGGGCGAGGATGTGTACTGGCCGGATCGCCAAGTCTGGAAATGCGGCGATCCGGTGAATGGTTGTCCTGCTCTAAGGCAGCGCTCTCATATATAGCGAATATCCCTTTTCCCCGCCGTCGGGCGCGCTCGGCTGCCTGCCAGCCGGCATTCAGGCGGTCTGCCGAAGAGATCGCGAGCAGACCGACATCACGCCGGTCTTCAGCCAGAAGAAGGTTGCCGCAATTGCTTCCGGAGCGACGGCGCCCTGATAGGCGATGACCACGCTGGCGTTTGGTCCAGGTCGGCGTAATCAGTACCTCCGCTGGCGCGCCGTCCGGCGTACTTCACAAAGCGAATGCCGAGAAGCAGGCGGATTTCATGCTTGGACGGATCAGCGAGGCTTTGAACGAAGTCTGGGCGATGATGTCGTGGAGACCCCGAGCGCGCCCCTGGCAAGCGCTTGTCCACGTTCTTTTCGGGAAAATTGCGCGATTGCCAATGCCATCTTCGCGTGGGAGGGGGGCCAGCGCCTGCTCAGGGCGCACGCGGGGATACGGGCGAGATATTCGGGGATCTAGTTGGAAGCATGGCAAGCAGATGACCTCTAATCTCGGACGCAAGCAGGGGCCGGTACCTTTCATCGGCACCTGTTCACCGGCTTGGAACAGGGGTTTCACCGCGGTAGCCGTAAAAGCGTCTACAACCTTCCGCCCGAACCAGCCGGCCTCGACATATTTCAGCAGCGGGCACGGCCGGTACTTGGTGTCGGCAAGCCTGCTATGCAGCACGTTCATGATGGGCGAAGCAGGGCTCGAGGCGGACGAAATCGTGCGCCACCTGCCGGTCCAGGTTCGCGCCGATTTTGGCGATCGCGACCTCAAGTCTTTCCGCATCGACGTCTGCCCGTCGCAGACCGCCCCGACCGTCTCAATCGTCATCTCTATTCTTCCCCGGCTTCTTTTGAAAATCCCCAGCTTCCAGCCCCCAGAACCGGCGCGGCTTTATCGAGCGCCAGGGGGCTGCGTGACAGAAGGATGGGCGTCCGCAAGCCAGGCAAGCCTGCGGGATCGATGCGCAGCTCCCGCGCCTGGATTTGTGGCTCGTTGATCGCTTCCGCAACTGTATTGATCGGGCCTGCCGGAACGCCGGCCTTCTCGAGCGCGGCAATTAGCTCCGCCTTCGGCCTCAGCCTGGTCTTGTCCGCAATTAGGGCGCTGAGCGCTTTCCGGTTCTCCACCCGGGCCGGATTGGTCGCATAGGCCGGATCTTCCGCAATGCCATTAAGACCGAGCATGCCGCACAGGGCCGCAAATTGCCGGTCGTTGCCGCAGGCGATGATCAGATGACCGTTAGTGGCGGGAAACACCTGGTAGGGCACGATATTGGGATGCGCATTGCCCATGCGGCGGGGCACCTTGCCGCCCGCAAGATAGTTCATTGCCTGGTTGGCAAGCACCGCAACGCCCACATCGAGCAGTGCCAGGTCGACGTGCTGGCCTAGGCCGGATCGCTCCCGCTCGGCAAGTGCCGCCTGAATGCCGATCACCCCGTAGAGGCCGGTAAAGACGTCGATCCAAGCAACGCCCACTTTCTGCGGTTCGCCGTCCGGTTCGCCGGTCAGGTCCATGATGCCGCACATGCCCTGGATCAGGAAATCGTAGCCCGGTTGTCGCGCCCGCGGACCCGCCTGGCCGAAACCGGTCACGGAGGCATAGACGATGCGGGGGTTGATTGCGGCGACGCTGGCGTAGTCGAGGCCGAATTTCTTCAACCCTGCGACCTTGAAGTTCTCGATCACGACATCCGCCTCCGCGATCAAGGATTTGACGCGGGCGAGATCCTCGGGTTTGCCGAAATCGCAGGTGACCGAAGTCTTGCCGCGGTTTGCCGCGTGGAAATAGGCTGCCACCTTTTCGGCGCCGCCCTTGCCGTCCGGCTGCTCAATGAAGGGAGGTCCCCAGGTGCGGGTGTCGTCGCCCTGTGGGCTCTCGATCTTGATGACTTCGGCGCCGAGGTCGGAGAGCGTCTGTCCGATCCAGGGCCCGGCCAGGATGCGGGCAAGCTCGACGACCTTCAGGCCGGCGAGGGGGGCACTGTTTGGAGCAGCCATCAGAAGAATGCCTGAATGCCGGTCTGTGCACGGCCGAGGATCAGCGCATGGACGTCATGCGTGCCCTCGTAAGTGTTGACCGTTTCCAGGTTCTGCGCGTGGCGCATGACGTGGTACTCGATCTGGATGCCATTGCCGCCATGCATATCGCGGGCCTGCCTCGCAATGTCGAGCGCCTTGCCGCAATTGTTGCGCTTGACGAGGGAAATCATCTCCGGTGCGAACCTGCCCTCATCCACCAGCCGCCCGACACGGAGTGAGGCCTGCAGGCCGAGCGTGATCTCCGTCTGCATGTCGGCGAGTTTCTTCTGGAAGAGCTGCGTGCCGGCGAGCGGCTTGCCGAACTGGATGCGATCGAGGCCGTATTGCCGGGAACGGAACCAGCAATCCTCCGCAGCGCCAAGCACGCCCCAGGAGATGCCGTAGCGGGCTCGATTGAGGCAGCCGAACGGCCCCTTGAGCCCCGAGACATTCGGCAACAGCGCGTCCTCGCCTACCTCGATGCCGTCGAGCACGATCTCGCCGGTGATCGAGGCTCTGAGCGACAGTTTGCCGCCGATCTTCGGCGCCGAGAGGCCCTTCATGCCTTTTTCGAGGATGAAGCCGCGGATCTCACCGCCATGCGCCTCCGACTTCGCCCAGACGACGAAGACGTCGGCTATCGGCGCGTTGGAGATCCACATCTTTGAGCCCCGCAGGCGATAGCCGCCCTCGATCTTCTCGGCGCGCGTCTTCATAGAACCCGGATCGGATCCGGCATCCGGCTCGGTGAGCCCGAAGCAGCCGATCAGTTCGCCGGAGACGAGACCGGGCAGGTATTTGTCGCGCTGTTCTTCGGAGCCATAGGCGTAGATGGGGTAGATCACCAGCGACGACTGCACGCTCATCATAGAGCGGTAGCCCGAATCGACGCGCTCCACCTCGCGCGCCACGAGACCATAGGATACGTAATTGGCGCCAGCCGCGCCATAATTTTCCGGCAGCGTCACGCCGAGAAGACCCGCCTGGCCCATCAGCCGGAAGATGCCCGGATCGGTCTTTTCCTCAAGATAGGCATCCTGAACGAGCGGCATGAGTTCGGCCTCGGCAAAGGCCTTGGCCGCATCGCGGATCATCCGCTCCTCCTCGGCGAGCTGATCCTCGAGCAGGAAGGGATCGTCCCAAGCGAATGCGCTCGTTTGGTATGAAGGCGTGGCTCTGGTGAAATCTGCGGTCACGGATTTTTCCTCGAATGAAGTGCGATGATGCCGAGGCGGCTTCCGATACTGTCACGGCGACCGCTCTATCCAGCCTTACATGTCTACACGGCAACGGAGCCTGACGGCGCCGACAGTGCTGCTTCAATTGAAGCCTCGAGGATGTCCAAGCCTTCCGAGAGGACGTCCCATTCAATCGTAAGGGGCGGCAACAAACGGACTACGTTGAGGCGCGTTCCGCATGAGAGAAGTATGAGGCCGCGCGCTTCAGCTTCCGCGACGATGCCGTTCGTGATTGCAGGCGCCGCCGTCTTAGTCTGGCGATCCTCGACAAGTTCGAAGGCGATCATCGCCCCAAGCCCACGTACGTCCCCAATTCGCTCCATGCCCTGCCGCGATGCGAGAGACGTCAAGCGGTCGGTGATGCAACGGCCGATTTCGGCCGCGCGTTGGCAGAGTCTCTCGTCCTCTATGACATCAAGTACCGCATTGGCCGCCGCGACACTCAGCGGATTTCCCGCATAGGTACCGCCGAGCCCACCCGGGTGGGCGGCGTTCATGATCTCAACCCTGCCGGTGACGGCCGACAGCGGAAAGCCGCCTGCGAGGCCCTTCGCCATGGTTACGAGATCCGGCTTCACGCCGGCATGTTCGAAACCGAACATTTTCCCCGTTCTCGCCATGCCAGCCTGAACCTCGTCGGCAATCAGCACGATGCCATAGTTGTCAGCTAGCTCGCGCAGCCGGACCAGGAATTCCTTAGGCGCGACATTGAAACCGCCTTCGCCCTGAACCGGCTCCAGGATGAAGGCTGCGATGCGCTCGGGGTCGATATCGGCAGCGAACAGCCGTTCGAGTCCGGCAATCGCCTCTTCCGTGGAAATACCGAGGAATTGGTTCGGGAACGGCGCATGGTAGACATCGGCCGGGAAGGGGCCGAAGTTCTTCTTGTAGGGCATGACCTTGCCGGTCAGCGCCATGCCAAGCATGGTGCGACCGTGGAAAGCGCCTGAGAACGCGACAATGCCGGGGCGCTTCGTATAGGCGCGGGCGATCTTGATGGCGTTTTCGACCGCTTCGGCCCCGGTGGTCACCAACATAGTGCGGTTTTCCGTGCCGGTTGGCGCAATCCCATTCAGCCGCTCCGCGAGTTTAACATATCCCTCATAAGGGGCCACGTGAAAGCAGGTATGTGTAAATTGTTCCGCTTGAGCGGCGACCGCCCGCATGACTTTCGGATGGCGATGGCCCGTATTGTTGACGGCTATACCGGCGGCGAAATCGATAAACCGCTTACCGTCCACGTCCCAAAGTTCGGCATTCTGGGCCCTTTGCGCGAAGATGCTACGTGTTCCAACGCCGCCGGCGACGGCGGCCTTCTGACGGGAGTGCAAGTCTGCTGAGGCAGTCATTTTGGATTTTCCGGGATTCGTTGATCGGAGTGTGCGCGGGCTCAGCCGCGTGTTCATTTTTCCTGGGCAGAAGCCACTGCCCAGGCAATGTCGCTGTGGCGATCAGCCGAGGTGCACCCATACCGATTTGGTTTGGGTGTATTGGGTAAGCGCCTCGAGGCACTTGTCGCGGCCATTGCCCGTCTGCTTGTAGCCACCCCAGATCGACGTCATGTCGCCGTGATCGAAGCAGTTTACCCACACCACGCCGGCTTCTACGTCGCGCGCAAAGCGATGCGCCTTCCCGACGTCGCGGGTCCAGATCGAGGCCGCGAGGCCGTAGACGGTGTCATTGGCGATTTCCACGGCGTCCTCGATGCCGTCCACGGGAATAATCGTGGCGACCGGCCCAAAGATCTCTTCACGTGCGATCTGCATGGAGTTGTTGACGCCCGTGAAAAGAGTCGGTTCGACAAAGGCCCCCATCGGCGAGGACGCAAGCGTGCCGCCGCCGAATTTCAGGGCAGCGCCCTCATTACGGCCGACGTCGATGTATTGCAGCACCCTTTGTTGATGCGACGCGGTAACGAGCGGCCCGATCGTCGTCGAAGGATCAAGCGGGTCGCCGAGCACGAAATTCTCCCTGGTGCGGGCGGAGAAGCGCTCCACGAAGTCGTCGTGGATGCTCTTGTCCACCAGAATTCGCGAACCGGCGTTGCAGACCTCGCCCTGGTTTCCATAGATACCGTTGACGGCATAGGTGACCGCGGTGTCCAGATCATCATAGTCGCCGAGCACGATCTGCGGCGTCTTTCCTCCGCATTCGGTGGAGACCCGCTTCATGTTCGACTGGCCGGCATAGACCATCAGGAGCTTGCCCACCTCGGTCGACCCGGTAAAGCCGATCTTGTCGACGTCATTGTGCAGGCCGAGAGCCTTTCCGGCCTCTTCTCCCAGCCCGTGGATGACGTTGAAGACGCCGGCCGGGCCGCCGGCTTCGATAAACAGTTCGGCCAGCAGGTTTGCCGAAAGCGGAGATTGCTCCGCCGGCTTGAGGACGACGGAGTTGCCTGTCGCAAGGGCAGGACCGAGCTTCCAGGCCGCCATCATCAAGGGATAATTCCACGGTACGATGAGGCCGACGACGCCCAGTGGCTGGCGAAGGATGTAATGGAGGGCGCTGGCCGACGTGTTGGTCACCGCTCCCTCAATCTTGTCGATCGTTTCGGAGAAGAACTTCAGGGACGTAACCGAACCCGGGATGTCGATGTTCATCATGTCCATGACGGGCTTGCCCATGTCGAGGCTGTCGAGCAGGGCAAATTCTTCCCCATTCGCCTCAACAAGTGTCGAGAAGCGCTCTAGGACTGCCATGCGGTCACGCGGATCCATGCGCGACCAGGAGCCGGACTTGAAAGCCTTGCGAGCGACGCTTACGGCGCGATCGATCTCCGCCTGACCACCGCGGCTGACTTCCGCAAGGACTTCGCCCGTTGCTGGATTGATCGTGTTGAATGTCCGTCCATCGGCGGAAGGAACATATGCGCCGTCGATGAAATGTAGCGTCCTGAATTTCAGGGACTTGGCTTTGCCATGCCAGAAATCCCGCGTGTAGGTTGAGGCGTCCATGACTGTACTCCTGTTGTTACTTTGACTTGGTTTGGTCTCTGAGCATCGTGACGGAGAGCACGACGAGCACGAAGGAGGCGGCAACGATGATGCTGCCGACGGCATTGATTTCGGGCGTGATGCCTCGCCTGAGGGTCGAGTAGATGTAGATCGGAAGGGTCACGTCGCGGCCGGTGAGGAAATAGGTGACCGGGATTTCATCGAAGGACAGCGTGAAACACAGCAGCGCCGATCCGATGATCGAAGTGCGAATGTTGGGAAGAATCACCCGGTAGAACGTTTCGAAGGGCGTCGCTCCGAGATCCGCCGAAGCTTCGAGGAGACGCAGATTGAGCTTGGCGAGGCGGGCCATCACCTGCGAGACAACGACGCCAAGCAGCGCTGTCGCGTGACCGATGACCACGGCGGTGAGGCTTTGGGGGATGCCGATCTGCTTGTAGAAGTTCAGCATCGCAATCCCGGTCACGATGCCCGGTAGGCTGAGCGGCAGCAGGATAGCGTTGCGGAAAATGTCCTTACCCGGGAAGCTGTAACGATCGAGCGCCAGAGCCGCCGTGACGCCGATCACCACGCTGAGGAGTGTTGCGAAGCTCGCCACGATCAAGCTGTTGCCAAGCGCCGTCAGCATCTGGTTGTTCGCCAGGAACTGTTGGTACCAGCGTAGCGTAAAGCCCGAGAGCGGAAAGGACGTCACCGGGCTGTCATTGAATGAAAACAGCACGAGGATGACAATCGGCACGTAAAGAAAAATCAGCACCAGTAAACTGAATCCGACCAGGCCGCGCTGCCACCATTGAAGAGAAGCCATCATCTCGTCCTCCTAGTTCATATCTATGTGATCTCGCCGGTCGAACCGGCTTGAGACGGTGAGAACGGCGAGTACGAGGATCAGCACG